>DAIRVI010000015.1:0-39810 GCA_036802885.1 Pyrinomonadaceae bacterium
TTGTGGCGAACGGATGCCAATCCGCCGATCTGCTGCGCCTACGCGACGCGTATTGCCAAGGCCCCTGACGGCAGCCTGGTTGTCGCCGGCCGGATGTCGTCGGGTGGATATTTCGACTGGTGGATCGTTTCCCTGAGCACCAATGGTACCGTGAGGTGGCAAGCCCGGCGAGACGCCGCCCTAAGCGGAGATGAGATGCCGGCCGCCATTTTTGTACTTGCCGACGGCACCACTGTAGTGTCCGGCGTAGGAGGCCCGGTGATCCGGGACATTCTGGGTAACCAATACATGCAGGGCGTGACTGCGGGTTACAGCCGGAACGGAACATTGCTGTGGGAGGGCTTTTCCCGGTTGCCAACGGTATGGGCCACCGCTTTGCCAAATGGCAATGTGTGTGCCACGGGCGGTTACGATGCACTGGTAACGTGCTTCCAGCCGCCGATCGTAATCACTCCGATAGAACCGGTTGCAATAATCGCCGCAAATCCGACCACCGGAACATCACCTTTGTTGGTCTCCTTTGACGGTAGCGGATCAATCGGTCCTAACCCCTTAGTATCGTGGGCATGGACCTTCGGAGACGGAAGTTCCGCCACCGGAGTTAAGGTCACGCACCTTTATTCGACACCCGGGACTTATGCGGCGTCGCTGGTGGTCACCGACATCTTCGGTCTTACGAGTTTGCCTCGTATCGTTTCTATCGCCGTAAATGCTCCGACTTTGCCGGAAACGCCAACGAACCTTACCGGTAGGGCACTTTCGAGGAGTTCGATCGGCTTGAACTGGACGAACGGATCGACGAACCAGACCGAAGTAAAGATCGAGCGATGTCAGGGGTCGACCTGTCTCGGATTTGAGCAGGTCGCTACTGTAGCCGGCACCGCGACGTCATACAGTGATTCCGGCTTGGCCGGAAATACAATCTATCGGTATCGAGTGAGAGCCTCTAACTCGTCCGGTGATTCGCCGTATTCGAACATTGCCGGTGCAAGGACATTAAAGAGGTGATTGACAAACGAAGTTTACGTAACCGTTTGCGGATCGAGTGATAGTCGAACAATCTCAGGAGGTTTTTCAGCATGAATATTCGGAATTTGAAATTGATGGTAATAGTCCTCGCATTTATCGCGGGAGCGGCAGTGATTCTAACGCCGAGCACCTCGGCAAGGACCGACAACGATCTCGATGAGCAATTGTCGGGAGTGCTCGAAGCGCACCGTTTCACCGGCCGGGTTGGCAGCAGCCTCGAGCAGTGGCTCGGACGCAAGATCGACAACCGATTGGCGGAACTCGGAAGACTAGCATTTCACGACAGTCTTCTCGGCCTGAATAACGACAACTCGTGCTCGGGTTGTCACGCCGCCCCGGGGGGCTTCGGCGATTCACAGTCAATTGCGATTGGAATTGAGAATAATAATATCGTTGGGCCGGATCGCACCGGGCCGCGAAATCAGCGGCGGACGCCGATGGTTCTCAACAACGCCTTTTATCCGAGGCTGATGTGGAACTCACGTTTCGCCTCGCTCTCGGGCAACCCGTTCGACAATAGCGGCGGGTTTCAGTTTCCGCCACCCGAAAGCACATCACTTTCGTCGCTACCGCATTTATTGACCGCTCAGGCCTTTATTCCCGTTACGGAGAATGTTGAAATGGCGGGCTTTGATCCGATCGTACTGGGCCTCGACCATGACGTCATACGCCACGCAGTTGCAGCGAGGCTGAACGCCAACAACGAGTATCGTAGGATGTTTGGACGGAACTTCCCGGAAGTTAGGAATGGTGGCCCGATCACCTATGAGATGCTCGCCAAGGCGATCTCCGAGTTCGAATTCACGCTGGTCTACGCCGATGCGCCGATCGACCAATTCGCCCGTGGGCACAAAAATACGATGGCGGACGACGAAAAACGTGGTGCGCTGCTATTCTTCGGCTCGGCCAATTGCGTCAACTGTCATGCGGTCTCGGGGCAGTCAAACGAAATGTTCAGCGACTTTCAGCAACACGTCGCCGGTATTCCGCAGATCGCTCCAACGGTGGGTAACGTGACATTCGACGGGCCCGGCGCAAACGAAGATTTCGGCCTGGAACAGGTAACAGGCAACCAGAACGATCGCTACGCCTTCAGGACCTCGCCGCTTCGGAATCTCGCCCTGCAGCCCGCGTTCTTTCATAACGGTGCATTTACCAGGCTGGAAGATGCGTTGCGTTTTCACCTAAACGCTATCGGATCTGCAGCCGCGTACGACCCAGTGCTGGCGGGCCTGGACGTAGATCTTCAAGGACCCCGAGGGCCGTATGTTCCGGTCCTTGCACGCATTGATCCGGCGCTGGCTACACCGGTTGTATTATCGAACCGCGAGTTTCGTCAACTCGTCGCCTTTCTGCGGTACGGTCTGCTTGACCCTAGAGCAAACGAACGCGAGTTACGCAAACTTATTCCGCGAAGCGTACCGAGCGGCAACCCGGTTCACGTTTTTCAGTAGAGGTGTTCAGTTAGATAGATAAAAGGCTTCGTCCATTATGAACGAAGCCTCATACCGCCTTGTAAACTTAGTATCGTGGGAGCTGCAACAGTTGTTGCTAGTAAGCCGCTTTGGCTTTCGCGCCGCCGACCAGTTTCATTTCATCGACGACCCATTTGGCGCCGCCGAATTTCTCGGTGACGAAAAGAACGTAGCGGATGTCGACCGAGATCGTACGGTTGACGGCCGGGTCGTAGTAGAAATCATTGCCGAGGCCCTCGAAGTTGCTGTCGAAGCAGATGCCCACTTGTTCGCCGTTACCATTGAGGATCGGGCTGCCGCTGTTGCCGCCGATAATGTCCGTGGTCGAGAGGAAATTGAGCACAACGCTGTCGCCGCTGCCGTATCGACCGAAATCACGGGCAGCCTGCAAATCCTTGAGCTTTTGCGGCAGATCGAACGGATTCTCACCCGTCTCCTTTTCAAACATGCCCTTCATCGTCGTGAACGGTCCTCGGTATTCTGCCTCTCGTGACTGATAGCCTTTGATATTGCCGTACGAAAAACGCAAAGACGAATTGGCGTCCGGATAAACCGGCGACATTCCTTTCATCTCGGTTAGAGCCTGCATATAGTGCAGACGAAGGCGGTCGATGCTGGCGGCAAATTTGGCCGTGCGTCCGGCGAGAGCTGTCCTTTCATCGACGAGGCCGGCGGTGAAAGGATGCTGAGCCTGCATCTCGTTCCATGACAAACCATAAAGCTCGGCGAGCTTTTGCGGCGAAGTGTACGGGCCGTCAGCCAACTCCCCTGCAAACGCAGCCTCGGCTTCGCGGCGTTCTTTACCTTTCTTGTTGCCAAATTTCGTGTCGGCAACCGCAAATCTTTGGCCGTCAGGCAGATCGTCAAATGCCTTGAAAAAGAACTTGAGCATCTCACCTTCGTGAGCGGGTTCTCGGTCTTTCAGGGCATCGGCGATCTCAGCCGCCTTTCCGGCCTGTGCTGCGGCGTTGAGCGAGCGGCCCTGTTTGACGGCGGTGGCCGCGGCGACGATCTGGCCGAAAACAGCCATGGAATTTGGGTCCGGAAAACGGCGGACGATAACGTCCCGCTTGGATGCGGCATTGGTCTCTTCGGAAAGAGCTTTCAATTCAGGTAAAACGGAGCCGTATTTCTTCTGCCGGTCTGCACTTTGGCCAATCCACGCGGCAAGACGAGCTTCCTCGGCCTGGCGTGCCTGAACGACACCCGCCTGTTTTAGCCGAATGTGGTCGCCGCCGTACTTCTTGTTGTAGTTGTCAAAATTTGCGATGTCGCCCTGGAACGCGAGCCGTTTCTCTTCATCGGTCGAGCCGATCCGTTTAAGAGAGTCGGCGAGGGCGCCAAGATATTTCTCAAGAAATGGCAGGTTAGCGTCGCGGCCGTATTGCATCGACCAACTCTCGCGGTAACGTGTCGTGCCTCCGGGATAGCCGAGCACAAAGACAAAATCGTTCTCCTTAACGCCGCCGATATTCATCGTCAGATATTTCTTGGCCTTGTATGGAACGTTGTTCGGCGCATATTCGGCGGCCGATCCGTCCGGACCGGTGTACGCCCTTAAAAATGTGAAATCGCCCGTGTGTCGTGTCCATTCGAAATTGTCCGGGTCGCCGCCAAAGACGCCAATGTTACGCGGCGGAGCATAAACGACGCGAACATCCTTGAACTGACGCGTTTGATAAAGGTAAAAGAAATAGCCGCTGTTCAGCATCTGTATGCGAATGACGGAACCGGCGGGAGCCTTTGCCTGTTCGGATGCCTGCAGATCGTCCAAGTTTTTCTTGTACGCGGCCGCTAGGGCTTCACCTGTGAGGGTTTCGGTTCCGGCCTTTATCTTAGCTGTTACGTCGTCGACCCGTTCTGTGATAAAGATCGAGTAGCCTTTGGCTGAAATCTCGCCCGCGCGGCTGCCGGCGTTAAAGCCCGTTTCGACAAGATCGTTTCCCGGCGTCGAAGCTGCGGCGACAGCATCTAATCCGCAGTGATGATTGGTCAGGATCAGGCCGTCCGGCGAGACAAACTCCGCCGTACAGCCAATGCTTAGACGAATGACAGCGTCGGTAAGTCCGCCGCCCGCGGGATTGTAAATGTCGATCGGCTTGATCTTCAGCCCACGCTTTTTGAGCGGCAGCCCGGAAATCTGCCCGGGCGCAAACATTCCCTCGTCGGGAGTCGCGAATGCAATGCTAATAGTGGAGAACGTAATCGCGAACATCATCGCGACGGTAAACAGACGGTTATTTTGCAATTTCATAATTAAGATTCCCAAGTGATCGGTTAAATCTGCTTTCAGGATAGATAAATACTAACAAGTAATAGGGCATTTACAAAAAAAGCGAGCCACTAATTTGACTCGCTTTGTCTAAAATCTTTCGGTGCCCGACTATTTTACGATCTTTGTTAAATCAACGGGTTCGGGCGGCAAAAGGTATCGGGGGTTTATCGATTTTTCACCTAACCTCAATTCAAAATGAAGGTGAGGTCCGGTGGAGCGGCCTGTCGAACCCACGTACCCTATCAGCTGGCCTCGTGTAATCGTGTCTCCCACGGCTGCTTCGATCTTCGAAAGGTGGCCATAACGCGTGACCAGGCCGTTGCCATGATCGATCTCGATCAAATTGCCGTAGCCACCGTTATAACCGGCCTTGACAACCGTACCGCTGGCCGGAGCGACAACCAGATCACCACGCTCGCCGTCGATATCCATTCCTGGATGAAACTCGTAACTCCGACCGCCAAATGGATTAAGGCGAAAACCGAATTCGTTGTTGATCTTGCCCAGGTGAGCCCACATCGTTGGAAGGAACGAGGGGTTGGAATTGATCTTCAATAGGTCTATCTTTTTCTTGATACCGGCATCTTCGTCATCGATAGATTCGTTTTCTTCAGGTCCGCCGCTGTTGAATGCAAGTTCATTCGACTCAGACGGGCGAGAATAATCGATCTTTTCGGTTGGTTTGGAAGATTCGGCCGTAAGCTGGGCGACAACCGCCGTCGAGTTAACCGATTCCGCAAACGCAGTCGTCTTAACGACTCCGCTTACACCGACTGCCAAGGTAGAAATTCCCAAAAGCAGAAAAATGCCAACAGAACCAAAATGCAAATAGCTCTTAGAAATAGCTACACGCTTAATATATATCTTAGATTTTGATGAATGCGCTAAAAGAAAAGTATATGACTTGTCGTTTTTCAGCATTATGCTTTTAAGCTCCTTTGTAATGATCACGCACCGAAAATCCATCGTTTCGGTACACGGAATCACGCAAGAATAGCCGCGAGCGACTAACGCGAAACCTTCGAACAAGAGTCAACTCGTAAAAAACAAACTCTCGCTGTCTAATTGAAAACCCGCTTGTAAGTTTCCCAATACTAAGAAAAGGAACTCTTATGTAAACACAAGTTTAACAAAAAGGCAAATGTACAGTAGCATACATTTGCCTTTGTTTAACACCTACGAAATAGATCGCGGCCCGTCTAATCGCGACGACGGCTATTTTGCCAGCCCCGGAAAATCAAAAACCCGACGCCTGCGAACACCGCGATAAAGGCCAAGACGATAATTATTTTGAAAGCAAACGAAATAAATCCGACAAACGCGATAAGCGTTTTGAGCAAAGCGATGATCAATGCGATCATCACCAAAATACTCCCACCAACACCTGCTGCTTTTAGCATAAGAATAACTCCTTCTAATATATCGCGATCCTAAATATCCTTCCAGCTTCCGCTCCGCGCCCGGTCGGCGAAGTCGTTTGTAACCTTGTAATCCGCCTCATTATAACGCGTTTGCGTCAGAGCAAAACTCGTTGACTGACCGGCGCCCGTCCACCTCGATTCTTCCACCTTCGGCTTAAAAATATAACCCCGAAGCACATATATGCCTAGAGCTATCAGCATCAACGGCAACAAACCGCGGATAAGACCGCGCACAGGGAATATCGACTGGAGCAAGAACGCGGCGCCCAACGCCGAAAGAACGATGCCCCACAATTTTGGATTGCCGGAAAATCTCTTTACCAATACATCATCAGCAACGTCTGGCGTCAAGCCGGAGCGTATCATCTGAGCGGTTCGCCATGCATCAAGAGCCGAGAAGAACCACATACCCATAAAACCAAACACGAACAGCGCCGTGCCAGTGATCAGAGCCATCTGAAACAGCCCGATAAACACACCAAAGTAGACCAGAGCCTTTACAGTCTGACCATTGTAGGCGGCACCCAGGCCAGGACAGATCATCGACAGAACGGTCGCTATCACGGGTGAGGTGCGCTTTTTTACAAACGGAACGTGGTTCGTCTGACTTTGCTGACGCAAAAGATCGACACCCAAAACTATGCAGTCCTGACAATACGGGAAACCCTTGATACGGTGATCGCAAGCCGGACAAAGCGGCCGTCCGCACCCATTGCAGCTGACAACTGCGGCGTTTTGGCTGTGATAGGCACAATTCATCTATTTCTTGTCCTCGTTCGAGATGTCCGTCGTGCCTGTGATCGAATCCTGCTTCGGAGCCTGATCTAATGCTGCGGGCTTGCCGTTCCAGGCGTCGGCTCCTTGTTTATAAGTTTGCTCGGCAAGCTCAAAGCTCTTTTGATAAACGCCCGCGAGCGAACCGTCAGCCGAGACCGTCTGGCTAAACATCAGAAACGCGAAAAGCATCATCATCGCGACAGGTGCGAGTTGCGGGATGCCGACGGGCCATCTTAACCCACGTACCCAATCAGTTGCCACCGCCGCCCACGATGCTTTCGCCACCGGAGCTTCGGCTGCGCCGATCGTCGATTGGAGAATGCGGTCGTGCAAACCTTGGGGTATGGCAAGCTCATCCATTTTATATGTGTAGCAAGCTGCGATCGAGCGGACAACCATTCCGGGCAGATCTTCGCATCCTTTGCAGAGAGCGGCGTGACGTTCCCAGCGGTGGAAAACCTGAGCGGGCAGAAAGCCGTCGAGATAATCGGTCAGCGAGCATTCAAAATCGTCACAAGCCATCGCCGTTTCCGGCATAGTCATCGAGAGCACCCGGGCCTCGAGCCGCGTTACGGACGCGCTCGGTGCGCTGATCTTGCGGCATACTTCGAGAGATTCTTTTACGTCGTTCAGGAGAGAATGACACAGCGGGCAGCTCAAAGCGTGGGCCGCAACAGCCTTGTGGGCCGTGCTTTCCAGCGTCTTGTCCAGGTAATCGGTCAACAATTCTTCGAACGTCGAACAATTTACAATGTTTTGCTGCTCCTTATTCATAATTTTCTACCCCTTACTAAATCGTTACCACTCTCATCCTTCTCAATATTTTCGCCAGTTCAATTCTTCCGCGGTTTATTCGCGATTTCACAGTGCCCTCGGGAATCTTCAAAACATCGACGATCTCCTGGTATGTGAGTTCTTCAATGTCACGCAGGATTACGCACGTCCGCAAATCCTCGGGCAGTTTGTCAATGCCTTCCTGCACCTGGCTCGCCAGCTCCTTCCGCTCGATCTCTCTGTGGGCCGACGTTCCCGCGGCCCGCAGGTGATACTGGTGATCGTCAACTGCGTCCGCCCTTGTGTTTTGCGGATTACGCTGGCGGTGCCGGTAATCGTCGATTATCAAATTGCGTGCGAGCCGCATCAGCCAATTCGCAAGGTCACCGTGCTTCTGGTCGTACTGGTCCAGCGACCTGTAAACTCTGATGAAAACGTCTTGCGTGAGATCCTCGGCCGCGTCAATGCTGGATGTAAACCGATATGCGAGGTTGAAAATCCGCCGCGAATAGCCCGAAACGATATCCTCCCACGCCGCGCCGTCACCTGCGCGAGCACGCCTGACGAGTTCCGCACCATTAATTTCGGTCACAGCCTTTAATGCTTCCAACGCGATATCTCCCGAAACCACCCTGCCATAGGCCAAAAGCTACAAAGCACGAAAACTCGCCTTGTCAAGAATTGGTTACGAAAGGCAAAAACCAAAAGTTCCAACAAAAAGATATACGGAATTAACTGGAAATGCGAGGACTCGGAGAGGTGAACCTAGCGATCGGATTTAGTTCCGATAGTCACAAACTGGTTCCTCGGGGCACAGCAGACGTCGATCAAAGCGGCACGGTCGGCCTGCATTTCCTCATCGGTTTCAAGAGTTTTTAAAAGTGAGTCAAACAATTCGGCCGCTTTGGCGTCTTTTGGCAGATTGAGGCTGTAATGAATCCATTTGCCGTCCCGGCGGCCGGTGACCAGCCCTGCACGCTTGAGATAGGAGAGGTGCCGCGAGATCTTCGGGTTATTTGTGCCGAGCGTTTCGGCAAAAAAACACACGCATACCTCACCGTCACGCATTAGATTAAGCAGGCGGAGCCGCGTGCGGTCGGCCAAAGCGGCGAAAAATTCATCGAGTTTAAACTTGCCCGATCGTGCCATACAAAAAAATTATATCATATTACATTTATGGCTTGACATAATTGTAAATCTCACATATTCTCGGAATACATTTACGGCTAGACGTAATTGTTGTTTTCGGAAAGGAGAATTATTATGACCACAATTAATACATTAAAAGCTCATTTGGCGATCAACGTAAAGGATGTAGAAGCCAGCATCGAATTCTACAAAAAAATGCTCGGTATTGAGCCGAGCAAGGTTCGGACGGGTTACGCCAAGTTTGACGTACAAAATCCACCTCTCAATTTAACGCTCAACCAAAATCCGTTCGACGGACAGGGTGCGATATCACATCTTGGCATTCAGGTCGCCGGGACCGAAGATGTTTTGGCTATGCGCGAGTTGTGGAAAGAGCGAGGACTGACTCCGCGTGAAGAAATGCAGACGACCTGCTGTTACGCTCTGCAAGACAAAGCCTGGGTGCACGACCCCGATGGCAACGAGTGGGAAGTCTTTGCGGTGCTTACGGACAATCTGCCAGAAACGGCAAATAAGAGCACGGACGCGACTTGCTGTGTGCCGACATTTGTCGGGATAAACGCCAAAGAGCAAGAGGTAAAAACCGCTTGCTGTTAGTAGATATGGAAGACGTAGAACGTAACGGCAGAAAAAGTTTCGAAGGGCCTCGCTGCTTTAGAACGGAGCATTGCAACAAAAGTGGCCGAACCAGCGGCGAGCTTTTCGAAACGGACTGGGAAGTGTTTGTGGCACGTTTTGACAGAAAGACCGGCAAATATGTGAATCTCACGTTTTGCTGTGAAAGTGCCGTTAACTAGATAATCAATTTATGTCTGCTACCAACTGCAATCCGGTAACGCGGCTGTCATTCCTGGACAGATTCCTTACGCTTTGGATCTTCTCGGCGATGTTTCTCGGCGTGATCACCGGATACCTTTATCCCGGTGTCGAGGGCGTTATTAACCGTTTTAATATCGGGACTACCAACATCCCCATCGCCGTCGGCCTGATCTTGATGATGTATCCGCCGCTTGCCAAGGTGCGGTACGAAAATTTAGGCGAGGTCTTTCGCAATACCAAGATCCTCAGCCTTTCGCTTGTGCAGAACTGGCTCATCGGCCCGATCCTGATGTTTGCACTCGCGATAATTTTCTTGCGCGGCCAGCCCGAGTATATGGTCGGATTGATCATGATCGGCCTCGCGCGGTGCATTGCGATGGTGATCGTTTGGAATGAATTGGCGAAAGGCGACAGCGAATACGCGGCTGGACTGGTTGCATTCAACAGCGTATTTCAGGTCTTGTTTTACAGCGTATATGCGTGGTTTTTTATCACCGTTCTGCCGCCATATTTTGGGCTGAAAGGGATCGCGGTCGACGTCAGCATCTGGCAGATCGCTCAGAGCGTGTTCGTCTACCTCGGGATACCGTTTATTGCGGGAATGCTGACCCGTTTTTTGCTCGTCAAAGCAAAAGGCAAGGAGTGGTATCACAGCGAGTTCATCCCGCGCATCAGTCCGCTTACGCTGATCGCTCTGCTTTTCACGATCTTTGTAATGTTCAGCCTGAAAGGGAATCTCATCGTCCAGCTACCGTTTGACGTGGTACGGATCGCGATACCGCTGCTGATATATTTCGTCGTGATGTTTTTGGTCAGCTTCTACATGGGCCGCAAAGTCGGGGCTGATTATTCCAAAACGGCGACGCTGTCGTTCACGGCGGCCAGCAATAATTTCGAACTTGCTATCGCGGTGGCCGTCGCTGTATTTGGGATAAATTCCGGAGCTGCATTAGCTGCTGTTATAGGCCCTTTAGTCGAGGTACCTGTGTTAATCGGGCTGGTAAATGTCGCGTTGTATTTTCAGAGTCGTTTTTTCGCGGCCGAATCTTAAGAAAATGCCAAAGAAACGAGTGTTGATACTCTGTACCGGCAATTCCGCTCGCAGCCAGATGGCCGAGGGGCTTTTGCGGGAACTGGCCGGTGACAAATTCGAAGTCGCGAGCGCCGGCACCGTGGCGAGTTTCGTTCGTCCGCAAGCGACAGCCGTTATGCGGGAGATCGGCATAGATATTTCTTCTCACCGATCAAAATGTCTCGACGAATTTCTGGGCACGCCCTTCGACTTCGTCATAACTGTTTGCGATAACGCCAACCAATCCTGCCCCGTCTTCTCTGGCAAAGTAACTCGTGTGCATTGGAGTTTTGACGATCCTGCCGAAGCTAGCGGAAATGACGACGATGTTTTGCAGGTTTTCCGACGCGTTCGGAATGAGATAAGGGCAAAACTCGTCGAGTTCGTCGAACAGCAGATTAGAGCGTTTAATCCCCCGATTTAGAAATTCTATAGAAATACGGTATCTTTTGTCTTTATTGCTTATCCGGCGCAACTGTCGGTTATGCAAAAGAGGGTCTTGCATCAGGAACCGGTTCGAGGTTCGGGAACGATCGAATTGCGCAAATACATAAAATTCATACTCCTCTTGTTGTTCGCGGTCTTTATCTTTTGGTTTTTTGGCCGAAGTCTGGATTGGAACCTAGTGACCGCGAGTCTTCGACGGGCGGACCCGCTACTATTGGTTGTCTCGGTTTTGATAATCTGCGTTGGCTATTTGCTGAGGGCAATCCGTTGGAAAGTTTTGCTCGAGCCAATTACGCCATCGAGTCTAAAAGAGCTTTTTGCGACCACGACGGTCGGCTTTGCCGCAATCTTTCTCATTGGGAGAATGGGCGAGATCGTTCGCCCAATGTGGCTGCCGATGCGGGACCGGCGTGTGCGGCCGAGCGCGGCTTTGGTCACACTCGGCTTGGAGCGTGTATTCGATCTCGCGGCGTTGGTTAGCTTTTTCGCATTTAACCTATTGTGGTTTACGCCGCAGCCTGGTCGCGAGACCGAATTTGAATATGTCGAATGGGTCGGCTGGCTTATGCTCTTGGGCGTGGTCGTTGGTTTCGCCGCGCTGATAGTATTTCAACGGATCTCGCTGAGAGTGGTTAATTGGACCGAAAGGGTGACGACACGTTCCTGGATCCCGGTTCGCTTGCAAAAGATTTTTCTGAGTATTCTGAAACAGCTAGCCTCGGCCCTGGCGATACTGCGCGATTGGCGTGAGATCTTTTGGGTCTCGTTTTGGACCTTTCTGCTTTGGCTTGCGATCGCGGTACCGACGTGGCTGGTTTTACTCGCTTTTGATCTGCCAATCACCTTTAGCGATTCGTTGTTTATTATGGGTTTTGCGGCCGTCAGCTCCGTCGTGCCGACCCCTGGCGGTGCAGCCGGAGCGTTCCATACAGCGACCGCTGCCAGCCTGCTTTTCTTAAATAACGAAATAAGACGCGAAGACGCAGCGGCGGTTTCGATCGCGATGCACTTAGTTTATTTCGCACCTGCGGTGTTTTTTGGGTTATATTATTTCTTTCATGGTGATATAAGTATTGAACGGTTTCGGAGTCTTTTGTCCGGAGAGAACGCCGAACGCGAGATCGAATCGGACTCGCCGGATTTTGAGCCTGAAAGTTAAACTATGCGCTGTCCATTTTGTTCACATATCGAAGATAAGGTGGTCGACTCGCGCGAGGCCAAGGACGGTGATTCGATTCGCCGCCGCCGTGAATGCCTCGGATGCGGACGACGTTTTACTTCGTACGAACGAATTGATGAAATCCCATACATGGTCGTCAAAAAAGATGGCAAACGCGAGAGCTGGGATCGGAATAAGGCGCTTGCAGGGCTATTTAGAGCGGCCGAAAAACGGCCCGTCTCAACCGGACAGCTCGAGAAGATCGTCGATGAAGTCGAAAAAAATGTTCAGGATTCGCTCGATCGCGAGTTACCGACAAGCGATATCGGAAAGATCATAATGCGTCGCCTGAAGGCTCTCGACAAGGTTGCGTATGTTCGATTTGCATCGGTTTACCTCGAATTTGCCGACGTATCGGAATTTATGAGCGAGCTCAAGGTTCTGGTTGGATCACGAAAGGCCTCGCCGATATCCAAAAAGAAAAAGAAGAAATAGCGAAACCCGCCAAATAAAACTCCCGATTAGAACGGGCTTTGCCCTTTCCACCTAATTTCCCTAACATAGAGGTTTATGGTTGATCTCGACGAGTTCCCGGTCGCCCTGGCCGAAGCAGACGCAATTGAGCCGATGATGCAGATCCCGCCGGAGCTCCCGGTTCTGCCGCTGCGCGACATTGTTATTTATCCATTCATGATCGTTCCTTTGTTTGTTTCGCGAGATCGTTCTATCCGCGCCGTCGAGCAAGGCCTTAGTCAGGACCGGATGATCCTGTTGGTTTCGCAAAAGGACGTAAATAAGGAGGAGCCAGAGCAAGACGATCTCTATTCGGTCGGCACCGTAGCGATCATTATGCGAATGCTCAAACTGCCTGACGGTCGCATTCGAATTTTGATACAAGGGCTTTCGCGGTGTCGTGTAGATTCGGTAAAAGGCAGCGGCGAATATGTAAAAGCTAGCGTCACACCGATATCCGAGCCGCTTGCGCCCGAGAATTCGCTTGAGGTCGAGGCATTGGTCAGGAACGTACGTGGTTCGATGGAGCGAGCGGCGAGCCTCGGCAAAAATATCTCGCCTGAGGTGCTTGCAATTATCGCGAATCTCGACGACGCAGGCCGTCTGGCCGACCTTGCCGCCTCAAATCTCGAACTTAGAGTCGAGGATGCCCAGAGCGTTCTCGACGTCGAAGATCCGACGCCCCGGCTTCGTCGCGTTAACGATCTTCTGAGCAAAGAGATCGATGTTCTCACCGTTCAGCAAGAAATTAACACACAGGCACGGGCGGACATCGACCGTTCGCAACGCGAGTATTTTCTTCGACAGCAATTGAAAGCTATTCAATCGGAACTCGGCGAGGGCAACGAACTTTTCGAGGAGATCGAGCAGTATCGCGATAAGATACTCAAAGCCAAAATGCCCGAAAATGCTGAGGAAGAATCGCTTCGACAGCTGAAAAAGCTTGAGCGGATGCATCCCGACACAGCTGAGACTGCAACGCTTCGGAATTGGCTGGACATCGTCACGGATCTGCCTTGGTCGAAAGCCTCTAAGGACAATCTCAATCTCAAAAAGGCAGAGAAGATACTTGACGACGACCATTACGGGCTGGAGCGTGTGAAAGAACGGATCGTCGAGTCGCTCGCCGTTCGCAAGCTGCGGGAAAAGCCAAAAGGCTCGATCCTGTGTCTCGTCGGCCCTCCCGGCGTCGGTAAGACATCACTTGGCCGTTCGGTCGCACGTGCTCTTAATCGCAAGTTTGTTCGCCTTTCGCTGGGAGGTCTCCACGACGAAGCTGAGATCCGCGGCCATCGCCGTACTTATGTCGGAGCGATGCCGGGGCGAATCATTCAGGCGATCCAACAGGCGGGGACCAACAATCCACTGATAATGCTTGACGAGATAGATAAGGTCGGCGCTGATTTTCGCGGCGACCCGTCGAGCGCTTTACTGGAAGTGCTCGATCCCGAGCAAAATTCGTCATTCCGCGACAATTATCTTGGCGTTACGTTCGATCTGTCGAATGCAATGTTTATGACGACCGCGAACATCCTGGATACGGTGCAGCCAGCATTACGCGACCGAATGGAGACGATCTCGCTTTCGGGTTACACCGAGGAGGAAAAGCTCGAAATTGCGAAACGGCATCTGATACCTAAACAGATCGAGGAAAATGGCCTTGCTAAAAACGACGTGAAATTTGACCGGAAGGCGATCACAAAGATCGTTTCGGAATACACGCAAGAAGCTGGTTTGCGACAACTGGAACGCGAGATTGGCAAGGTTTGCCGAAAGGTGGCCCGCAACAAAGCGGAGCTTGAAGACAAATTCACGCAAATGCACGTTACCGCAGACAATCTCAAAGACTTTCTGCGCGTTTCACGCATATTTTCCGAGGGAGCCCTCAAAAAAGACGAGATCGGTACCGTCACGGGTCTTGCATGGACTGCGGTCGGCGGCGATATCCTGTTTATCGAGGCTCTTAAGACAAAAGGGAAGGGAAAGCTGCTTTTAACCGGTCAGCTTGGCGAAGTGATGCAGGAATCGGCGCAGGCAGCGTTTTCATACGCGAAAGCCCGATCAAAGGACCTCGGGATAGACGAAACCGTGCTCGATAATTTTGACATCCACATTCACTTGCCCGAAGGCGCGATACCAAAGGACGGGCCAAGCGCAGGCATCACGATGGCAACGGCACTGGTTTCGGTCCTTTCGCAGCGACCTGTTAGAAAGGATGTCGCGATGACGGGCGAGATAACTTTGCGTGGCAACGTCTTGCCGGTTGGCGGAGTCAAAGAAAAGTTGCTTGCGGCTCGTCGTGCAAAGATCAAGACCGTCATTTTGCCCGCGCCGAATAAACGTGATCTTGAGGATCTTCCACAGGAAGTTCGCGACGATTTAACGTTTATATTTGTCGAGAATGTACGGCAGGTGTTTGACGCTGCATTACGTGAGAGCAAAATACCTGCCGAGAAACAAAAAGCCAAGGCTTCGAAGGCTGGTTAGAGTTCCGGCAAAGTGAGGAGGAGCCGACTTTCGCACTGTACCTTGATTTTGACTTGGCGGTTCTCAAAATGGTATTCTTTTACCGATAAAATGCTGCTTTGTATCCTCGGCGACATAAGCGGAACTATATTTTTGTCTCAGCGTTTAAGTTACTTAATGAATAAATATTTTTATAACGTTTTAAGCCTCACGGCATTTATATTTTTAGTATTTAGTTCAGGTCTGATTGCCCAGGTTACCAGCACCAGATCGAGCAATGAAACGCGCACGCAGGATGTCGTGAAGGCTCAGGAAGCCGTCAACGAGGTCTTGATCAAGGCCGGGACGTCTTTTAAGGAAGGGCTGCTCGCGTATGTTGACGGCAACCGTTCAGTTGCGGGCGACAAGTTTAATAAGTCGATTGAGATTTTTCTCTATTCGTCGCTGAATATACCGCGCGAACAGCGGCTCAAGGGCTGCTACGATCAGCTTGTCGAGACCATTTACCGCATTGAGTTTCCGGCCAATAATCAGCTGCCGCAGATCAGGAACCTTTCGCTGACATGTTACTGGCCCAACATTGATGGCGTTTTGGCGGATAAGGTATCAAACCTTGCAAAAGATTTGACGATCAAACCGATTGGTACGACTCCGCTCAATACGATCGCAACAAACGGAGCGAACACGCCATCCGCCGCAAAGATCGGCTTTAACACACAGGAATTTGAGCCCTCGCCTTTGGACGAACTTTCGCGACTCGAATTGACCCAAGACGAGCAACAGATCGAAAATAATCCGGTCGCACAGGCTCAATACCAATATATTCAATACGCCGTTGCCAATAAATCGCTCGGGTTTTCATTCCAGGTTCACCCGATGATCCAGCAGTATATCAACTACTATCGCGGCCGCGGCCGGACCACGATGGAAGTTGGGCTGTACCGGAGCGGGATGTTCATGCGTATGGCGCGCCGAATCTTTAAGGAAGAGGGCGTGCCAGAGAACGTCGCTTGGCTTGGTCAGGTCGAAAGCGCCTGGAAACCGAGCGCAATGTCGCACATGGCTGCGTCGGGTCTGTGGCAGTTTATTCCCGGCACGGGAGCACGTTACGGCTTAAGACGTACCGCTTTCATCGACGAGCGAAACAGCTTTGACGAAGCGACACGAGCGTCAGCTCGATATCTGAAGTTTCTATTTAACAGATACGGCGACTGGGAACTCGCAATGGCCGGCTACAACTGCGGCGAGGGCAACGTTGACCGGGCGATAGCGCGTGCCGGAAGCCGAAATTTCTGGGCAGCGTATCCCTACTTGCCGCAAGAAACTCGCAACTACGTTCCAAACATTCTCGCGACGATCTTGATCGCCAATAATCCGAATCAGTACAGCTTTGGACATATTCGCCCGGCTCCGTCGCTCACTTATGATCGTATTCGCATTCCTGCGTCGACCAACTTGAGCCTCCTTGCCCAAGCCGCGGACACGAGCGTTCAATATCTCCGATATCTGAATCCGCACCTTCGCAGCAACACCACGCCGCCCGAACCGTACATAATCAATGTGCCGGCCGGCAAGGCTAATGAGGTCGTCGCACTCTTTAGGCGAATTCCGGCCTCGAAGATCAACAACACGAATCTTGCAAACTCGTCGTCCGGCGAAACCTGGCAGAATATCGCAAATCGAACAGGCGTCACCGTCGCCGATCTTATGGCGGCAAACCCCGGTATGGCTGCACCGCGGGGCAAGGTATTTGTGCCCGTAAGCGGCAACAACATCCAGGCGACCAGCTATGCACGCCCAACGAATTCGGCTGGCTCCGCAGCCGCTAACGGCGTCAAAGTCGTTAAGGCTAAGTCCGGCGACACTGTCCAAAAGGTTGCGGAACGATACAATGCAAACCCAACCGACGTTGCCAAATTCAACGGTCTATTGACAAACTCGGTGCTCGGCGCCGGACGCGAGATCAAGATTCCGTCAAAATAATCTCAATCAAATAGATCGAGAGAGCCGGGTTTGATCGCCCGGCTTTTTTTGTCACTGATATTCGTTTGACTTGATTCTTTATTGTAACTATACTTGTTACAGATATGGCGACGAACAGTCAATTTTCGATGGCGGTGCATATTTTAACGCTGGTTGCGACCGAGGCTCCCGAACGCGTTAAGTCCGAGTGCATCGCCGGCAGCGTCAACACAAATGCTGTTGTGATTCGTCGTATCTTGAGCCAATTAAGCCGCGCCGGGCTGGTCGCCTCGCAAACCGGATCGCTGGGTGGAACGTCGCTTGCGAAACCGCCGCGAGAGGTTAGTCTTTGCGATATTTATAATGCGGTGTCGTGCGCCGGGGTTTTTGCGCTTCATGCAAAATCGCCTAATCAGGATTGTCCGGTCGGACGAAATATTGAGGCGGTTCTGTGTAATCTGCAGAAAGAGATCGACAAGAGCGTAGGTGAGAAGTTGGGGCAATATACATTGGCAGACGTAATCGAAATGGTGAATGAGCCAGCGGTTAGCGCCAAGCGGGAAAACTAATAGTGAGAACTTACGAGATCCAACAATTCGGCATCGAAAATTTGACGCTTGTCGAGCGCGAGATTCCGCAGCCCGCGCCCGATGAGGTGCTTATCAAGTTTCACGCAGCGTCTCTGAATTATCGCGATCTAATGATCGTGAGCGGCACGTATAACCCTCGGATGAAATTGCCGGCGGTACCATTTTCGGATGGTTCGGGCGAGGTCGTCGAGGTTGGCAAAGCCGTTACAAAATGGAAAGCCGGCGATCGCGTCTGCACGACGGTAATCGCAGGCTGGATCGATGGCGAGCCGTCGGCCGAAAAGGCAAAAACGGCTATTGGGGCAGGTAGTTTTGACGGTGTGCTTCGGGAATACGCAGCTTTTAGCGAGGAATCTATAGTGCGGGAGCCGGCGCACCTCTCTTTTAACGAGGCGGCGACATTGCCGTGTGCGGCGGTTACGGCCTGGAATGCACTTGTTGTTTCGGGAAATGTAAAAGCCGGTGATACGGTTTTAACACTCGGCACGGGCGGCGTTTCAGTTTTTGCGATACAGTTTGCGAAACAACTTGGGGCAAAGGTCATCGCGACTTCGAGCAGCGATGAAAAGCTTGCAAAAGCTAACGGACTCGGAGCCGATGAGACAATCAATTACAAGGCCGTTGAGGATTGGGACAAGGCCGTTCTTGAGCTAACGGGAGGACGCGGCGTCGATCACGTCATTGAGGTCGGAGGCACCGGTACTTTGACAAGATCGGTAAAATCGGTTCGCGTTGGGGGCCACATTGCTCTGATCGGGGCACTAAATATGTCAGGCGAATTCAATCCGGTTCCCGTTTTTATGAAGGGAATTCGTATGCAGGGAATTTTTGTCGGGTCCCGTAGGATGTTCGAGGATATGAACGCTGGTGTCGAATCCAGCGGAATGAGACCCGTGATCGACCGCACTTTTGAATTCGACGAGGCCCGCGAGGCTTTGAAATATATGGAGAGCGGATCGCATTTTGGGAAGATCGTTGTAAGTTTTTAGGTAATGATCATTGGCGGAAAAGACATTTTTTGTGCGATTCGCTAATATCTATAAAAGCAATTTTAACTATAATCAGGAGAATAAATGGCACATTTTGCAAAAGAAGTAACAGATAGTAATTTTGAAACGGACGTTTTGGGTTCGGACAAACCGGTCTTGGTTGATTTTTGGGCCGAGTGGTGTGGCCCGTGCCGCATGATCGCTCCGACGGTCGAGGCGATCGCGGAGGAATATCAGGAGAAAGCCGGTGTCTATAAAATGAATGTTGACGAGAATATGAACGTCCCGCAGCAGTTTGGGATTCGCGGCATTCCGACGCTTATTTTGTTTAAGGGTGGTCAGGAGCAGGAGCGAATTGTCGGCGCGGTCACCCGCGAGGCGATCGCGAAAGTGATCGAGAAATACGTTTAAGGTCGTTTGTGAATGAGTTGGTGCGCATATTAAATCTATGCGACGCGACAAAAGAAAGTCCGGGCGGAACTGATTCCGACCCGGACATTTCGTTTTTGCTGCTTACAAATTAATAGACGAAGTTGCTGGCGGGTTGCCCGTCGCCGGCAGACCCGAGTTGGAAAGCCGTCCAGTTACCATTGCTGGAGTTACGTATCCAGAATGTGCCGTCGTTTCGCCAGACACTTATATCGGCTCTGCCGTCTCCGTCGTAGTCGCCCGCAACAAGTTCGTCAGTCATAGGATTGGCACCACTGAATTGAATATATCCGGTGCCTGTAGTACTCGGCTGATAAGTAAGTAGGCCGGTAGCACCGGATCCGTCGCCAATCGCCAAATCCGTCTTTCCATCGCCGTCATAGTCGCCCGGAGCCAACGCTTGCATCGTTCCAACCAGACTACCAAAGACCCGGTAATCAAAACCGGCCGTCGATTGGCTCATCCAGTAGGCGTTCTGCCCGCTACCATTATTTCTGACGATGACAAAGTCAGCTTTTCCATCTCCGTCATAGTCGCCCGGCGATATACGGTCGCCATTCGAACCCCATGGCACATAAGTAACCGGACCGTTTGGAGTGATTCGATAAAACCAGGTGCTTTGGGCTCCGGCGGTTGCTCCAGCACGATAGACCGCAAGGTCGGTCTTACCATCACCGTTATAATCGGCAACTACAGTGGGATCGTCGCCCGTTTGCCCAAACGCTTCGGACCGAACTGTGTTTGTGGCGCTTTGCAGAATAAAAAATCTGGCTACGGTTGGTGCACCGTCACGCCAAACGGCGACATCGGTTTTGCCGTCGCCGTCAAAATCTGCCGGCGTAAGAACGTCACTAGCCGCTAAACCCCAATCAAGTGCAACGGTTGCGGCCCCGGTTCCGCTTGTGTTGTAAAACCACCGAATTTGACCGCCGATATTCCTGACCACACAATAGTCCGATCTTCCGTCACCATTAAAATCTACAATCGTTCGATTGGGAGCAGGGGTCGCAGCGGTATTAACAAGAATATTGTCGATGCCGATCCATTCGTCATTACCTACGGCGTTGGTTGTCAATATCCGAACCTGAATCTCGGGCTGGTTATTGGCAGCCGCGGGCAGAGTCACATCAACGTGTGTGGTCAAAGTTGCCGTGCTGGGGCCGCCCGAAGCATCTGCGATATAGCCGCCAAACACATTTATGAAATTGCCCGTATTACCAACTCTATATTGTGTATTCACTTGCTGAATCGAATTATCGACTGAGGCATCGAGGTCCCGAGCATCAAATTGAACGCGGATGTTACTCTGACCGGTCGTGTTGAGATAAAGAATTATGTGCGGTACATCGCCTGTGCCCGAGCCATTTAGAGCAACTGACGGATTGGCTATAGTGTCAAATTCAGCCACACCGCCTGACGCGAGCGTGTCGGGATTTGTCTGATTGGCGATCACGTCGAGGTCGTTCGCGAGCAAACTGGCGGGAGCCAAAATATTTCGCGGGTCAACGCCTGTAGCGGTTACTATATCCTGACCGAGAAAGCCTTGAATACCCGGAATGGGACCCCAATCGTCATTTGCGGTTATCAGATTTGTCGTCCAGTCCTGACTGAACGGCAACGTCTGTGGGGTATTAGTCAGAGGCGCGGTTTGGGATTTAGCCGTATTGTTAGAAACATCGAACTTCTGAGCCGACGCATTGCTGCCGAAATAAATAAAACCTGTAACGATCGCTGCCAGCGCAAACAGGCTGATTAAATGTTTATTTTTCATCACTTCTCCTCAAAATTACAGTTTACGACTTTGGCGCCCACACCCTAACGAGGTGGGTAAAATACGCCGCCGCGAATTTAAAAACCAACTTTCGCAAATCATATCACAAAACGTGCATACCGCCATTTCAAAAACCCAAAAACTGCCAAGGTGTACGAAATATTTTGTTACAATATGAAAATCCGAGCGAGGTTGTGTCGTAATGCGTCTGCGAATGCTATTTATACTGCTGGTGTTTTGCTTTAGCGGATCTATTTCTGCCTATGCGCAGGAGAAAAAACCAAACGACAAGGAAGATATCATTCGGGTTGATACTCAGTTGATCGACGTCCCGATCGCAGTTGTTTCGGCAAACGGCACGCCGATCGGTGGGTTGAAAGCAAATAACTTTGTTGTTTACGAGGACGGAAAACGTCAAGAGATCGCGGATTTTTCGGCAACGACTGCGCCTTTTGAGGTTGCTTTGCTGCTCGACACATCGGGTTCGACTCGCTCCGATCTTCAGCTTATCCAGCGGGCGGCTTCGGATTTCATTGCTTCTCTGCGGCCCGGCGATCGCGTAGCGATCATCGCATACAACACCGACCGCAAGGATGCTAAAGCGGTCGCAACGAGCGAATTGATCACCCGCCTGACCTCAGACCGACGAGCGTTGAAAACTGCGATCGACGGCGTCAGGACGAGCAACGGAACTCCGTATTACGATTCGCTGCTGCAGGTAGCCGAGAAGGTGTTTGACAAGCCGCCGGCGGAGGAGTTTCGGGGTCGCAGAGCGCTCGTGGCGCTCACCGACGGCGTGGACTCGACAAGTACGTCCGATTTTTCGGCGGCAAAGGAGGAGCTTGAGCAGATCGGGATAATTTCGTTCTTTATCAAGGTCGATACGCGTGAGTTTTTTGAAGAAAATCTGCTCGGCGATTGCGAGGCGGCGATCAGGTTTTCGACTGCGCAGATTCGACGTTATTATCGAAGCATCGCCGCGAAAGCCGGGATGGAAAAGGCGGTGAGTTTCTGCCAGCTCGGTGATTTTGAACGTCTTGCAGTCAGTAAGAAACTATACGAGATCGCCGACACCGAGATGGATGAGCTCGCACGTGGCTCGGGCGGAAAGGTCTTTCCGGTCGGCGATTTCACCGAGGCTCGTGCCGCATTCAAAAGCGTTGCGGACGAGATCGGCACGAAGTACACGCTCGGATATTACTCGTCCAACGAAAAGCGCGACGGCACATTCCGCAAAATTAAAGTCGAACCGAAAGCCTTACCCGCAGGGACGACGATTCGAACGCGCGAGGGTTACACTGCCCCGAAAGAGCAGTAGTGAAAATGTGAAAAAGTGGAATAGGGAAATAGTTAATCACGCAAGAAAACAGAGTTAGCTTTTTCACTCTTTCACTTTTGCACTTTTTGACCGTAAGATCGTTTAATGGCAGCGAAATTTGGACGCATTTGTTTGGTGGTTTTGGACTCGGCGGGTATCGGCGAAATGCCGGATGCTGCGGCCTGGGGTGACGCCGGTGCCGATACGCTTGGGCATATTCTTGAATCGAGAAAAGTGAATCTACCGAATTTGCAGGCGATGGGGCTTGGCAATATTAAACCGCTCGCGGGCATTCCGGCCGTCGACAACCCTACCGGCAGTTACGGCAAATGCACGCTCAAATCGGACGGCAAGGACACCACGACAGGGCATTGGGAGATGGCCGGGATCATTTTGAAACAAGGTTTCCCAAAGTTTCCCGACGGGTTTCCGCCGCGGATAATTGATGAGTTTGTCGCTAAGGCAAAGGTTCCGGGCGTTCTCGGCAATATCCCGGCGAGCGGGACCGAGATCATCAAAGACCTTGGCGAAGAGCACATTCGAACCGGCAAGCCGATCGTTTATACTTCGGCAGACTCTGTTTTCCAGATCGCCGCTCACGAAGAGATCGTGCCGATCGACCGCCTCTATGAGATCTGCGAGATCGCGAGGAACATACTACACGGCGACGACGAGGTTGCACGTGTGATCGCGAGGCCTTTTCTGGGCCACACTGCCGCGGATTTTAAGCGCACGGAGAATCGCCACGATTACGCCGTGCCGCCGCCGGCCGGCAACCTATTGCCGTCGTTAAAGGACGCGGGTCTCGACGTCGTATGCATCGGCAAGATCGCGTCGATCTATGACGGAATGGGCGTCACCAAAGACCTGACCGCCAAAAACAACGATCAGATCATCGACGTAACTATGAGTGCGTTGAGTGCCGATTCTCGCGGCTTGATATTTAGCAATTTGGTAGATTTCGATATGCTGTACGGCCACCGCCGCGACACTGAGGGCTATGCAAAGGCGCTTGAGCATTTTGACAAACGTTTGCCTGAGATCATCGACGCGCTTAACGATAACGA
Source organism: Pyrinomonadaceae bacterium (assembly GCA_036802885.1). Lineage (GTDB taxonomy): Bacteria > Acidobacteriota > Blastocatellia > Pyrinomonadales > Pyrinomonadaceae > OLB17. Next base: position 23,503 of record DAIRVI010000015.1, read on the forward strand.
CCTGTTGATCATGACCGCCGACCACGGGAACGATCCGACCAAAGAGGGGAGCGACCACACCCGCGAATACGTTCCGCTGCTGGTTTACGGTAAGCACGCGAAAGCGGGAGTAAACCTCGGCACGCGCCAATCGCTGTCGGACATCGGACAAACCGTTGCCGAGAATTTTGGTTTGACTATCGACGACGGTGTGAGCTTTTTAGCCGTTCTTTGACTCGATGTCGAACGGTGTTAAAATGTTGGTTTATTGATATGGCCGCTCCTCTACCCGAAAACGAAGAACGACGCCTCGCGGCTCTCCACGAGATCGAGATACTCGACACACCGGCTGAACAAGAATTTGACGATATTACGCTCTTGGCGTCGCAGATCTGCGGCACGCCGATCGCGGTTATTTCCCTGGTGGACGAGAACCGACAGTGGTTCAAATCAAGGGTCGGCCTCGACGCACCGGAAACGCCGCGGGATCAGGCATTTTGTGCTTACACGATCCTCGATCCGACCCAGACGATGGTTGTCGCGGATGCGACCGCTGACTCAAGGTTTCGTGACAACCCGCTTGTCACGGGCGAGCCGAAGATACGATTTTACGCCGGTGCTCCGTTGGTAACGCACGATCAACTCCCGCTTGGTACTCTGTGCGTTATCGACCGCGAGCCCCGCGATCTCAACTTTCAGCAGCTTGCCGGCCTTGAGGCGTTAGCACGGCAGGTGAGCCTGAGGCTTGAGCTCCGCCAAACCTCGGCGATTTTGAGAAAAGCGAACGAGAGCCTCGAGAATCTCTCGCTCACCGATGATCTGACCGGCCTTTATAACCGGCGAGGGTTTTTTCTGCACGCCGAACAGCAGATCAAGCTTTACCGCTCGCGCGAGTCAGAACGCAGTGTCTGGCTTATGGTCGGCGACCTCGATGGGCTCAAGCAGATCAATGACGAGTTTGGACACGTGACGGGGTCGGGTGCGATCAGACATTCGGCTGAGTTATTGACAAAAACCTTTCGCGACGCCGACATTATCGCGCGTCCTGGCGGCGACGAATTCCTAGTCCTGATGATGAATACGCTTGACGAAGTTGCGGAAAGGGTGCCGGAACGACTCGAAGCAAACCTCGCCGATTTTAATGCTAACAGCGACCTGCCCTACAATCTCGCGATGAGTATTGGGATGGTAAAGGTCGATTTCGACCGCGGAACAAGCCTTATTGACATAATCAAGCTGGCAGACGCGAGGATGTACGATAATAAACGCAAACGAAAAGGCCAGGCGGGCTAAGTGTTTCGTAGATCACACTCGAACCGTTGGGGAGCATTTATCAGTTCCTTTACAGCATTCGACTGAGCCATAATAACGATGATCGCGAATTTCGAACTCCCTCAAGGCAAGTTTCAGCAACTCCTCATCTTCTTGCTCGCCCTACATGTTCATGATTGATGGTGTCGCAAGCAAATGTCTTTTGCTTTGCCAATTCCTTTACCCGGTGTCGAAGATCTGCCTGACCAAGACCAGGGGCACTATCGGCGGACGAGCTTTCGGACTGAGTCCAAGGCCACTTTATAGGCACTTTTATCCGTTTGCGGTGAACATGGCACGGCGCGGTCGTCGATGAAGGCGGCCACGCGGGGTTTGCCTTGACCCATATAGACGTCGGCGTAGGGAATCTTGTTGGTTTCAAGCCACTCGACGATCTTAATGCGGAGTTGGCCGGCGGTCAGGATGGATGGTTCGTATTCGCCGCCCTGGTCCTGGGAGCAGCGGGCGCTGAAGATAACGATGTCGGCGACCTCATTAATGCTTTCGGCAAACTCGCGTGCACCGGGCAGCGGTTCGCCTATATGGTCGAATCCCTTCCAGCCTTCGTACTTTGCCAAAACGCCATCGAGGTCGAGACAGACACGCGGACGATGCCGACCCGAAGCGTGTTTTTTCTTTGCGGTTTTTTTAACCGGTTGGTGGTGCTGCTGTTCACGCTCGGCTTTTTTCTTTTTCGAGAGCTTTGGCAGTTTCGACGGCTTTGTCGCAAGCATGACCTCGATGGCCTCGCCGCCATCGAGCCATTCGTTCTCGTCGGTAAATTCGAAATTGTAGATACGCGTGTAATGCGGCCGCGAATGGTGCCGGCCCGGCAGACGCAGCGTGTAAGGCAAATCATCAGGCCCGACGACGCGTTTGGGCGGAAAGCACTCGGGCTTTCGCTCAAGTCCGAGTTCCTCCCAGTTGGAACGGAGGTCGTCGACAAAATCGAACACGTCAGCGAGCGGGTATTCCCTGTCGAGCAGCACCCATAGGTGATAACCGCCAACGCCATTCGAATCCATGACCATTGGGTCCATGCCCAGCGCCCGCAGCCGTCCGGCCCAGGTAAAAAGCGCTGTGCGGTTTGCCTCAATGATCTCGTCGGCATTCGTCACCGATTCGTCGTGCAGGTCGATATCGACCGCAAACCATTTGCAGGTCGCATGGTCCGATATAGAGAACATTCCGACGAGATGATTTGGTGCCTTGCCGGCAAAGTGACGTTCGAGCTTGGTAAGCGTAACCATGTCGGTTCCCAGCTTGCGACGCTCTTTGATAGGCAGCATAACGACGCTGACCTTGTCGTGCTTGATCGTGTACTGGCTCCAGACGTCTCGGCGATTGACGATGCGTTTCATCGCCCATTCGGCAAGCTCCGGCGCGTAGCGGATCCATTCCTCCGCTATCCACAACAGGCGTTTGTTGCCCGCAAATTCGATAAAAGGCAGGGTCATACTGACAGTTTAACTCAAGCTTTTTGCCATCCGCCGATGAAATTTTCTTCGGCCATGCGTTTGAAATGTTTGCGTGCGGCGGCCTCGGTCGCGGCAATGCGAATATCGCGTTCGAGCGGGTTTTTACGATTCGGCGAAAAGTCGGTGAGATAGACGACAAAAGCCGGAAATTCGTTGCTCTTTTCCTTATTCGTCTTCCAAAGCAGCAGCTTACGGACCATCGTGTTGCCCTTCATCTCTTTGGTATAGACCTCTCGTTCAAGCAAAGTGCTGGGCTCACCCGCGACGTCCTCGACAGCTTTTTCAGTCAGCGTTACAGGAGCAAGCTCGGTGAGTTGGCGGATGTTGACGTCGTCTTCGATAGCGTCTTTGTCGTCGCGGGTGCGGATGTACTGGGGCGAAATGACGCTTACGAGGGGCATCCGCGAAAGCGCGTTGTAGCGTTTGCCGTCCCATTTGAGAACCATACGATTGATCGGCCCGCCGCGAGAGCTTTCGGTGATGAGATCGAGGCACGAGATCTCGATGACCGGGCCCGGCTTGACCATCTCGTAGGCGACGTAATCGTTATTTACCGCCACGTAATCTGATGGCACGACCCGGCGTTTCATCTCGGCAGCAATGGTTTTGCGATCCTCGTCGGTAAATCCGCCGCCGACGCGCGTCAATTCCTGAAACGTGCCATCGTTTCGCTTTACAGCAACGAGCAGATCGTGGAGCAACCCTTTGCGTTCGTCGCTGCCCTCGCTGTAGCCGATGACGGCGACATCGAGACTGTGTCGGAGCTTGATCTTGTACCAGCTGGCCGTGTCGTGCTGGAGGACGATGCCCTCTGAGCCTTTTTCGATCACCCAATCGGCAAGCAAGACCATGATGTCTTCGGTTTTCTTGGTCGGGACGTGTTCGACCGGATGGACGAGCTTTCCTTTCGCAAACCATTTATCGAGCAGCGCGTATTTCTCTTTAAGATTCTGGGTTGCCTTGCCGTCGTGATCGACCACGTCGAATATAGCCAGACCGAGCCGCTTCATATCGTCAACGGAATCGGGATTTCGTAAGATTCCGACGACGCGGTGAATACGAAGACCCTTAAAATTTTCTGCCTGGAGGTATATCTCGCCAGCGAGAATACAGGAACCAACCTTTGCAGCTTTGAGAAGTTTTTCAGCCTCTTCAAACGCGGGCAGGCCGAAGCGCACCGTGCCGCCGGGATTTACCGAGATCAATTTTTTGCCGTTAAAAAAGACCAGGCAAAATTCGCCGTCGTATTTGCGCGTAGCGAGGTAACCGCGGGCAGCATGAATGCGGCTGATATCCTGTGCCGCTACAGCGTGCATCGTGGCGCTACGCTCGCGCTTATAATCCTGCGCCTTAGCGTGGAGCGAGGGATCAGCTAGATAGATCGCGTCGCCAAAGCGGTATTCTCCCTTTTTCTTATTGAGATTTTTTGAGTCGAAATCAAGATTCACTACTGATCTCCTTTGGCCGTTTTAACTCTATATTTGAAAGCTGCAGGATGAGAAGATACTCGTCGTCTTTGATCCGACCCTCGAGAAATGCATTGTATTGCAGCCCGCCCCTGTGCATTACAATGGGCTTATCACCCTTTTCGCCGCCCCTAACGATCAAAAAGGAATTGCGTTCATGCAACTCCTTGGCCATGTCGTAGAGAAAGTCGAAGGTCAGGCCATTTACGTGGATAAGCTGGCGTTTGTGCGTAAAGACAAATCGATGCGCGGCATCTTCCTTTTTGATGAATTTACCGGTCCACCGAAGCGGTACGTCGGTGTTGACGTTCTGAGCTTCCTTTTTTCGTGAGCGGCGTTCGCGAAGGCTGCCATCCGGATTGCTAACGACCTCCACCTCATCAACGAGATGGATGATGCCTTTCTTGGACACGTAAACCTTAGATGTGTCAGTCAGAAACATCCCGAACGCATTGATGTCGATCTCAGGATCTTCTTTGATCAGGGCTTTGCTTATGGCGGATAGCGACTTGCGTTTCTTCAACAACGAATCGAGATCGTGTTCGATGTCGGTCTTGAGCAACCGTCGTGTCTCGACCGCGTTACCTTTTTCATCTACAAAATGCACGTTGCGGACCGGCATGACTGCCTCAAATGCGACAAGCGCGTCGCGGTTCTTTTGATTAGAGATGTTTATAGCCATTGCGTCATCGCCTGTTACAAGAGATCGAAGTCAATATCGTCGCCTGATATCTCCTCTTCTTCCATAGCGTCGAGATGGGCGGCCTGATTAAGTTTTGCAAACTGGAAACGGGCCTGCTTTCCGATGATCATAAAGGCATCGTCCTTATTGCCGATCACAAAAGCATTGTCATATTCGGTCCCGCCGCGATAACTGAATGGAAACGCGTAAATGAGCCCGGACGAGAGATGATCGAGGAGAAATTTAATGTCGCCGTCTTCGACGGGATCGAGAATGTAAATCGACTTAACCACCTGAGAGAGATAGTCGTCGATGTCGGCGACCTTTAGTTTGTTGCTGACACCGAATGACGATTCGACCGTGTCGATCTCAACGCCCTCCATATTAACCGGCTTGAGCGTGTTTCGTTCGACCGAGTTCCCGTTTTTGTCCAGGGTGGCCAGAGCAGTGCCGCCTTTGTTAAGCAGGGTCTTGCCATCGGACGCCAAAACCAAGAGCTGGGCGGGGTTACCTTTCTCATCAAAAGCTTCGACCTCCACCGAACCGTAAAGGTCCTCGCGATCGATCTTTGTCAGCTGAACTGAAAACTCCTCGCCGTCGAGGCTGAGCATTAGTGATCTCGGCATAGTCCAATCATTTTAGGCTATTCGGGAAAAAGCGTAAACCTATTTGTTTGCCTTTGTTTTTGGTGGCAAGATCGTCTCCAGCCGCCAATCGGGGTCGGCAAAGTGATCGTCGGTTTTTAGGAGGAGCCAGCTGTTTTCCTCGCCGTGCATTTTCGTTAGGTTTTGATGGGATCTCTGAAAATCTTTTCTTTAAGCCTTAAGTGAAATTACTTTTGCCGACAAAGTTGGTTTAGAATTCAATAAATGTCGCGGAGCGGCGGTGATCGCATCGGAAGCTCGATTTGATTCGACAGTGTTCCATATAAAAACAATGAAGAGGATTGTAACCAGAGTCGCGAGTTTGTACTTTATCTTTTCTATCGTCTGCCAATCCCTTGATGCCCAATTAGTGAAAGACGAACTTTCGGCGTTGAATGAGCCGGCGTCGCGGTTGAGGGGCGTGATCGAGCGGTTTGGGCAGGACGTCGGGGCGTTTAATCGGTTTTGGACGTCGGAGCTCTCGGCAGCTCGGGTCGCTCGGTTCTCTGAGCTGTACGCAGATGAGCTGGCGGCGCTCCAGAAGATGAGTTTCGATTCGCTGGCGCATGACGAGCAGGTCGATTACGTATTGTTCAAAAACTATCTCGGGCACGAGCAGCGTGAGATGTCTCGGTTTAAGGACCAGATGGACGAGATGGCGTCGTTGATACCGTTTGCAAAGACAATCACCGATCTCGAAGACGCGCGGCGCCGGCTCGAATTTGCGCAACCGGCAAAGACGGCGGCTGTATTGAACGAGCTTACGCGGGCAATCGCAGAAACGCAGAAGTCGTTTGAGAGCCCGTCGGCCGTAAAGCCAAAACGGACAGTAGCGAATCGCACGGCTCGGCACGTCGCGGGACTGCGCGACACTTTGCGGCGTTGGTACACGTTCTACAATGCCTACGACCCTATGTTCACGTGGTGGTGCGAGTCGCCTTACAAGACGGCCGACGACGCTCTTCAAAAATATCAAAATTTTATTACGACAAAGCTCGTCGGCATTGCGGCGGACGACAAAACTACGATCATCGGCGACCCGATAGGCAGGGAAGCTCTCATTAATGAGCTGCAATCCGAGATGATCCCGTACACGCCCGAAGAGCTGGTCGAGATCGCGAATAAGGAATTCGAATGGTGCATCGCCGAGCTGAAAAAGGCGTCGCGTGAGATGGGTTACGGCGACGATTATATGAAGGCCATCAAAGCCGTTAAGCAAAAGTACGTCGAGCCGGGCAAACAACCGGCGCTCATTCGCGATCAGGCACGCGAGGCGATCGATTTTGTAAAGAAAAACGACCTCGTCACCGTGCCGCGCGTCGCCGAGGAATCGTGGCGGATGGAGATGATGACGCCCGAACGGCAGCTCGTCGCACCGTTTTTCCTCGGTGGCGAGACGATACTCGTCAGTTATCCGACCGACGGCATGACGCACGAGCAAAAAATGATGTCGATGCGCGGCAACAACCCGCACTTCGCACGCGCCGTCACGCACCACGAGCTGATTCCCGGTCATCACCTGCAGCAGTTTATGACGTCACGATACAAGCCGTTCCGGCGAATGTTCAGCACGCCGTTTTGGGGCGAGGGCTGGGCGTTGTATTGGGAATTTATTTTGTGGGATCGCGGATTTGTGAAAACGCCTGAGGATAAGATCGGAGCGCTGTTTTGGCGCTCGCACCGGGCGGCTCGCATTATTTTTAGCCTCAATTTTCACCTCGGCAACTGGACGCCCGAGCAATGCGTCGATCTGCTCGTCAATAAGGTCGGGCACGAGCGCGATAATGCGCTCGGCGAGGTGCGACGGTCATTCAGCGGCGATTACGGCCCGCTGTATCAAATGGCGTACATGATGGGCGGCCTGCAATTCTATACGCTGCATCGTGATCTGGTCGATTCGAAAAAGATGACGAATCGGGCATTTCACGACGCGATCCTGAAAGAAGGTCCGATCCCCGTCGAGATGGTGCGCGCGATACTGACGAAACAAAAGCTGTCGAAGGATTTTAGGACGAGCTGGCGATATTATGATCTGAAATAAAAATTGCCACCGATTTCACGGATAAAATGGATTAGAAATAAAAGATTTATCCGTTTTGATCTGTGAGATCGGTGGCTGATTCTTTTAGCGCGCGAAGCGATGGCCGAGTAGGGACAATGGGATAAACGTCAGCAAGCCAACCACCGAGAACCAAATCGGCTGCCCAGGCAGCATCACAAGATTGGTAACCATACCGAGCGTCAAAATCCCTCCAATAACTAACGGAAGTGTCGTACCCTGACTTACTTGACGGCTCATTTTTGTTACTACAAACCCGGCCGCGAACGACGCAATGACATATCCGATCAGCACTACGACATATGTGGTGACCGGTCCGTTCGCCATATATTCAGCTAACTTCACACGGTCGGCCATCACCTCGGCCGACGGCGGCATGATCAACATAGAATTACCCATTTGGATGATCAGCATGATCGCACTGGCAACGATGAATGCAACTACGACGGCAAGTATCTTTCTACCCATTTTGGTTCTCCTGCTTTTGGTCTCAGATATTTTGAATAGTCATTTGTAAACCCATTTAATAGGGCAAGTCAAGAGTACCGCTAATTGCGCCGAGATAACAACTTGCTATTCCCGCGTAAATCGTGCATTATAACTGTGTTAATCCTTCTCTCGCGGCCCGAAGGGGTACGCGCTTCGTCTTTAACGGTTTTTGGATAAGTTTGAGAGCAGGCCCTGTATAACAATTAGAAGTAGCTCTCAGAGTTTTTGAGTATCCGAAATCCGGCCCTTCGCTTTATCAAGCAAGATAGCTCGATTCGAAGCTTCTTTAGAATTCCCGAAAAGGGAAAAGGTAAATATTAAAATGTCAATGAAACTATATGTAGGAAATCTTTCCTTCAACACAACCAATCAGGATCTTAACGACCTGTTTGGCGAAATCGGAGCGGTCGAGTCGACGAACATCATCGAAGATCGCGAAACAGGACGCTCGCGCGGATTCGGCTTTGTCGAAATGGCGTCGCAGGCTGATGGCGAAACCGCCATCGCACAGCTCAACGGCAAAGAAGTCGACGGACGCGAACTCAAAGTCAACGAAGCTAAACCGCAAGAAAAACGCGGCGGCTTTGGTGGCGGCGGTGGTGGCGGACGCGGTGGACGTGGCGGTGGCGGCGGCGGCTACGGCGGCGGCGGCGGTGGCGGATATGGTGGCGGCGGACGCTACTAATTAACCGAACACCTGCTGATCTAACCAGAAATGTCCCGGTCGCAAGATCGGGGCATTTTTTATTTAACCCTAAGGCCCGCTTATTCGTGTTATAATGAATTTATGACTTACAGTCCGCTTGCTATAAAACGCCGTCACGTCCTTGGCGATCTCTACACTTTATGCGATACGGTTGAGATGGTTCCTGTCCATTTGGATAACTCCGAGGGCGAAAAGATCGGTTACGCGGACGAGAGTCTCGGGCATTATGCCGACGCTTATCTATTTCATCTGCCGGAAGACGTCTGCAAAAAACTCTCAACTGGCCATTACATCTACTCGTTTGATTACGATTACTCGGACCCGGTCTCAACCGGACGGCACCGTCGAATAACGCTCAATTATATTTTCCTCACCGGCCGCAAAGCACCGGACGCGGTCAGCCGCACTTCGAAAAAAGCCGCCGCTGCACTCGCAGCATTGGGGGCCGAAGCGGTTCAGGAAATCGCCTGATCGGATTCCTAAACAAGTGTGAGGTTAGCGATAGATCTGGATATCGCGTCGGTCGCCGGTCGTAAATCCCCGATACATACCCTCAGAATTGAAAGGCAGAGTGATATTTCCGCTTGCATCTACCGCGATCAATCCGCCATCTCCACCGATAGATGTCAAGTGGGCAATCGTCTCAATTGCGGCGTCATCCAAACTCAATCCCTTATATTTCATCCTGGCCGCGACATCGTAAGCGGTGACACCGAGCATAAAAAATTCGCCGTGGCCCGTACACGAGACAGCACAAACGTCGTCGGCATAGGTCCCCGCACCGATCAAAGCCGTGTCGCCCACGCGGCCGAATTTTTTGTTCGTCATTCCGCCGGTCGATGTGGCAGCCGCAAGATTGGCCTTTGCGTCGCAAGCAACCGCTCCGACCGTTCCCATCGGCTTAGCCGCCGTGTGGTCGAGTTGGACGCGCCCGTCGGCGATCGCCTCTTGCAGCTGCAGCCAACGATGTTCGGTAAAAAAATACTCGTCAGGAGCAAGATGCACTCCATTTTGCTCGGCGAATTGGTTTGCACCGTCGCCAGCCAGAAGAATATGACCGGTGCGTTCCATCACAAGTCGGGCAAGCTTTACGGGATTTTTGATGTTTTTGACAAATGTCACGGCGCCCGCTTTAAGTTTTCGGCCATCCATGATGGCCGCGTCGAGCTCGACCTCGCCTTCGTGCGTAAATACGGCGCCGCGGCCAGCGTTAAAAAGCGGGAAATCCTCGAGCGCGCAAACGGCTGCCTCAACCGCGTCGAGTGACGTGCCGCCTTTTTCGAGAATCGACCAGCCGGAATTAAGTGCGTTGTCGAGGCCGCCGCGATACTCCGCCTCGAGCGCGGGCGTCATTTGCGATCTGAGGATCGTCCCGGCTCCGCCGTGTATTGCAAGAGCGATCTTTGCCATATAGAAGAATTTAACACATGGGGCACGGAGCGCATTGAGACAAAGAGCAAATTTGGCCCAAAAATAAATCGAATAACTGAGGGGTAAATGCCTACCTGATTTCCTCCAACGCTAAATTCCTATCTTTCCGCGTGGTAAGGCATTAAGAATGAAGATTCTAGAGAGATTGCCCGCGGAGCAAATGGCTAGTTTTTTCGGAATCGCCCACAAATTAAATGTTTTTATAAATAGGTAAATCTGTCGGATTTACCACCTTAACCGAAAAGGCAACTGTCTCGAAAGAGGCAGGCGCAAAGTCTGGAGCCCTGAACAAGGATCGTCCGGCTGCCGAAGTGAGGTCATAATGCATAAAAACATCTTCCTGATCCTGGGCGTTATTGCCGCAACGGCAACGGTTTCGTTCGCCCAAATTAATGAATATCAAGCATCGACGTCAGCAGTTGTCGCCAGTGGCAACAGCGTTGTCGAACGATTTCGTCGGGTCGCGGATAAAACGGCCGAAGTAAAAGCCGCCGTCGTCGTCAACACAATAGAGGTCGAGCGATCGGCGTTTGACCTGTTTAATAATAAACGGCTCGAAAACGGCTTGCAGCCGCTGGCGTGGAGTGAGGAGTTGGCTGCGATCGCCCGTATGCATTCGAAGCACATGGCTGAGCTTAAATTCTTTAGCCACCGCGGGCTCGACAATAAATTAGTAAGTGATCGTGCCGATGACAGCGGGCTGCGCAAATGGCGGGCAATCGGCGAAAACATTGCGTTCAATCGCGGATTTACGGATCCGATCGTCAAGGCTGTTGACAGCTGGCTAAACTCGCCGTCTCATAGAAACAATATGCTTGATCGCAACTGGAAAGAATCCGCGGTCGGGGTAGCGGTTTCAGAGGACGGGTCATACTATTTCACACAGGTATTTTTGGTTAGGAAATAACGGGGAACGGCCTTGGGAAGGTTTTTGAGCGTGTTTTCGGACATCATCCGGAAGCACGCTCATTTACTTTCGCGTTTCCGCCTTTTATGCTAAAGCGATGCCTGAGTTTTCGCTCCCGTCATTTGCAAAGATAAACTGGAATCTCCGCATTTTTGGGAAGCGCGACGACGGTTTTCACGATCTTTTTACTGTGTTTCAAACTGTCTCTCTGCACGATACGATCTCGTTTGCCGAGGACGAATTTCTGCGTTTGACGTGCAGCGACGCAACGGTGCCAACAGATGACCGGAATCTGATAATAGAGGCGGCAAAGTGTTTGCTCGATGATGGCGGTGTCGAAAAGGGTGCTCGAATACACCTGGAAAAGCGCATCCCGTCACCGGGCGGACTTGGGGGCGGCTCGTCGAATGCGGCTGTCACCCTGACCGGATTAAAACGACTTTGGCAATTGGAGATCAGCGATCACGAACTTTGGGAAATTGCCAAATCGCTCGGCTCCGACGTGCCTTTCTTTTTGGACGGCGGGACGGCAATCGGCACAGGACGCGGCGAGGTGATAGACCAGATCGGTGACGTGGACGAGCCGTTTATGCTGATAGTTACGCCCGACGTGCAAATTTCGACTCGCGATGCCTTCGCTGGAAATAAGGCCGCTAGCTTGACAAATGTGGACTCGGAACGTATTCTTCGAGTTTGCCGTTTGGAAGCGGAATCTAGCGATTTTCGCCATTCGGTATTGATAAACGATTTTGAAGCGAGCGTTTTCCACGCTTATCCCGAGGTGCGGCGAGTCAAAGAGACTTTGCTAGGTCTCGGTGCCTTGAAAGCCGCGATGAGCGGTAGCGGGGCGAGCGTTTTCGCAGTATTTGATAAAGAAGAGACACGGCAAACTGCACAAAAAGCCCTCGATCACGAGTCGACATGGCGAAAGTTTTCCGTATCAACCATTTCGCGGTCCGAATACCGCGAAGCACTTATGTGTTAGGTTGTTTCCGATTAGTTTCTTTAATTCGCATTGGGGCGTAGCCAAGTGGTAAGGCACCGGTTTTTGGATCCGGCATTCGTAGGTTCGAGTCCTTCCGCCCCAGCCAATTATGAATCGAAGCGGGCAATCTTACTGGATTGGCCGTTTTTTATTTGGATTGATGAGCGTCAACGGAAAAATCAAGGTCTTTACGGGCAATGCGAACCCGGAACTCGCTGCCGAGATCTGTGATCAGCTTGGCATCGAGCTTGGAAAAGCGAGCACCGAGCGGTTTTCCGACGGCGAGTTTAATTTCCAGATCGAGGAGAATGTTCGCGGTCACGATGTTTTCATCGTCCAGCCGACATGCCCGCCGAGCGACCGCCATCTGATGGAGTTGTTGATCATGATCGACACATTCGTCAGGGCTTCGGCCGAACGTGTTACCGCCGTGATCCCGTATTTCGGGTATGCACGCTCGGATAAGAAAGATCGGCCCCGTGTGCCTATCGCCGCAAAGCTAGTCGCAAACTTGATAACCAAGGCGGGTGCTCAGCGTGTTTTAACGATCGATCTGCACGCCTCGCAGATACAAGGGTTTTTTGATATTCCGGTCGATCACCTCTATGCGGCTCCGATAGTGGTTGATTACTTTAAGACGAATCCGATCGAGAATCTGATCGTCGTTGCACCTGACACCGGCGGTGCCGAACGTGCGAGAGCGTATGCAAAGCGGCTCAATGCTGGCCTTGCACTATGTGACAAACGCCGCGAACGTGCGAACGAAGCGGATGTGATGAATATCGTTGGTGATGTTCGCGAAAAGAATTGTTTGATAATCGACGACATGTGCGACACCGGCGGCACGATCTGTAAGGTTGCCGAAGCTCTGCATAAAGCAGGAGCGAATGAGGTTTATGCGTGCTTTACGCACGGTGTTTTGTCGGGAAAGGCTGTCGAGAATATCAGCGGTTCGCACCTTAAAAAGGTGATCGTGACAAACACGATACCGATCCGTGATAACGGTATGCCGCTTGTCGATGGCGGAAAGATCGAGGTTTTGAGCGTCGCCGAGCTGCTGGCGTCGGCGATCAGATCGATACACGACGAGACGAGCGTTTCGTCACTATTCATTTAGATATTGAGAGTAAAGTTATGGCAGAGAAATTTATTGTTAAGGCTGAAAAGCGTGAAACACGGGGTAAGAACGAGGCTCGACGACTCAGGGTAAACGGCAAGATTCCGGTCGTTGTCTACGGTGGCGGTACGGAAAGTTTGGCGGCAACCGCTTCATTAAGCGATCTGGCGGCTATCTTGCGAACCGACACCGGCGTCAATACGGTATTTGCTCTCGATATCGAGGGCGAAGGCGTTAATGACGTTATTTTCCAGGATCGACAGATCGATGCGGTCAAAGGCAGATTGATACACGCCGATCTTCGCCGTTTTGCTAAGGGCGAGAAGATCGAGATGACGGTGCCGATCCACCTGGTCGGACACGCGGCCGGTCTTCAGGAATTAGGCGCCGTGCTCACGCAGGCAATGCGTGAGATCAAAGTGTTATGCGAACCGGCCAATACACCCGATTCGATAGACGTTGATGTCACAAACCTCGAAGCGGGACATGCTCTGCACGTTTCGGACCTTAAGATTCCAGAGGGCATCGAGATCCAGGTTTCATCGGAAACGGTGGTCGCGTCGATCATCACCGTCCAGGAAGCTGTGCTCGAACCGCAGCTTGAGGAAGGTGCGGAACCTGTGGTTGAGGGTGAGGAGCCTGCAGCTGCTGAGGATACTGGCGACGGCGGCAGCGAGGAATCGTAAACGGCTAACGTGAGTAATTGGCTGATAGTCGGGCTTGGTAATCCGGGCCCGGAATATGCAAAGACGCGGCACAATCTCGGATTTATGCTCGTCGATCTGCTCGCGTCGCAATTGCAAACCCAGATAAGGCGTGACGAATGTCGATCGCTGATCGGGCGAGGCATTTTTGACAACCAAGTGGTCGAGCTCGCTAAGCCGCAGACCTATATGAATCTGAGCGGTGAGGCAGTTAGCTGCCTCGCTGCAAAAGATGAAAGATCGGTCGAAAGATTGATCGTGGTCACGGATGATCTGGCGTTGCCATTGGGCACGATCCGGATCAGGCCAAACGGCACGCATGGCGGCCAAAATGGGCTCAGATCGATAATAGATTGTCTGCACACGCAGGGGTTTATTCGATTGCGGATCGGAATTCAGCCGGAGCATCCGGTAACGGACGCGTCAAAATTTGTTTTGGAGAATTTCGCTAAGAGCGACGCCGGAACACTTGAAAAGATATTGGAGATTTCAGCCGACGCCGTGCGGGCCATCATTACAGATGGCGTTGATGCGGCGATGGCAAGGTTTAACTAATAGTGAAAAGTGAAAAGTTAAGAGTGGAAAAAAGATAAGAATTGAATAGAAATAATTGGTTTTCACTTATCCCTTTTAACTAATCACTATTCACTGCGACCACAGGGAGCAATTATGGCAAATAGAACGTACGAAGTAATGTATATCGTTGATCCGGAAACGGGCGCCGATAAGATCAAGAAATTAAACGATGCGGTCGGCAAATTGATCAAAAAAGAGGGCGGCGAAGTCGTGCGAATGGACGACGTCGGCATTCGCAATTTGGCGTATCCGATACAGAAAAAAGAGACCGGACACTATGTTCTCTTCGAGGTCGAAGGCTCAGGTCAGGAGATTGCCGAACTTGAACGGCGTATGCGTGTGAACGATTTGATCATGCGATTCATTACCGTTCGGGTTGATGAGGATCGTAAGAAAGCGGACAAAGTTCGCGCAAAACGCGAGGCTCGCTTGGCAAAACGCGCGTCGTTCCGCCCCGCGACAGAATCTACGGAAGCGCCCGCTGAGGCGTAATTGAGCATTAGGAGAAAGTTATGGCAGAGAATGAATTAGAAATAATGAATGATGCAGATGGTCTCGGCGTCGGCGAAGACGTCATTGGCGATCGCCCGCGACGCTTTCAGCGCCGACGGCCGCGAAACATCGTGCCCGATTATCTTGATTGGAAAGATGTCGATTTATTGAGGCAGTTTGTACCCGAGCGTGGCAAGATTATGCCGCGCCGTATATCGGGCATTTCCGCAAAAGACCAGCGCCGCATCGCCAAGGCGATCAAGCGTGCCCGTTCTATGGCAATGCTGCCATTTGTCGCGGACTAAAACCAAGGAGATTATTCAGATGGCACACACAACTATTCTATTACGTGAGGATATCGACTCAGTGGGCGGCCGCGGCGAGATCGTCAGGGTCAAGGCCGGGTTTGCCCGCAACTTTTTGCTGCCCCAGGGATTTGCAACGCTTGCGACCAAAGGCAACGTAAAACAGATCGAGCAGGAACGTGAGGCGTTGCTAAAGAAAGCAGCCGTCGAACGTGCGACCGCCGAGGCTCAGCTCGGGCAGATGGGGAGCATCGCTCTTACATTCGAACGCAAATCGGGCGAGCAGGGGACTCTGTTTGGTTCGGTCACGTCGATGGACATCGCCGAGGCTCTCAAGGCAAAGGGTTATGAGATAGACCGCCGCAAGATCGTTCTCAAAGACGCGATCAAAGAAACCGGCGAATACACCGTCAACGTCAAGCTTCACCGCGAAGTGACGCTGGCTGTGCCTGTCACGGTTACCGCAGAGGGCGGTGAAATGCCGGCCAAACCTGAGCGAAAAGGCAAAAAGAAAGCCGACGCAGAGGAAGTAAAGGCCGACGCTCCTGTCGAAGAAGCAGCTCCGGTCGCCGAAGAGGCTGCACCGGCTGTTGAGGAAACTGCTGCCGAAGCGTCAGAGCCGGTCGCAGAAGAAGCCGCTCCTGAAGTGGAAGAAACTCCGGCTAAAGACGAAGCTGGTTAATTACTGAGTCTGCTTAACAGACGACATAACTTTTAGCCCCACGTGAAGCAAAGCAGAACGTGGGGCTTTGTCGATTTCGCGACCGCTAGAAAAAAACGAGCGATATATCTTGCGCGTCTCACCCTTTAAATGCCCGTCTTATTTGCATTTGAGGTGTTTCTTTTTTTGCCTTTCGACAATGCCCCGCGTTCGGTCTAAAATACTCTTCACCCTGATCATTTTCCGGAGCAATTTTAACCGATGGCGAGCGTTTTTCCTGATTCACGACGAGAGCAATATTTAGAAAAGCCGCTGC
>DAIRVI010000016.1:0-25349 GCA_036802885.1 Pyrinomonadaceae bacterium
AACTCGCGACTTCGACCTTGGCAAGGTCGCGCTCTACCACTGAGCTACTCCCGCTGGCAAATCATAATTCTAGCGTTTGCCGTAAAATTGTCAAGTATATCAGCCTAGAGAGCGCTAATCGTTGACGGTTATATCCTTAAAAAACGTCCAGTCGCCGCTCGCGCTGATCTTGATGTTGCCAACGCGTTTATTTGAAACGACCAGATTGGCCGGATACCAGAGCGGAAGCAATGGCAGATCACCGCTCACCAAATCCCACGTTTTGGCGTATAGCTCTTTGGACCTGGTTTTATCAAGTTCGTTCATCGCGTCTTCAACGAGTTTATCGACCTCGGCGTTGCGATAACGACCCCGATTGCAGCAGGGGACAACCGCATTCGGGATCATTGCCGAGCTAAAGAGATTGCGCAAAAAGATCGGATCCTGATTGCCGCCAACCCACTGGCCGGTGTAGATCTGGAATTGGCCCTGAGCGAGCTGCAGACGAACGGTCGCAAGCTCAAGCGTTTCGATCTGTATATTAAACCCGGCCTCATTGAGCGAACTCTGGATCGCCTGCGAATACTGACTAACGGCCGCATTACCCGAGCCAAACTTGAAAGTGATCGGTTCGTTTTTATAACCGGCTTCTTGCAGCAGCTGCTTTGCCTTTACCGGGTCGTAGCTGTACTGATGCCCGGGCGAATACGCCCACGATTCCGGCGGAAGTATCGAATTCGCAACTCGCGCCTGGTCGGACAATAGCTGAGTAACGATCTTTTGACGGTCGATCGCATAGCCTATAGCTTGTCTGATCTTGGGATTATTGAGCGGCGGCGACTGCATATTAAAGATCAAATATTGAATGTTGGAACCATCAAATTGTTCGATCTTAAGATTGCTGTAACTGCCCAATGCCTTCAACATGTCCGGCGGCAGATTCGACGGGTTTGGCGCGACGTCGACACCGCCCGACTGGAGTTCTGCCTGAAGGGATGTTGCGTCCGTAACGGTTTTAATACGCAAACGGGGCACTTTAGGTGCGCCCTCCCAGTAATCCGGGTTTGCGACAAGTTCGACGATCTGCTGCGATGCGTCAAAGCTAACAAACTTAAACGGTCCTGAGCCTACGGGAGCGTCTTTGAGCTGACCGGCCGTCCCAACAGGAACTATTGGGATCGCCACAAGGTTTGCAAGAAGTTGGTTGCGAAGCCCCGGGCGGGCTATCGTAAAAATCACTGTTTTTGGATCAGGCGTCTCGATCGTGACAATGTGCGGCACGCTTTTGCTTTTTATCTCTTCGAGCGGCTTTGCCGGAGTATTTGAATTAGTCGCAGGCTGCGGCGTAGAAACCGGGGTCGCATCAGTCTTTACGAGCGGAACGGTATCGAAAAACGCTCCCGATTTAAAGGATTTGGTTTTGCCGTCTGTCTTAAAAAGCTCGTCGAAAGTGTATTTGACGTCGGCCGAGGTCAGCGGCTGCCCATTATGAAACTTGACGCCGTCGCGCAGCACAAAAGTGAGCACTGTACCGGTCTCAGAGGCCTTAATGTCTTGCGCCAATTCGCCGACATATTCAAAGTTTTCCGTTTTCCTGACTAATGTATTGAAAAGGAGGACCCTGATCCTTTCCGCGGCCGCATCTGGTGCGGCAACACTCGTCAACGTATCAAATGAACTGAATTTGTCGGGTAACCCGATCGTTACGGCATCATACGTCCTCTTCCGGCAGGTAGAAGCCGTGGCAAAAAACGAGAGGATCAGTAAAAACAATAATAATTTACGCAAAACGATGTTTCCTCCAAATCTACTGCTTCAAAGCGTGGCCAAAATCCGCGATCTCGATTGTTATTTGATCGAGACGTTGCGGGTTGAATACCAGCGGGGGCGATAGAAAGCCTTTGGTCCGAGCGATGCGATCGATCGATTTGTCCAGTCTGTCCTCGGAGATTTCGCCACTTTTTACAGCCTGTAAAACCGCCTTATGTCCATCGACGATCGCTTTGTGATCGGCGCATATTGCGAGCATATCGACCCCGGCGACAACCGCCATTTTACAAGCATCACCGATGCCGTAACTGTTGATTATTGCACCCATTTCAAGATCATCCGTGATAACGAGGCCATCAAACCGCAGCTCGTCGCGAAGAAGGGTCGTTACAAAACTGTAACTTAATGAAGACGGTAAAAGTTTGCCATTTTGATCGGCATCCTGCAAGTGATGGTTCGGAAAGCTCGCGTGAGCAACCATTATTGCGTGGACCACGTTTTTTGCGAGCAGCTCACGATACGGAAACAAGTCAACTTCGTTAAGTTCGGCTTCCAAAATTCCAACTGACGGCAGTTCCTCGTGCGAATCGACCTCAGCCGCGCCGAGACCCGGAAAGTGTTTGGCACAGCCGATCACGCCATGATTCTGCAAAACTTCGAGGAACTCGCCCGCTATCTCCACCACATCTTCTTTAGATTGCCCAAAGGCACGCGAATACAGTCCGTTTGCATATTGCATTCGTTTGGCATCGACGACGTCTACAACCGGAGCGAAATCCATGTTAAAGCCCAGAATCCCGAGCGATTCCGATATCAATTCAGCCAAACGCTTGCTCTCCGCCTTCGAGTTGATCCTGTTGGCGGCCGGCATAGGCGACAAGATCCGCCTTAACCGATCGACAAGGCCGCCTTCCTGATCAGCGCTCAAGAACGGCGTAACGGGTACCAATGTGCGAATACCCTCAAGTAAATTCCTGGTTTGCGATCTTTCCCGAATGTTTCTGGCAAATAGGCAGACTCCGCCTGGCGAGACTTCGTCAAGTAACTCGCGAGTTGCGCCGTCAAAGTCCGGCCCTGGTAAGCCGATAAAAAATAACTGCCCAACCTTTTTTTCTATTGAAAGGGAACTTAGCTGCTCGATCATCAAAAACAATGCCAAAACCTAAAACAGGAGTTTACCAGCCAGCCATATTTTTATAAAGTTGGTTGAGTTAAGCCCATGCCCGAGGATTTTTACTGCGAAAGCGTTTTGAGCGGCCTGATCGAGGTCGATAAGGTGTACGAGACTGAGAATGTTCTCGCCTATCACCACACGCGGCCATTCTGGGAAACGCACATTGTCGTGATCCCGAAAAGACACATTTCGTCGCTGCTGACATTGACCGAAGGCGACAATGCAACTCTCCTGGAGCTTTTCGAAGTAATACGCCATGTTTCTGCTGATTTAGTCGCACAAAACGGTGCGGCCCGGGTTCTTACGAATCTGGGCGAGTACCAGGACTCGAAGCATCTTCATTTTCACGTTTACAGCGGCGTTGAAAAGAAGAAGACCGATCAGACCGGAAAATGACTTGAAGCAGGGAAAACCTTGCCGGTAGGATATTGTGAGTTCGTAACGGAATAAGTAAAGCCCTTAACGACCGAGAAAGCTCCGACCTCTCCTCTCTTCGATATTGCTACAAAACCAACCTGTATTTCCTTAGCTTTTGCAGGGTCACGTTTGATTATTCGCATTACGGCCTCGCGGCACGCTTGCTCTGGCGCGCGTCCGGACCGCATTAACTCGATCACGGTATGAGTTCCGCAGATACGGATAACTTCTTCGCCGACTCCCGAACTCGTAGCGGCGCCTACCTCGTTATCAACAAACAATCCCGCCCCGATTATCGGTGAGTCGCCCACGCGCCCATGCATCTTAAACGCCATTCCACTCGTCGTAACCGCTCCCGAAAGATCTCCCCGTGCGTCCAAAGCAATAGTGCCCATCGTATCGTGATTTGGTTCGCCGTTTGCCAAAAACGCCGGAGCCGATGGTGAACGACTGCCTATCGTTTTCCGGTTTTCGATATTGATAACTGGTTTGTAGTCGGATTTCTTTAACCACTCTTTCCAAGCCTTTTCCGCGTCGGGCGAGAGCTTTTGGGGCAACCGTTCAAATCCGTTCTCAAGGGCAAACTGCAGAGCGCCGTCGCCCGCCAAAATCACGTGCTTTGTGTTTTCCATCACCTTTCTCGCGACTGAGATCGGGTGTTTGATATGCTGCAGGAAGACGACGCTTCCGCAATTGGCCCGATGATCCATGATCGACGCATCCAAAGTGACAAAGCCGTCACGGTCGGGATATGCATCAAGACCGACGCAGCAACTAACTTCGTCCTCGGCCGACTTTGCAGCCTCTTCAACGCTGTCGATCGCACGCCCGCCTTTGTCAAGCACCTTCCAGGCGGCGGCGTTCGCCCGCAGCCCGCTATCCCACGTCGAAACCACGACCGGTTTCTTGTAGATCTTATCCGCGTTGTTTTGAGAGGCATTGCCCCGCGGTGCCAGGAACGGCAAACCAAGCAATGAGGTTGCCAAAAAAGTTCTTCGATTTGTCATACGCGCATATTCTAGTCCGTCCGGAGGATTCTGCAAAAATATCGTTGCATTTAGGCGGGAACTATTATACTTATTCACCATAAGAATTTACCGATGGAGTTTGTTTGTTATGAAGAGCTTCTCGAATGCAGTAATTTCGCTGCTTTTAACCGTAGTCTGGATGGGCGCCGAAGGAACTTTTACCTCTGCGTTAGCTCAGGGTAGCTGTACGGGAAACCAGATGCTGAGTGCAAAGACCTGTGCCGGAGATACGAATTCGTCCGACGAACAGTCACTCTTTCAATTGGTAAACAAGTACCGGGCGGCAAATAATCGCCCGCAAGTTCGCCTTTCGTCGTCTCTGAGTTTGCTGGCGAACAGGCGGGTCCTGGACTTGAAACTTAACCTCAAAACCCTCACGCACAGCTGGAGCAATTGCCCGTACGATATTAAGGACGAAAAGACCTGGCCGTGTGTTATCGATGCTCCGCAGCGGTTGAATACGGGTTATAAAGGGCAAGGCTACGAAACGCTCTACCGGACGGCAACCGGCCAAGCCAACCCGAGTCTAGCCCTGCAGGCGTGGGGGAAAAGCAGTCTGCACAATTCGATCATTCTAAATCTTGGAATGTTCAAGGATATGGCGTGGGATCAGGTGGGAATTGCTGTTGACGGGCAGTTTGCCGTTTTATGGTTTGGATATCCTGGTACTGGTGGATCGGGTTTAGGCAAACCGGAACAAGGACTGGGTGTTTCATTCGATCAGGCCGTCGCCGGCCTGTCACAATTGCTTTCGGTTAAACTAGCGTCAGAGGCAGTCGATTCAAGTAAATGGATTGGTTATTCGTCGGATAAAAAGATCAAACTCGAGATCTTCGGCGCTCGCAAAGACATCGACGAGGTCGGCATCGCTATTTCAATGAAGATCGAAGGTGGCAAATTGAGTCCTCAGGGCCAAGCTGCTATTTCGACTCTGCTAACCAACCTGTTTCCGGAATGGGCGGATCGCGACAAATGGATAGCAGGCTCGGTTGCTGCGATTGCCGCGGATAAGACCGCGTCCAGAACCAAACTCGTTCGCAAAGCATCGATAGAAATGAGCTCAAACGGAGCTAATTCCCTGCGGCTGCTAGTTACGCCGGAGTCGAAACCAAAATATATCGAGGTTTTTTAGAGTTTAGCTGCCGCCGCGGGTCTTAGACTATCTTGCCTTTGATCCTGGCGAGCAGCTGTTTTGATTCATCTGCCGAAAGGTCCTCGATCTTTGCATCGCGAAGTTCGTTTACCGCAGTCTCGTTTGTAACCGCAAACAGAGAAAATTGTGCCGCTAGCCGCCCGCCCGCCGCATGTGCCAGGCCTTCCTTCTTTTCACTGGCAAAAACCGCGAGCTCATATTCTTCGAGCTTTTCGAGCACATTTTTGGCCCGCTCTATAACTGAGGCCGGAAGACCAGCGAGTTTTGCAACGGCAATACCATAGGATTTTGATGCCTTTCCAGGCTGGAGTTTGTGCAGAAAAACTACATCACCGTCCTTTTCGGTCGCCGTGATCTGATAATTCTTGGCACCCGGCAGGTTTTCGGCTAATTCGGTCAACTCATGATAGTGTGTTGCGAAAAGCGTCTTCGCCGAATGTTCCGGTGAGTTGTGCAAATGCTCGGCAACCGCCCACGCGATCGAAAGCCCGTCGAAAGTCGAGGTCCCTCGGCCGATCTCATCAAGCAAGACAAGGCTTCGGGGCGTTGCGTTGTGCAGAATCGAGGCCGTCTCGGTCATCTCGACCATAAATGTCGATCGTCCTGATGCGAGGTCGTCAGATGCGCCGACACGCGTCCAAATGCGATCAAGAATCGGAAGCCGTGCCGAAGTTGCCGGCACGAACGAGCCAATTTGAGCCAAGATCTGTATGATGCCGACTTGCCGAAGCAGCGTCGATTTACCGCCCATATTCGCGCCCGTAATTACTAGCAAGCGGTCGGTGGCGTTATTCATCAAAATGTCGTTCGGGATGAAAGATGAACCGACGGAGGCCTCAACGACCGGGTGTCGCCCATTCTTGATCTCGATCTCGTCACCATCGTGCAAGACCGGACACGCATAGTTTCTCCGGGTTGCGGTTTCGGCCAAACCGCACAATGCGTCAAGCGTCGCAAGGGCTCGCGCCGTGGATTGTAATTTTCGCGTCTCTTCGCAAACCTGTGCCCTTACCTGATTAAATAATTCATCCTCAATTTGAAGTATCCGCTCCTCGGCGCCAAGAACTTTCCCTTCCCATTCTTTGAGCTGCGGCGTGGTGTAGCGCTCGGCGTTTGCGAGGGTTTGGCGGCGTTCATAATCGTCGGGAACGCGCGAAACGTTGCCCTTTGAAACTTCGATGTAATAGCCAAAAACACCATTGAAGCGGATCTTCAAATTCGAAATTTCCGTTCGAACTCGTTCTTTTTCTTCAAATGACGCGATTGTCTGTTTAACGGAGTCCGAAATGCCGCGCAGCTCGTCCAGCTCGGCGCTAAAACCAGTGCGAATCACACCGCCATCGCTCGCATTGATCGGTGGTTCGTCGCTGATCGCACGGTCGATAAGTTCGCGAGTTTCCGGCAATTCAAAAATATTTTCGGACAAAACCTGCAGAAGCAGCGACTTAACATCCGTCAGGAATGAGTTTATCTCGGGGGTTTGCCCAATTGAGCGGCGCAATGCGACGAGGTCTCGTGGCGTGGCCGCACCGAGGTTTAAACGGCCGATCAAACGTTCGAGGTCGCTAACGCTTTTTAAGAGAAACCTCAGTTTCTCGCGCAAAATAGTATCGGACAACTCTTGTACAGCCGATAGACGGGTTTGAATCTCACTTCGTTTTAGCGATGGTCGCAGAAACCACTGTTTTAGAAGCCGCGATCCCATACCCGTGACGGTCTCGTCGATCACGCTAAACAGAGTGTTATTGTTCTTATCGCCACGCGATTCAAAGATCTCAAGATTCCTCAGCGTAACCGCATCGAGGATCATAAAATCCGACGATTCAAAATAAGTTATTCCGGAAATATGGCCCGCAGCCGCACGTTGCGTTTCCCGCGCGTAACGAAGACACGCTCCGGCCGCCCGCACCGCCGAGTTGCGGCCTTCCAAACCGAATCCCGAAAGCTCTTTGACTTCTAACTGCGCCTTCAACAGCCGGTCAGAATCCGTTAAGTCGAAATTTTCATCATCGAGCGACGTGAGAGTGATCGCCGGGAGGTCGGATGAGCCTGATTGGCGTTGCCCTGAGAAAAGGGAAGGTGAACCTGCGTTTTGCGGCGACCCATAAGTTTTTGCGATCAGCGTTTCTAATGATCTTGGATACAAAAGCTCTCGTGGGCTGAACGTCTCGATCTCATCCGCGATCTTTTGCCACGCATCCGAACTGGTTATTTCCGTCGCCGAGAACTGGCCCGACGACGTCTCGAGAAAAGCAACGCCATACGTTTCTCCCGCGCCGAAAACCGCAGCCAGATAAATCGACTCCTTCGCTTCGATCAACTGGGGGTCGATCGCCGTGCCGGGCGTTATAACTCGAACGACCTCGCGCTTTACGAGCTTCACACCTTTAGTTGCGGCCTCTGTCTGGTCGCAAATGGCGACCCGATAACCTTTTCGCACCAGCCGAGCGATATAGTTTGACGCAGCGTGGTACGGAACGCCGCACATCGGTACCGGATTTGTCGAGTCTTTGTGTCTCGCCGTCAAAGTGATGTCAAGTTCGCGGGCACCAACGATGGCGTCCTCGTGAAACATTTCGTAAAAGTCACCGAGCCTAAAGAACAGGATCGTTCCCGGATAGAGCTTTTTAATCTCGAGATATTGCCGAAGCATCGGCGTTGCGGTTTCCATTATTGCTTAAGGAGCGTGTAACAGAGTTTAGCTAAATTCATTGAACTTTCAAAACTTATGTTTCCAAAGCAGTGTGTTTTTGCTATTATTTACGCTTGCAAGAGACTTTACTTTAAGTATTAGCTCCGGAGTTTTTGCCGTTCTCATAGGAAGTTATTATGGGCAATTTAAGAGCCATTATTATTATATTGTGCATTGTCATTGCGGCGGGCAGTTTATCGGTGTTCTCACAGACGGTGACTGACCCGTCAAAAATCGATGCATCACCTAAGACCCCCGGCGATGATCTCATCGCAAGCGTTACGTCAAAGAACGACCGGTACCGAATTGGTTTTCAGGACATCCTCGACATCCAGGTTTTTCGCCATTCCGATCTGAACCAACGGGTTCCGGTCAGCCCGAATGGAACGATCGTTTTGTATAGACTTGATCGGCCGGTGATTGCGGTTTGTAAGACCGAGCGCGAACTCGCGACAGAAATCGAGAATGCGTATCGAGAGAAGTACTTGCGTGACCCTCGTGTGAGCGTCGTCGTTGCCGAGCAGAGATCACAGGCCGTTGCGGTTATAGGCGCAGTTGAAAAGCCAGGAAATTACTTCGTGAACCGACGCATCCACTTACTCGAAATGCTTGCTATGGCTGGCGGGCCGAGTAAAGAGGCTGGAACGCGGCTTTTGGTGGCTCGTACGGGTAGCACGACGAATTGCAGGGAAGCAGGCGACGCCACGAATGGCGATCAGATCGCGGTCGTCGATTTTAAAATTCGCGAAGTGCAGGAAGCGAGGCAAACTTTTTGGATGCAGCCCGGCGACGTAGTGTCGGTTTTGGACGCGGATATCATTTATGTTTACGGAAATGTGAATAAGCAGGGTTCATTTAAGGTTCGCGAGCCGATCACTCTGACGCAGGCTATAGTTTCGGCTGAGGGCTTAAAATCTGCCGCCAGACGGGATAAGATTAGGGTATTAAGGCAAATGCCGGGGAGCGTCGATCGGGCGGAATTTATTTTCGACCTCAGTCAGATCGACAAAGGCAAGGTAAAGGACCCATATCTCGAACCCAACGACATCGTTGCGGTTTCGCAGGACAATGCAAAAGCAATATTGTTCGGACTCGCTAACTCGATCAAGAGTTCGGTTCCGAGCGCGATCTACAGGTTGCCGTAATAGCATTTATGAAAGAAACGAGAGAAATCGTCAGAAATCCAGTAAACGACTCGAACGAGTTGGAAGGCCAGTTTGAACATCACGCGATTCCAGCCGGCCGTTATCCGACATACCGCGACGCTCAGTCATCTGAAGGATTTCAGTTATTAGATTATTGGCGGGCCATTCGTAAGCGTTTATGGCTGGTAATCGGAATAACCGTACTCGTAACAACATTGGCTGCCGTATATATGGCTCGAAAGCCGAATGTTTATGCCGCAAAAGCCAAAGTCCAGGTCGATCTCGAACAAACAAACCCTGACCTCGTTACAAACGATCGCCAGCGACCGATCTCAAACGCGGATCCGTCATATTTTAACACCCAACTACAGCTGCTGTGGAGTGATGGACTTTTGCGTCGGGTGATTAAGGAACATAATCTCGACGCTAACAAAGAATTTCAGCAGGCAAAGAATGATTCCTCATCGTCTCCGTGGCGTTCGGTACTACGGACGGTCGGATTGGCAACAGATGATCGAGATAAGAAGGACAAATCAGATAGTTCCGAAGGCGATGTAGCCGATTCAGCGTTAGCGACGTCGGAAGAGATTGCGGAAGCTGTACGCCTCGCTCCTTTCGTTGAGGTGATACATAAGAGTCTTGATGTCGATCCAGTTCGAGAGTCACGGGCAACGGTTAAGGATACACGCTTGATCGAACTTACTTTTCGTCATACCGATCCGGAACTTGCGGCATATGTTGTGAATTCGATCGCCGAGACGTTTATGAATGCGAATCAGGAGAAACGATCAGGTACGAGCCGGAAAACCAACGATTTCCTGCAGCAAAGGATCGCGGCGCTTCAAACCGATATTCAAAACGATGAACAAAAATTGGTCGATTTGACTCAAAATGCCGGAATTCTCAAGACCGACGGCGACGACACCATTGTTATGCAGCGACTTTCGGGGCTCAATAAGCAATTGCTCGACGTTGAGAACGAACGTAAGAATGCAGAAGCTAATTACATGACGGTGAGCAATTCACCCGATAAGATCAAGGCGATTGCCGAAGAGCAGATGGCCCGGTTTATTACCGAGCAGGAAAATAATATCCGCTCACTTCAGTCCGATACGCTAAAAAAGATCGCCGATCTTCGGCAGACTAGGGCATTGAGGCTTCAGGAATATCAGGAGGGTGCCCCCGAGATAAAAGAGCTCGACGCCCAGATAAAAAGTTACGAGGATTCTATCGATAAAGCGATCGCTAAGTTCAGAACCGACCTCGATGGTTATCGCCAAAGAACTACTCAGGGCCTGCTCGAAAATCTGCGGACTAAGTACCTGCAAGCAAAGGATAAAGAGAATAAGATTCGAGTTGATTTCAATAAGCAGTACAACGAAGCACAGGGACAGAATCAGAGTGCGGTCAATATTAAACTGCTTCAGCAGAATATCGACACCAACAAGGGCTTCCTCGACAATCTTCGCAAACAAGTGAGCGGAAATGATGTCGCGTCTCAGGGATCCGACAACAATATTAGCGTGATCGAGATCGCGATTCCGCCTGATACGCCGGTATCGCCACGGCGCGTTATGACGGTAGCGGCAGCGTTGTTTCTCTCGACACTTTTCGGGATGGGCCTTGCTCTTTTCTTTGAGTATTTAGACGACACGATCCGCACGACGGAGGAGATCGAGAATTATCTCCAACTACCGGCCCTTGCCGCTATTCCGGCGATCGATTCGATGCCAAAGCGAAAATTGCTCCTTGTCGGCGCAGATGGGCAGGAAGAGGAATCGCCACATTCGCCTTTGCTAATCTCGGCTGATCCGCGCTCATCGCTCGCAGAGGCATATCGGCATCTGCGAACGTCGATCCTACTCTCGACGGCCGGGCACGCGCCAAAGTCACTGTTGATCACTTCTAGCCTGCCCTCTGAGGGAAAAACGACTACCGCGACAAATACCGCAATTAGTCTCGCGCAGACCGGTGCTCGCGTTTTGATAATCGATGCCGATATGCGGCGGCCCCGGCTGCATTCGATTTTTGGAATCGAAAATGGGGACGGATTGAGCACGCTCTTGGCAAGCGAGCTCAGTGACTCGGACATAATGAAGACGGTCAAGCAGGACGAGAAAACAAAGCTTTTTCTTTTGACCTCAGGGCCAATCCCGCCAAATCCGGCCGAGCTAATTGGCTCGTCACAAATGGCGACTCTACTGCGAATGCTACAGGCTCGGTTTACGCATGTTGTGGTTGATTCGCCGCCGATCGCATCGTTTACTGATGGTGTACTGATCGCATCGATGGTCGACGGGGTCATTCTCGTGGTTCACGCAGGGAAAAGTTCGCGTCAGGTCGTTCGCCGCTCACGCCAACTTCTGAATGAGATCGGAGCAAAGATTTTCGGCGTTGTCTTAAACAACGTGAATTTGAATACTAAAGATAATTATTACTATTACCAGAGTTATTATCACCGGAATAATTATATCTCCGGGGACGAACAACAGTAGGATCGAACATTTTGACTATGGACGGCAAAACAAGGGTTTTAGTTACAGGTGCGGGCGGCTTCATCGGAAGCCATTTGGTTACATATCTGAGAGCGAAAGGTTATTGGGTTCGCGGCGTAGATATTAAGATGCCGGAGTTTGCTCCGACGGATGCGGATGAATTCGAACTGCTCGACCTCAGACGTTGGGAAAACTGCCTCACGGCTACCAAGGGGATGGATCATGTATATGCCCTCGCAGCAGACATGGGCGGTATGGGATTTATATCTTGCCACCACGCGCAGATCCTTTACAATAATTCTCTGATCAATCTTCACACGCTCGAGGCGGCAAGGGAGAATGGTGTCAAGCGCTATCTCTACACAAGCTCGGCGTGTATCTATCCGGAGCATTTACAGGAGGACGTAAATGTGACGCCTCTAAAAGAAGCTGATGCATATCCTGCCTACCCGCAAGATGCGTACGGTTGGGAAAAGCTTGTTTCGGAACGCCTTTGTATGCATTATATGGAAGATTACGGCATCGAGACGAGGACCGTGAGGTTTCATAATATTTTTGGTGAGAACGGCACTTGGGATGGTGGACGCGAAAAGGCACCCGCTGCATTGAGCCGCAAGATCGCGATCGCTAAGCTAACTGGCAACCACGAGATAGAGATTTGGGGCGACGGCGAGCAAACCCGCTCATTCTGCTATATCGATGATTGTGTTGAGGGTATCTACCGACTGATGCAGTCGGATTTCGCCGAACCGCTCAATCTGGGTCAGGATCGAATGCTTTCAATTAACGAATTAGCCGATATCATCGCCAATATCTCCGGTGTGGAGATTACAAAAAAACATATCGACGGGCCGCAAGGCGTTCGAGGCCGCAACTCGGACAACTCAAAATTAAGAGAGGTTTTGGGCTGGGAGCCTGAAATTTCCCTAGAGGACGGTCTTGCTAAAACCTATCGTTGGATCGAAGAGCAGGTCACCAAAGCCGGCGTCGCCAAACAAGAGTCCGCGGTAAGTGCCGTTTAACGGCATTGCCACCATGAATCATCACTTGATCCGAATCGCTTTAGTTATACCGGTTCATAATAGGCGTGAAATTACTCTACAATGCTTGCGGAGCCTGTCAAGAATCGACGTATCTGGATTGTCGGTTCGGATTTTTATCGTGGACGATGGTTCAACGGACGAAACTTCTGATAGTATCCGTCAATACTTTCCGGATGTTGAATTGATATCCGGCGATGGAAAACTCCATTACGCCGGCGGTACAAACCGGGGAATTGAAGCGGCTCTTGAATGGGATCCAGATTTTGTCGTCACCATGAACGATGACGCCGTTTTCCACGACCAGTTTCTTAAGCGACTTGTCGAAACCGCGATTCGTAATCCGCATTCGATTGTCGGGGCTCTCTTGCTACTTTGGAGTGAACCGCATAGGGTTTTTCAAGTTGGGCAAGTTTGGCATACCTGGAAGGGAGGATGGGATATTCCCACCAACCTCACCGCCTTCAACGTACCGCCCAATGCTTTTGAGGTGGAGTGCATTGTCGGAAATTGTGTGTTGTTTCCGGTTCAAGCAATCCGTGAATGCGGATTAATGGACGAACGGAGCTTTCAATATGGATGGGGTGATGCCCAATACATTGCAAGACTTAGAAAAAGAGGGTGGGCAACTAAGATCGAGCCGCGCGCCTTTGTGTGGTGTGAACCCAACACATATCCGCCGCCTCTTCATAGTCTATCCGCAAGAGAGGTCTTGAAAATTCTTTTTTTTGATCAAAAACATCCCTTAAACTTGCAACGCCAATTCATGGCCGTATGGGAATCCGCTCCATCAAAATTGCAGGCGGCGATAGCTTTTGCGGTGTTTTGCGGCCGACTTCTGTTAAAATCTGTGATGTATGGGGCACGAAATTTGCTTATTACGCCCCGCCTAATTCGATAATCAAGTCCTTTCCTTAATTTGAGAAATTATATCGGTTGCCGTTAAACAGTCGATTGTTTAGAACGCCACCTATTAATGATCCCGAAACGGCCTAAATTGATCTTCCTTTGGAACTATATCGAATGGGGCGGCGCCCAGATATATTTTCTGGCCATAATGAAAGAAGCTCTGCGGGATTGCGACATCGTCGTGATTTTGCCGCGAAACTCTTTGCCGGACATTCTCAACTATCTTGAAAGCCTTGGCGTGCGTTACGAATTTATAGATGCTTGCCTCGACAGCGGCGCCGTACCGACCGTAAAGCGGAAACTACAGCGGCAACTGCGGCGTATTCACGCGGAATTTACGAGTTTCAGACATTTGTTTAAGTACAATTTACGCGAGAGTATTTTGCATATTGAGACCGCACCGTGGCAATCGTGGTTATTCTTGACGGCACTTGCAATGCGTCGTGCGAACGTATTTGTGACCATGCACAATTTTTTACCAGATTCTTCCAAATGGCGTGAGACGGTGTGGAAAACACGACTGCAGTTCGTGTCACGACTCCCTGGGTTTCACATATTTCCTTCGAATCAAGATACTAAAGACAAACTGAAAGGCTGGGTCGAAGCGGAATTCTGGAAGAAAATGAAGGTTACTTACACGGCTGTGAATCCGACCGAGATCGACGCCGCATTCCGGGCCGGGATCGATGTTTCCGAGATTCGTCGTCGGCACGGCATAAACGAAAACAAGTTTCTCGTTTTATGCGTTGGCCAATTCATTGATCGAAAGGGGCGTTGGGTTTTTCTGGATGCCGCGAAGCTGGTATTGAATTGTGATAAAGAGGTCGCGTTTGCGTGGCTGACGCCGAAGATGCCCGGTGACGCCGAACTCGCAAGGATCGAGGCTTACCGGCTGGGTGACTGTTTTAGGTTAATACTATCCGCATCCGCCGGCAAGGATCGGTCAGATGTACTGAAGTTTTTTCGTATCGCTGACGTGTTTGTATTGCCGAGTTTTGTAGAGGGCTTGCCGATTGCCTTGTTGGAGGCAATGGCGTTGGGTTTACCAAGTATTTCGACAAATGTTTATGGGATTCCTGAGGCAATAAAGCACCTCGAAACCGGTATTCTGATCGAAGTTGGCGACAGCCAGGCATTGGCGAACTCGATTCTCACCATGAAGAACGATTACGAGTTGCGCCAGAAATTATCGCATTTCGGTCGTGATTTCGTCCTTAAAACCTTTGACGAACAATCGGTCGCGAAGATCGTGATTGAAAGCTACAGAGATTCACTCCGCGGCAAATGACGCAAGATCATCAAAAACAGACGAGCAAGAACATCGTCAGAAATGTTATATTTGGCTCGCTGACGTGGATTTTACCAGTGGGTCTGAGCTTTATCGCAACGCCGGTAATAGTCCGGTCGCTTGGAAATAGCGACTACGGAATCTATGCGTTGGTTCTAGGTTTCATCGGCTATTCCTTCGCGTTTAGCCTCGGACGTGCAATCACCAAATACATTGCCGAGTATCGCGTCAGCGGTGAGTCAGAGAAAATACGCGATGTGGTCGCAGCCAGTTTTTTTCTAAACATCGTAATCGGTTTATTCGGGGTCATCGTCATTTGTCTTCTCGCAAGCTGGCTGGTCCGCGACGTGTTCCGGATCGAGCCGGCAGCTCAGAACAAAACGGTCATAGCGATGTATGTTGCGTCGGGCATCATTTTTCTTTCGATGCTCAATCAGGTTTTTAGTTCTGTGCTGCAGGGAATTCAAAGGTTTGATGTTTATTCCAAGATTTTTACGGCGAATAGCCTCGCATTGATATCGGGAAACCTGTTGCTGGCGTATGTTGGTTTTGGCTTGTTGGCCTTGCTATACTGGAATTTTCTGGTGCTCTTTTTCTTCTCCACCGTGTTTGCCGTCGCGGCAAAACGACTATTGCCGGAATTTGGAATCGGGTTGAGGTTCGAGCGCGAAACGCTTGGCCTTGTCCTGCGATACAGCGCTGGGATTGTAGGGTATCAGATTCTCGCCAACCTCCTTTTACTTTTTGAGCGTGGTTGGATAGCGCAGCGTCTTGGAACAGAAAGTTTGACATATTACGTTGTTCCGATGTCGCTCGGAATGTATCTTCACGGTTTTGTCTCTAGCCTTGTGCTGGTTATTTTTCCGCTGGCAAGCGAATTAAAAGACGATAAAAACAAATTACTCAAGATCTATACCAAAGCGACAAAGGTAGTTAGCCTATTGGTGGTGTTTGTGCTGACCAATGTGGTTATCAACGGTAAACTGTTCCTGCTTTTGTGGATGGGACCAGGATTTGAGCAGAATTCGTCGAACCTGCTAATTTTGCATTTCATTACGTTTGGGCTGGTTTCCATTTTGACGGTCTCGTGGCAAATGACCGAGGGCCTTGGCTTTCCACAGTATAATGTAGCCATTTTTGCCGTCTGCCTTGTTGTTTGTATCGCTCTGATGTTTGTTTTGACTGGCGATTATGGCAACTTGGGTGTGGCGGCTGCGCGTTCGGCCGGATTTACTACAATCTTTTTTTCGATCTTCGTTGTTGAAAAGTGTTTTTTCAAAAACATCCAAACTCGGTTTTGGTTGGGGTTGGTTGGCAATTTGGCCCTCGCAGCTCTTGGTGCAGCCTTGATCGAATCTATTGTGATCGCATTGTTGCCCGCGAACTGGCCGACATTCCTGTTCTCGGTTTTTGTTGGCGGTTTAGCTTATTGTTTCGTTCTCTGGCTTTTGGATTTTGTAACTGCAGATGAGCGCCTTTTGATCAAACGGGTTTTTAGCCAGTAGCGTGAATTATCATATGAAACTTGTTCAAAGAGTCGAATTCATCAAAGAGATGTGCGCCGGCCGAAAGGTGCTTCATCTTGGCTGCACGAATTGGCCGTACACTAAAGAGTCGATCGAGAACGAAATGCTCTTGCATTTCGAGCTTGAAAAAAAAGCATGCGAGTTGTACGGGTTTGATTTTGATCAGGACGGACTGGACATACTGGCAGCGGCTGGCGGTAAGAATTTATTCAGAGCTGATCTCGAACGTCTCGAAGATGTCGCTCTCGACCAAACTTTCGACGTGATCATTGCCGGCGAAATTATCGAGCATCTTTCGAATCCGGGGCTTTTTTTGCACGGCGTCAAACGTTTCATGAATGCCAGGACAGTGTTGATAATCACTACGATAAATGCTTATTGCGGGATGCGTTTTTTGATCTACGGACTGCGCGGCAAGGGCGGGTTGAACGAACCGGTTCACCCGGATCACGCGTCGTATTATTCATTCAGGACGCTGAGTTTGATGCTCGAAAGAGAAGATTTGTGCGTCACCGAGTTTTGTTTTTACGATATCGGCTCCGAGCATCGACCTTTCAATCCATGGTATTACAATCTAGCCAACGATATTTGCGTTAAGTTTTCGCCGCACCTAAGTGATGGCGTGATAGCGGTTTGTAAATTAGGCAAGAATAAGATTAGTTCATCCACTTAGATATTTTTTCTACATTGAACTCTACTGGAAGGCACAATACATTCGCACCGATATCTTCAGGATCGAAGCTTTTTATCTGACGAAGTTTTGAGTATTTCTCATCTATTGCAAAAAAGTCATATTCGGCCTGGTTGGAGATATGTTCGATCAGATCATTGGGTAAGTAGCCGAAGCCGCGAGTCGTGGCTAAGGCCATTTCGATTTCAAAAACGGGTAATCGGCTTTGAATAAACAGCTTTGATGCACCCTTTAACATCATTAGCTCCGCGCCTTCAATATCTATCTTAACCAGATTTACATTCGCAATCTCGTTCTCGGACAGGTATGAATCAAGAGTTATCATTCGGCTTGGAAAAACTTCAAAGTCCCTGTGATCAAATGTGGAAATCGAAGCATGACCGTGCGGAAGACCGGGGAAAATATGCAGGTCGACATTTTCTTGAACATCGCCCAACGCAAAGTTATTTAATTTAACATTATCTGCCGGTTCATTTAGTTCTACGTTGCGTTTCAAACGCTCGAAGATAGGCGGAACGGGCTCAAAAGCATGAACTCCGCCTTCGCTGCCGACAAGTTTTTGAAACAGAGTCGTAAACCAGCCGATATTCGAGCCGATATCTAAACAAACATCGCCAGGCCTGATTATCTCCTTAAAGATGCTTGATATAACAGGCTCATATTCACCGATAAAATAGAGGTATCGATAAGAACTGTTTGCCGTATCGATTAGAAGTTGACGGCCATCGGTTGATTTGACCATCATCTCGGCCGGCAATGTTCGGGACAGGCTAATCGCAAGATCGGACAACCTATATTTACCTCTTTGAATTGGTGAATAAAAAGTATAACTTCTAATTAGTTTTTGAAGTAAACCTAAATCTTCTTTCATTTGAATTGAAACACTAATAAAGAAAGCAGGTCAGGCCTTTTTGGCCACGACCAACAGATTCTTTCCAATCGGCGGGTGAATAAAATTCTCCAACCGTTTGATAATTGGCACGGCAACGCAGTCATAGAGCTGAACGGCCGCACTCTCCAACGTAAGCGAACGCATCAAACGATATTTTACGAACCACGGAAGAATGCCAAGGAAATCGAAGTATCTGGCGACCACGATCTTAAACCCGGCCGCCTCACATTTTTCGATCAATTCCTTTTTCCTGTATCGGCGGAAATGACCGATCCGCTTGTCGAAATCGCTGAACAGACAGGGCATCGACGGAACGAAGATACAGACGTGACCTCCCGCCGCAAGCGTCTGATTTACCGTTTCCAGCTCAAGCCGGTCGTTTTCGATATGCTCCAAAACATTAACGTAGATCAAAGTGTCCGGTGCTTGAGCTTCCCGAATTTCAGCCGCCACCACCGTAAATATACTCCTGAAGAATTTGATCACGGCCGGAACTTTCGATCTTGACAAATTTTCGGTCAAGGCAAGAAACATCGCAGATGGCTCGACGAGGCTTAGCGTTTCGGGGTTTGTTTCAAGAAGCATCTCTGAAAACGATCCGGTTCCCGCTCCCACTTCAACAAGATGTTTGCCAAGGTATGGCTTGAGCAGATTCAAAATCCAGCGGTGGTAATTCTCGGCAAAATCCATCGCTTCGAGGTCCTTGCCGGCATATTCGACTTCAGGATTTTTCATCTTGTTTCGAAGCGAGCAGCGGCGTGAGGCGGTTTGAAATCTCCGGAACCGCTTTGAAAGAACTCTTGCGGCTGCAAAATAAGTTGAACCTGACGGCATAATAGAATGCTGCGATCCCGTCGCGATATGTTATCTTCTTGCCTTCTTCGTATGTTCGGCCGTAGTAGCTGATCGGCACTTCATACAGGACGCAGCCGAGCTTCGCGACCTTTGCCGTAACTTCTATCTCAAAACCAAAGCCGGAGGACGTGATATTCATGTTTCGGATAATATCGCCTCGAAATGCCTTGTAACATGTCTCAACGTCTGTGATATTGAGATTCGTTAGTGCATTCGATAAAAAGGTCAAGCCCTTATTCCCAAGATAGTGGTAAAAATACAGAACGCGCGCCGCTCGTCTCACCATAAATCGCGAGCCGTATGCTACATCGGCAAAACCCGCGACGATCGGATAAATAACGTCGGGTATCTCAGCCGGATCATACTCCAGATCGGCATCCTGGACGATGACGATTGAGCCCGTCGTATTCGCAAACCCGGCTTTCACCGCGGCCGTCTTGCCCTGATTTTGCGGAAGTCTCACACTCCTAATCACAACATGTTCCGCGGCCAAACGTTCGATGATTTCCGGCGTGGCATCCGTTGAGCAATCATCAACAATAATTATCTCGTGTAGGTGCGGCACCGCGAGCAGTTTCTCGACAATCGCCGCCAGCGTCTTTTCTTCATCGAATACCGGGACCACGATTGAAAGGAGTTCTGCGCTCTTTGTCGGATCAGATATGTTTGTTGTCATAATCTACTGGAGCCGATTAAAGAGGCGAATACGGCCGGATTCATAAAAAGCTTGGGCGTCAAAGCTCTTTCTCAGGATTCTTTCAATCTGTTCGTTCCGGCCCCACAGCACCATGATGTCTATTCTGCCATTATTCCTGGCTAAACAGGAATCAAGGTCGGTTAGATTCTCGTAGAAATCCTCCGTTCGGTTGTTCAAATAGAACATGTTCGATGTGGTCAAATCGAAGACAAATTTCTTATCCTCCGGATTCCGAGGCACGACGGGAAACAGATAGTGTCCCATTTCATAATTATCCCAAACAATCACATTTTTCCCGATGCCGAGATAGTTGTTCATTTGACTGCCAGGAAGCGCGTGAAACCGTATCGGTTCCTCAACAATTACAATCGAAGCTATCGCTTGTCCTTCTTTTACGACCTTCGCGGCAGCGGCAAAGTCTTTTGTATCCTCGGTACTGCGAAGTGAATATTCCCAAAGTGCGGCCGTTTGAAAGACTATGACGAAGGCCAGGCAAAGATGAGCACAATGCTTCAGCCACAATGTTCTTTCCAATCGAAAGAGCGGTACCGCAAATACAAGGCCGGCCAGACAGATCCGCTGTCGTAGCAGGCTGCCGTTCGTCAGGCCAAAATCATCCGGTGCGAAGCACGCAGCGAACATCGACGCTGCAAATAGAATGGCAAATGGCAGGAAACGCTTTGAATAGATCTCTCGCCCTCGGCCGCCAATCATCGTTCCGAAGGCCATAAAACCGAACGCAGCGATGATCCAGAGCATAGGCGAAAAGACCACGAAACCGACCGAATCAAACGTCGTAAATGGAATCGTTCGACGACTGATGAGCACGAATGGATCGACGGCGGTTATTTGAGTTATCCAGCTTCCTAGCGAATACGAGTCGGCCAACGATCGCCAAGCCGGCCGAAAAACTTCGCCGCTTGTACTGAGAGTCTTATAAAAAACTAAAAGGGGACTTGCCGAAATCAGAGCCGCAGAAGTCCATAAAATAGTTTTTTTACGATCCCCCTGCGCGGCGAATGCGGCAAGGATCGCGATACTTCCTGCCAAAACCAAAAAGCTTATCAAATGACTCAAAAACACCACGGCAAGCAACAAAGCGATGACACAGCAGCGAGTAAAGCTCATCTTTTCACGCCACCGATAATATAGTCCGAGCGTAAAACCAAATCCGGCAA
The DNA here is from genome assembly GCA_036802885.1 of Pyrinomonadaceae bacterium. Lineage (GTDB taxonomy): Bacteria > Acidobacteriota > Blastocatellia > Pyrinomonadales > Pyrinomonadaceae > OLB17. The sequence continues at coordinate 20,930 of DAIRVI010000016.1, forward strand.
TGCCAAGAATGAAATTGTACGATCCCAAAAGCCAGAGCCAATTGAAGCCCAAAACGACGCCGATCAAAAGGCTCGTTGGAAGGCCTTCGTCGGCGACGGTTTGCCGCCTGACCCAAACGACGGCCGCCGCAACAGAGATAAACGTCACCGACATCATGAACTTGGTCACAACAAACGGCGAAAAAATCTGCAGCAGTGGAACCATCAGCCAGTGGCCGCTGGAATTAGGCACAAAGGGTGAATTGAAAGCAAAATGATCGGCGAAAAACGCGTTGCCCTTAATAATTTGTAGCATTACATACGACGCATTGACGTGTCCCGATCCATCCTGGTTAATAAATCGGTCGGCCGCCCATATTGGACTAAGCGTCAACGCGGCGATAACACCAAATAAGATGGGGAATTGAACTTTCGGCAAACTGACAAGTTTCATAAATGGAATGTTGGTTGCAATTATGCCAACGAAAGACAAATATTCAAAGTTTATGGTCGAACGAGGTAGGCGGATCGAACCTACCGCACGAATTCACCTGCAATCGGGGTTTCGTTTTTTACGTACTACAGTTTAAACTGTGTCCTTGTCGAGATGGCAACTTTTCATGGCAAGCATCGGAATTTAGAGGCCCCGACCTTCGGACGAATGGCTGAAATTAATATCTACAATCCTCGAGGCGCCGCACCAAGGGCGACTAATCTGCTGTATCCGATCGCGGCGCTTTGGGGAGTTGTTTTTGTCGTTGTCCTCACGTACTTTTTGACCGACCTTAGTGTCGGCAGTGGCAGTTACAAGTATTATTTACTTCCGTGGTGCCTTCTAACTGGTGGCATAATTGCGTCACCTGCGATCTTTCTATTTTATAAAGGCAAATTCGATCCGTTTCATCCTCTGGTTTTTCCGGCATGGACTTATTTCTTTCCCGCCTTCTTTATCGGCGGCCTTCTGCTAGCATCCGGAATTGTCGAACCTTATTATCTCGCATTTGTAGAAGATGAGCGATACAACCTCCCGCTGACGTTTTTCTATATTATGCTCGGATATTTGAGTTTGATCGTCGGTTACACGATGCCGATTGGGCGGATGATCGGCGATAGGGTCACGCGCTGGCTTCCGGTTTGGAACTGGACAACCGAAAAGATGGCAGGACCTGGACTGATCTTACTCGTCCTCGGATTGGCCAATACTATACTCGCTTTTACTCAAGGGCTGCTTGGATTCCAGAAGGTTGAAGAACGCGGGATCTTCGACGGTATCGTCTTCCTGCTTTCATTATTCTGGATCGAGGCCGGCCTGATTCTCTGGCTTTATGTCTTTCGTACAACGAAGCTCGGTACCAAACAATATCTAATTATCGCAACCCTGCTTATTTCCGCGTTCGCCCGCTCCGCCTTTCAGGGAAATCGGGGAATTTTCATAAACACGTTCATCATGATCGCTTTTGCTTTTGTGCTTTCGGGGCGAAAGGTGACATTAAAGATGGGTTCGATCGGCGCCGTGATCGGTTTCGTTGCGGTAGTTTTCGGAATGATCTATGGCACGACGTTTCGCTCGATCAAACAAGATCAGCGGACGCTCGAGATGGATAAATACGCCGATGTCGTTACTTCCACGATTGAAAAGGTCGGAGATCAGGAACTAATGTCCAATTTGACTTTCGGTTTCGTCGCCCTGGGCGAGCGACTCGAATCGGTAAGTTCGCTTGCCGTCATTGTTTCGAACTACGAAAAACTCGCCCCGTACGAGGAACTCTATGGTATTAGCGATAATATATGGACCGACACAGTGATTTTTTTCGTACCGAGGATTATCTGGCCAAACAAACCGGTTGGCATCGAACCGGGCAAGTACGCCGACCTTTATTTCAATTTCAGCGAGAATGCCTTTACGATGACACCGATCGGCGACCTTCTGCGTAACTTCGGCCCGTGGGGCGTTCCGCTGGGTATGATAATACTTGGCATACTTATCCGCGGTATTTACGCCGCGTTGCAGGAAAATCAGGAATTCTCGTTTTGGCGCTCGACGTTGTATTACATGTTGCTGACCTCCATTTCGTACGAGGGCACATACGGTCTTATCGTGCCCTCGATCGTTAAGGTTGGCGCCGTCTCGATAGTCGGTGTCATGATTCTTCGTTTTTTTGCCGGCCCGGGTCAAAATGCTCGTTCCGGATTACAATCTTTTTGATTCATTTAGTCGGAAGTTGTTTGGAGCAATGGATTCGCTCGTTCTGAGAAGCAGATGCTTCGACATCCGTCTTCCCAGACCTGTCGTACGGAAACCTCGATTGCAAATAGCTGTGTCCCAAAAAGCCTCGGATTTTTGATTTTGTCGTGAATTATTATGAAAGAATGGATGAAAGTCCACATTGTCTGTCCGCGTGATAAGGAAAAGCTGGAACTCTTAGGCGAAAGTCTAATTTGTTCAGGAAATCATATTTATCCGGTGTATGATGATATTCCAATCATGCTCGTTGATGACGTCGAAACTACACACGACTACATTAATCGAACTTTGGAAAAGGTTGCTCGATCACAGAAGGAAATCGCAGAACATGAGTTTCCACACTCAAGCGATGATTGCGAAATTGACAAATTTGTTCAGGGAGAGGTCCCATACACGTCCGGTAATCTCTATTTTTCTGTTCAAAATAAATTAACCCGCTATCCGATACCCGAATGTCGCTTGCCGCAAGGGAAAGGCGAAAGACTATTGGACATTGGCTGCAATTGGGGCCGATGGTCAATCGCTGCGGCAATGAAAGGCTATCAACCGATCGGGATCGACCCGAGTCTTGATGCCGTTTTAGCCGCCCGAAGAGTTTCGGAACAGCTCGGAGTTGAAGCGAATTTTATTGTCGGCGATGCGAGGTTCTTACCCTTTGCGGATGATTCCTTCGAAACAGTATTTTCTTACGGCGTTTTTCAGCATTTCAGTAAGGAAAATGTCCGAACGTCTTTGGATGAAGTTGTCAGGGTGTTGAAACGAAACGGCAGAACGCTTTTTCAAATGCCAAATCAATACGGCATCCGGCAATATCAGCAACATAGACGGCGCGGTTTTACTGAAGGGGAGGGCTTTGACGTTAGATATTGGACACCTTCGGAATTGCTTAAAACTTTTGAGGAGAAATTCGGAGAAACCAGGATGACCGCAGATTGCTATTTTGGTCTCGGTATCCAAAAATCTGATGTTGACTTGTTGCCCCTTCAATATAGAATGATCGTTTATACTTCCCATGTTTTACGAAAATTCAGCGAAGTATTTTCACCACTGATTAAAGTTGCCGACAGCGTCTATCTTGATTCGAGTAATCAAAAAAAATCATAACTGTTCAGATTCTTTATGAGCGTCATTTTGGGGATTAACACATTTCACGCCGGCTCTTCTGCCGCGATCATCATTGACGGCGAGCCGGTCGTGGCCATCGCCGAGGAGCGGTTGAACCGCGTAAAGTATTACGCAGGCTTTCCAAAGCTCTCGATTCAGAAATGTCTGGAAATTACAAATTTGAAAATTTCCGACGTTGATGCAATCGCAGTGGGACGCGATTCCACAGCGAATCTCTATAAGAAAATGGAGTTCGCTCTTAAGCATCCCGGAAAGCTATTAAATCTCGCCCGAATGAGAAGCAAGAGCAAAACCTTCGATGATCTAAAATTGTTGATCGCCGCCGAGTGCGAGATCGACGCCTCGATACTAAAATTTGCAACCTTCAATGTCGAGCATCATCTGGCTCACACAGCCAGCGCGTATTTCATTTCTAATTGGGAAACATCTGCCGGAATCACCGTTGATGGTTCGGGGGATTTTGTATCGTGCATTTTGACAGAATGCATTGGCAACGAAATCCGGCCACTAAAAAAGATCTTCGTTCCTCATTCACTCGGCACCCTTTACACCGCTGTATGCCAGTTTATCGGTTATCCGAAATACGGCGACGAAGGAAAGGTTATGGGACTGGCGCCGCTCGGCAGCGACACCTATCACGATTTTTTTGAACAAATTGTGACTCCAACGCAATTTGGCTTTGAACTTAATCCCGAATATTTTCTACCTTTTGGCGCGAATCAGGGAATGGAGATCAACGACGCCGGCGAAATGATCGTGCACCGGCTATATTCGGACAAGTTCACAAACGAACTTGGCGAACCCCGTGAGAATAAAGGCGAGATAACGGGGCGAGATCAAGATGTGGCCTTTGGATTGCAAAGAATTTTTGAGAAATATTACATGCATTTGCTCAATTCGCTGCACGAACTAGTTCCTACTGAAAGGATCGCGATGGCCGGCGGCTGCGCCCTAAACAGCGTGGCAAACGGAAAGTTATTGATCGAAACGCCGTTCCGTGAAACCTGTATTCAACCAGCCGCAGGCGACGACGGACTTGCAATCGGTGCGGCTCTCTACGTCAGCAATTCG
>DAIRVI010000016.1:25449-38774 GCA_036802885.1 Pyrinomonadaceae bacterium
GTCTGCCAGCCGTCGGAGGCGATCGAATGTTTCCAAAGAACCAAAATGGACGTATTGGTAATCGGATCGTTCCTTTGCCGAAAGACTGGTTAATGTTTATGGAATGGACAATCGACGCGGTACCCGAACTAAAAGGATTCACCGTTGAATGGGCCGAAGAAGGGAGTTTTTTTCTTTCCAAGAGAAATCGACTCTTTCGTTCAATCGACCTAAAGCCGCCCTTCACCGAGTTTGCTGCAGTAAACGCTCCTGGTTGGAAGCAATTGGCAAGTAACTTTCGCTTGGCGCAGCGGCTCTTGCGGTTTATGGTCACAAACGTCGTTCCACTCGAAAACGGCGATCTGTTTGTGACGTTCGACAAATCGGTCGGGATCATTCGCGACAACAAATACCGCACCCTAAACGGACTTGTGCGTCCCTGCCGCGTATTGCGGTCGGCGTGTGCGATTGACAATCGTGGCAACATTTTTTTCGGAGAATATCTCGCCAACGACAATCGCGGAGAAATGCGCATTTACCAGTATTCGCAAGGGAGCGATGAACTTCAGGTCGCCTACATCTTTCCGCGCGGATCGATAAAACACATTCACGGTCTTTACTTTGATGATTTTACGCAATCTATCTTTTGTCTTACCGGCGACAGCGAAAGCGAATGCCGAGTGCTACGTTCCTTTGATGGATTCAAAACAACGGAGACGGTTGGCCAGGGCGACGAAACGTGGCGGGCCGTGAGCATATTGTTCGACCGCGATCATTTTTATTACGGAACGGACGCGGAATTTCGCACAAATCATATTTTTCGGGTCAATCGAAAATCCTTGGAAAGACAGAACCTTGGCAAAGTCGGCGGAACGGTTTTCTATTCCAAACAAATAGGCGATGATTTATTCTTTACAACAACCGCCGAGAACGCACCGAGCCAAGACGAAAATGTTGCGTCACTTTGGCACGTCGATCCGGACGGTAATTGTCAAGAAGTAATTAAGTTCAAAAAGGATCTCTGGCATCCAACTTTGTTTATGTTCGGCACAATCCATTTTCCGTTTGCGAACAAACAGAAAGATATGATCTATTTTTCACTGGTGGGCGTGGAGGAGGATAATCAAACATTTAGGCTTCGACGGATGCGATAATGATGGCTGGCTTATGGAAAAGATCGTATTTACAAACGGATGTTTCGACATCGTTCACGCGGGACATATCGATCTTCTGACGCGCGCGCGCGGATTCGGGACGAGACTGATCGTCGGCATAAACAGCGATGCGTCAGTCAGGATGATGAAAGGCGCTGATAGGCCGTTTGTTGGGCAAGACGATCGTAAAGCGCTTCTTATCGGTCTAAGGGTAGTCGATGAAGTTATAATCTTTGACGAACTAACGCCCGAAAAACTCATTGAGGAAATAAGGCCCAACGTCCTCGTAAAAGGTGGCGATTGGAAGATCGATGAGATAATCGGAGCGGATTTCGTGAGGGCAACCGGCGGCGAGGTGTTTTCACTACCATTGAAGGATGGTTTCTCATCGACCGCTTTGATTGAGAAAATACGGGGTCTTGAGAACATTTCAGCGATGCAGTCATTAACGGCGAAAACATCAACCGAATCGTCTCTTAATGAACATATTTCGGTGCTCCAAACAATTCTACGCACACAGACGGGCGAGATAGAGGCCTGTGCCAAACTAATTCTCGAGACATTTGAAAGCGGCCGTAAGGTGTTTTTGTGCGGCAACGGGGGCAGTGCGGCCGACGCGCAGCATATCGCCGCGGAATTCGTCGGACGGTATGAGGCGGAACGAGTGGCGTTGCCGGCGATCGCTTTGACTACGGACACGAGCGCTTTGACTGCGATCACGAATGATTACGATTTCGACCGTGTATTTTCAAGGCAGATCGAGGCGCTCGCCCAGGCGGGTGACTGTCTGATCGCGATCAGCACTAGTGGGAATTCGAGCAATGTGATCTCGGCGTTGATGACCGCCCGATTAAAAGGTTGCAAGGTCGTCGGGATGACCGGAGCAACGGGTAAGAAGCTGGCCGGCCTATGCGATGCGTGTATCGCCGTGCCGTCAGAACGTACTGCCCGTATCCAAGAAGCTCATATCACAATCGCCCATATTTGGTGTGAATTTGTAGATGCGCATTACTCTGAGAGCTTGGGCTGAGCCCAATTCCAAAAAAAATGAGCAACCTGGATAGATTTGCGAACCTAGGAATACTGGTAGTTGGTGACATAATGGTTGATCGCTATTGGTGGGGAAGTGTCAAGCGAATTTCCCCCGAAGCCCCGGTGCCAGTGGTAGATCTGGAGAGGAGTACATTTGCTCCTGGCGGAGCCGCCAATGTTGCCGCCAACATCGTCGGCCTCGGTTCTACCGCATATTTGGTTGGGTGTGTGGGCACCGATCATGAAGCCGATACGCTGGTCAATCTCCTCGGCAATTTGAACATTTCCTCAGAGTACCTCGTCCGAAGTTCTTCACGTCCGACAAGCGTCAAGACAAGAGTTATCGCCCATAACCAGCAAGTCGTCAGGGTCGATCAGGAAACCACTGTGGAATTTTCTCAAGAGGATCAAGCACTTGTCTGGGACAAGATATCGTTTGCCTTGCCCAAGGCGGATATTGTCATCGTTTCGGACTATGCGAAAGGTTTGTTGTCCGAGACATTGCTTTCACGTCTTATTGATTTCGCCCGGTCGCATGGAAAAATGGTGCTCGTTGATCCGAAAGGAAAAGGTTACGCGCGATACGCCGGGGCTGCCTTAATAACGCCAAATCGCCGCGAGGCGGCCGAAGCGTGTAATCTGGACGTAGATCAGCCCGATCTGGTAAACGTCGCGGGAAATCGGCTGCTTGCGGATCTGGGCCTAGCGATGGTTCTGATCACCCAAAGCGAGCATGGAATGACGCTTTTTCAAAGAGACAGTGAACCGGTACATCTTGTTGCCGCCGCAAAAGAGATCTACGACGTAACGGGCGCGGGAGATACGGTGATTGCCTGTATGGGCGTCGCCCTCGCTGACGGGATTGATTTTCTCGGAGCCGCAACTCTTGCGAATTTGTCTGCCGGCCTTGTCGTCGGGCAGGTTGGCACGACCGCAATAACGCGTCAAATGTTGGAACCCGAGATCCATAAAATCTGAAGACGCGTCCAAATATTGATGAAGCACAAGATTCTCTTTCTCGAGCGAAAACCTTCTGAATTCGTCAGCATTGAAAGGGTTTTCCGGCAGATCGCGAAACATCTTCCCGAGGGTCTATTCGACTTTGACTTTCAGCAAATGCTGTATCAAAACAATTTGTTCGGTATATTGAAAAATCTTGTGCTTTTTCGTAAACAACCGGCTGATATTTATCACATCACCGGTCACATTCATTACCTTGCATTGCTGCTTCCAAAGCGAACCACGGTCTTGACGATTCACGACCTCGTAATCTTGCACACGCGCTCAGGCCTTAGGCGTTATGTACTCAAGAAACTGCTTTTCGATCTGCCGCTGAAGCGTCTGGAATATGTCACGGTGGTTTCGGAAGCGACAAAAATCGATCTGCTCACTCATACGAATGTAGATCCGCTAAAAATATGCGTCATCGAGAATCCGCTCTGCGATGGTTATGTTTCCGCGCCCGAAAAACAATTCAACCGTGAATGTCCGACCATATTGCAGATCGGGACTATGGACAACAAAAATGTTCCGAATTTGGTCCACGCATTAAACGGTTTGACATGCAAATTACGAATTATTGGCCGGCTGGATGATAAGATAATCAAGGCCCTCAAGGCAAACGAGACTAGCTACGAGAACATTTGCGACCTGGATGAAAAAGAGATCGTTGAGCAGTATCGCAACGCGGACATCGTTGCTTTTTGTTCGACATCCGAGGGATTTGGCCTACCGATAATCGAAGCTCAAGCGATGAGCAAAGCGGTCATCACAAGCGATCTAAGTCCGATGAAAGATATTGCCGGCGGCGGAGCGGTTTTGGTTGATCCGTACGATATTTCCAGCATAAGAAACGGCATATTAAAATTAATGAATGAACCGGAGCTTCGAAAAGAACTAATTAAGCGTGGTCTGAGGAACGTCGAACGGTTCGATCCGAAAAAGATTGCCAGACAATACGCTGATCTTTATGAGCAAGTACTGGCGAACGACGCCTTAAGGCGAACCACTGATCGACGCCTTGAAGTCAACAACTTGAATTGATTGATCACTATGCGGATATTGATTTTCGGCGGAAATGGAATGCTCGGACACAAGCTTGTTCAGGTTCTTGGTGAAAAGCTCGAGGTATGGTCAACAATAAGGGGCAGATTCTTAGAGGTCGAGCGGTTCGGAATCCTTGAGCGTGATCGGACGATCGAAAGCGTCGAAGTGACAGACCTTGAATCTGTCCACCGGGCGATCGAGACAGCTAAGCCGACCGTAATAATCAACGCGGTCGGCGTCATCAAGCAGCTTCCGTCGTCTGGCAATGTCATCACTACGCTTACAATCAACTCGATCTTCCCGCATCGCCTCGCGGAATTATCCCGGGAACTCGACTTCAGATTGATCTCGATCAGCACCGATTGTGTCTTTGACGGGCGTAAGGGAAATTACAACGAGCAAGACGCGGCGAACGCTCTTGATCTATATGGGCGAAGCAAAAATCTCGGCGAAGTTTCTGGCGCAAATTGTCTCACGCTCAGGACCTCTATAATAGGTAGAGAACTGGCCACTTGCCACAGTCTTGTGGAATGGTTTTTGAGCCAACGTGGAGGAAAAGTTAACGGTTTTGTCAATGCAATTTACAGCGGCTTTCCAACCATCGTTTTAGCCGATATAATTATTGACTTGATATTGAATCAAAGAGAGCTAAACGGATTGTTTCATGTATCTAGCGATCCAATCAGCAAGTTTCATCTCCTTAAACTTATCAATGAGTTTTATGGGGCGAATATTACGGTTGAGCCTTTTGAGGATTTCAAGATAGATCGAAGCCTCAATTCTGAGAAGTTCAGACGCTCGGCCGGTCTAAAGCCAAAATCCTGGGAAGCGATGATCGAACGCATGGCCGCCGACCCTACGCCGTACGATGAATGGAGACAATGAAGAAATTCGACGGTAAGAGAATCTTGGTTACCGGGGGCACCGGTTCATTGGGCCAAACCCTTGTTAAACGTATCTTGACCGGCGAAATGGGAACGCCCGCGCAGGTCACGGTGTTTTCGCGCGACGAGGCGAAGCAGCATTACATGCGGCTTGAATTCCTCAATCGCGAAGCCGCAACGGACGATGTCATCTATCAGAACTCCCGATCTCTCCTGGAATTCCGAATTGGCGACGTACGGGATTATTCGGCACTTGTCGCGGCAATGCGCAACGCGGATATTGTCTTTAATGCCGCAGCACTCAAGCAAGTGCCGTCTTGCGAGTACTTTCCATTCGAGGCCATTCAAACTAATATTTTCGGCGCGTCAAACCTCGTTCGAGCTATTCGGGAAAACAATCTGCCGGTCACAAAAGTAGTTGGTATTTCGACCGATAAGGCCTGCAAACCGATTAACGTGATGGGCATGACAAAGGCTCTCCAGGAAAGGGTTTTGATCGAGGCAAACCGCGATTGTCAGTCCGTCCAATTTAACTGCGTTCGCTACGGGAACGTGATCGCCTCGCGCGGATCGATAATTCCGCTCTTTGTCGATCAGATCAAGAACGACAAGTCGGTAACGATTACATTGCCGGAAATGACTAGGTTTCTGTTGAGCTTGGATCGTGCAGTCGACACCGTTTTTGCAGCTGTTTCGAGTAACGGACGTGGGCTTACGTTCATACCCAAAGTTGCGTCGGCGAAAATTACGGATGTCGCGACTGTTCTCATGGGAAACAAAAAGCTTCCGATCGAATTTACGGGCATCCGGCCTGGTGAAAAGGTTCACGAGATAATGGTGTCTGAAGAAGAGTGCTTTCGCACCGTTGAACAGGGAGATTATTATGTGATCCTGCCTGTTCTCCCGGAGCTTAGAGGTGAGCAGGTTTTCGAGCCGGCGTTGACCAACGAATATTCGTCAAAGGATTTAAATCTCTCAGTCGATGAACTACGCCAGTTGCTCCAGGGTTCGAACAGCGAGATAAATCAGTTTCTTACTGCTCCGTGAACCGATTAGTACTGACTTAAATATATGAAAATAATGACCATTTTCGGCACCAGGCCGGAGATAATCAGACTCAGCCTAGTGCTAAAGGTCCTCGATCAGCATTGCGACCACGTTACGGTTCATACTGGCCAGAACTACGACGAGAGTCTTAGCGACGTATTTATCCGGGATCTGGAGATACGTACACCGGACGTCCACTTTGGGATCGTCTCCAAAACGTTCGGAGAGCAGATCGGCCAGATATTGATGAAAACCGATGAAGTGCTTGAGACGCACAAACCGGACCGGATTTTAATACTCGGCGATACAAACAGTGCACTTTCGTCGATCGTTGCGGCACGGAGGCAAATTCCTGTTTTTCATATGGAAGCCGGTAATCGCTGCTACGACGACCGGGTTCCTGAGGAAGTGAATCGTCGGTTAATAGATCATTGCAGTTCGATTTTGATGCCTTACACCGAGCGAAGCAAAGAGAATCTCGTTCGCGAAGGCATCGAGCGCGAACGTATTTTTGTAACAGGCAATCCGATCAAAGAAGTTTTGGAGAATTTCAGCGATAAGATCGAGGCCAGTGACGTTATGAAAGCGATCGATGTCAAGCCCTTCGATTATCTGCTCGCAACAGTTCATCGAGCCGAAAACGTTGATAGCCCTGACCGCCTTAAGAAGATTTTCGCCGGTTTGGGCGACGTCGCCGCAAAATTCAAAAAAACCGTCCTGGTTTCAGTTCATCCGCGAACCGCGGAAAAGCTTGAGAAATACGGCGTGCGTCCGAATACACCAAGTATCAGGCTGCTAAAGGCAATGGGGTTCTTTGACTTCGTTAAACTTGAGAAGAATTCACTTGCGGTCTTAACCGACAGCGGGACTGTGCAGGAGGAATGCGCTATATTCGGTATCCCTAATATTACCTTGCGTGACGTGACCGAGCGGCCGGAAACTATCGAATGCGGCAGCAATATTCTCAGCGGTGCTGAGTCGGCCTCGATCGTAAGCGCGGTCGAACTTGCAATCGCTCAGCCTGCGGGCTGGACGCCACCCAGAGAGTATATGGTCGACAATGTTTCTCAAACGGTTAGCAAGATTTTGCTTGGTTATTCCAGTCTTCGCCGCCACACTTCATGAAAGATTCGAGCGTGGGTCAAATCCCATCAATAAGAAAGAAAATCCTTATAATCTGTGATTTCTATCTTCCGAGCACGAAAAGCGGTGGCGGTATGTGGACCGTCGCCAATCTGGTCGATAGGTTTTGTGATCGGCACGACTTCTTCATACTTACGCGAAATTATGACAGCAAGGGCGATACCGACCCATTTAAGACTGTCGAAACAGGGGAATGGAATCAAGTAGGGAACGCAAGCGTATTTTACGTTGCCGCTAGGAATATTACGAGACTTACGATCACCAAAATCGTAAACCAGGTCGCCCCTGATTGTGTGTTTCTAAATAGCGCGATGAGTTTACCGGCCGTCAAATTCCTAATGGCTCGCACGCAAGGACACATTAAATATGTTCCGGTTGTGCTTGCACCGTGCGGCGAACTTTCCCAGGGTGCATTGAAGGGCAAGTCTTTAAAGAAGAGAATCTTCCTGAGATATGCAAAAACGGTCGGGTTGTTCAAAGACGTAATTTGGAAAGCTTCTACCGAGATGGAAGTCCAGGAAATACGTCGTTCGATTGGCTCCGGTGTTACGGTATGTGTTGCGCCAGATTTAACCCCGAAGACGATTCTCCCTAACTTTTCGTCTGATCTTAAGCCGCGTAAAGAATCGGGTTCGGCACGATTTGTTTTCCTTTCGAGGCTAGTTCGGAAGAAAAATTTGAAGTATTTTCTAGAACGACTTCGAACGATAAACGGCGCGGACATAGAACTGGAGATCGTCGGGCCATTGGAAGACCAGGCATATTGGAGGGAATGCAGGGCCGAAATTGATAGGTTGCCTGCAAATATTAAGGTTGTGGTAGTCGGAGCAGTCTCCTATCCCGAAGGGCTTGAACGATTGTGTTCCAATCAGTTCTTCGTTCTGCCGACACTTAACGAAAACTTTGGATATGTGTTGATTGAGAGCCTCGCGGCCGGCTGTCCGCTTTTGACAACCGACAATACGCCTTGGAAGGATATCGAGCAACGAGGGGTAGGGTGGCAACTTCCATTGGAAAACCCAGATGGTTGGATCCATCGGATCAATAAATGCATTCAAATGAAGAATGACGATTACCGCACGATGTCGGCAGCGGCACGGGAATATGCCGTCGAATGGCTTGCGAAACCGGAGTCTGACGAGGCGACCGCTAGGGTTCTTTCCAGAGCGTTAGGAGAAGGTGAAGTTCAATAAAGCAATGGGCAACGAAACTCACCCGGTATATGACGCTGTTAACAAAAGGACGCTTTGGGTCGTTTCAGAGCTATACTTTCCTGAAGAAACCTCGACCGGATATTATCTAACCCGAATCGCGGAAGGGTTAACCGGTTCGTTCAATGTCAAAGTCTTGTGCGGCCAGCCAAACTATTCTCAACGCGGTTCGCGCGCCCCAAACCATGAGATCCTCAACGACGCCGAGATTTTTCGTGCCCGCGCGACAACGCTGAATAAGAACATTATTTTTTTTCGTTTGATCAACATTGTTACGTTGAGCTTGACGATTTGTTTTCAGAGCCTTTTTAGATTCCGTGCCGGTGATTCTATCCTCGTCGTCACAACTCCACCATCGCTCCCTTTCATCGCTGCCTTTTCGGCATTGATTCGTGGAGCAAGCTATACACTGCTTATTCACGACAATTATCCTGAGATCCTGATCGCCGCAGGAAAGATCCGAGACACTTCCGCTATTGCAAGGTCACTGAATTTCTTCAATCGTTGGCTCTACAAACATGCTTCCAAGATCATCGTGGTTGGGCGCGACATGAAGGAGCTTTTGGAATCGAAGACCCAGGGACTTGATATTCCGATCGCGATCATTCAGAACTGGGCGGAACTAGAGACGCTGCGGCCCGAATCGCGTTCGGACAATCAGTTGCTGATAGATTTAGGCCTAACCGACAGATTTATCTTTTTGTACGCTGGTAACATGGGCTACCCAAACGATATCGAGTCTATCGTTTCGTGTGCCGCGAAATTGAAACTGAACCCGAACATCCATTTTATCTTTCTTGGAGCGGGAGTGAAGGAGCCCTGGCTCAATAAAGCGGTCACCGCACGAAATTTGACGAACTGTACTATTCTTAAGCCTCGGCCTCGCGCCGAGCAGATCGTATTCCTAAACGCGTGCGATGTCGCGGTTGTTTCACTCGTCCCAAGAATGAAAGGAGTCTCCATGCCGAGTCGTACGTACAATATTCTGGCCGCCGGCAAACCAATCCTGGCGATAACGGACGAAGAATCGGAATTGAGCAAAATCATTGAGGAAGATAGAGTGGGTTGGAGGGTTTCGCCGGGAGACCCGGCGTCGCTGCTCGCCGCGATCCGTGAAATATACGCTTACCGCGATAAAATTAAGGTGATGGGTCTTAATGCGAGAAAGGCCGCACTTGAAAAATACTCCGTCGACAGAGCGATCGACAATTACAGGAGGGAACTCTCCTAAGTGATCGGATGGATACTGATCCCGGCGGTGTTTCTGCTAAGTTATCTTGGCGTTGCGTTCTTTCGCCGTTGGAGTTTGAAAAAGGGCTTTTTGGATTTTCCAAACGAGCGAAGTTCGCATGAAACACCTGTTCCCAGAGGCGGCGGAGTCGTAGTTGTCTTAGTGTGCCTCATTAGTTACCTAATTATCTCCGTCCAATTCCCGGAGGCCTTTTCATGGGGCTATCTATTCGGCGTAGCTCTGGTGACATTGGTAAGTTGGCTCGACGACGTTTATTCGATTTCGGCGGTCTGGCGGTTCATTGCACATTCGGCCGCAGCCGTCACACTAATTGCGGACAAGGGATATTGGCAAAGTGTTGATTTGCCATTTTTGCATGTCCAAGCGGGGTTTGATGTTTTAGGTGCTGTTATAACGTTCCTCTGGATCGTATGGCTCGTCAACGCCTATAACTTTATGGATGGCATCGATGGCATCGCTGGTCTTCAGGCTGTTATAGCGGCTCTGGGCTGGCTGGCGGTATCCATTATTCTCGATATGCCGTCTCTATTGTTGTTCAGCGGAGTAGTTGCGGCCGCGAGTATCGGATTCCTATTGCATAATTGGAGCCCGGCTAAAATCTTTATGGGTGACGTTGGAAGTACTTTTTTTGGATATACTTTTGCCGCATTGCCCCTGCTTGCCAGGGCCGAAGCAGACAGCTCAAAGAAAATTCTACCTCTTGCGGCGGCATTATTCGTCTGGTTCTTTCTGTTTGATTCGGTTGTCACAAAAGTTCGCCTCGTTGTTCGAGATAGAAGGCTATGGACCGCACATCGCGAGCATTTTTATCAAAGACTGGTTACCTCAGGGATGTCACACGCAGGTGTATCGGCTGTTTATGGCATTTTAACTCTGATTCTCAGTTTGTCAGTTTTGATTTCCGTCAAATTTTACGGTGATATTCGCTTTGCCGTGTTGCCGGTTATTTCTATCTTAACCGGTGTTTTATTATTTATTTGTTTCAAACGCCATGCCTTGATTTAAGTTGACGATTGATTTGGCAAATCCGCGAGTTTTTATGATTTCAACAAAAAGCGTCAATACTGATTCTGCGATTCGACCTTTCAGATTTGAGTCTTACGGCGTAAGGGTCGAGATATCGAGTAATGACCAAGATTTTATCGATGCAGCCGCGGAAGTTTGCCGGAAGTCATTGCTGAACAACGTGCATGAGGTCGAAAACGGTCCATTCGATGTTCACTTCGAATTCCCTTGCACAAAAAGCGGGAGAATTCGTATGATCCGAAATCAGGAACAAATTACGCATGGACGGTCACGCAGAAAATTTCTCCTTTTTTTTGACAGCATAATTCGGGTTTCAATTGCCGAGTACGCTGACGGCTGGGTGTTTCTCCACGCTGGAGTAGTAGGTTGGAAAGGGAAGGCTATCGTACTTCCGGCCGATAGTTTTAAGGGCAAGTCGACACTTGTGGCTGAACTGGTTCGACACGGCGCGGAATATTATTCTGACGACTTTGCTGTTTTTGATAAAGATGGCCATGTCTATCCGTTTCCGCGTTTGCTCTCAATGAGAACTGACGACGGTAAATACCAGCCGTATCAATTGACAGTCGACGAGCTCGGCGGCATCTCCGGCAAAGGTCCACTGCCGGTGGGTACAATACTTTTTACTGAGTACGTGCCTAAAAAACGTTGGACACCAACGGTCTTAACCTCCGGACAAGGGGTGTTAGAGCTTGTACAATACACGTTTCCAATTAGATATCAGCCGGATTTCTCGTTTAGGGTCTTGAATAAAATTGCAAGCCGTGCGACAATCCTCACTGGTTCGAGAGGGCCAGCTGAAAAATTCGCAAGGACTTTACTTAATTTTGTTGACAAAACCGTCGATTAGGGTAAAATCATCCTAAATGTTTTTATTTTTTTGATCAGGTCGTTACCGATCCGATTGTGATTGCTGAATCAAATTTTGTATAGCAAGACCCGCTTGCTTGGAGGAAAATAGATAATGACTACAAATAACCCGATGGCCCGTCAAAATGGGCTGGTAGTTCAGGAGATGCCCGGCGAAGTGCTGGTTTACGACCTGGATAGCAACAAGGCCCATTGTTTGAATCAATCCGCAGCCTCAGTCTGGAATTATTGCAATGGCAGTAACTCTGTAACGGACATCGTGCTGCAGTTTGAAGCAAATGGCGGTGGAAAGGTCACCGAGGATTTTGTATGGCTTGCGATCGATCAGTTGAATGAGAACGGATTGCTGGAAAACGATATTGCTCCTCGGTTTAAGGGCCAGTCCCGCAGACAGGTCCTCAAGACCATTGGACTGGCTTCGATGGTTGCATTGCCGGTAATCGCATCGCTTGTGGCCCCCCAAAGTGCGTTGGGAGCAGTTTCATGTATGTGCGTTGCCCCTGGGGATTGCAACGCCCAAACGTGCCCAAACCCGCTTAATTGCAACATCGTCAGTGTTTGCGCACCGTAAGAGTTTCCCAACCTAATGGTTTTTCGGAGCAACAAGAGATCAAAGATCTCTTGTTGCTCATTCTTTTATCTGTTAAATATACCGAAGAGGCCGTAACAAAATAAGGTCGCGTCTGCCTATTAGATGATCTATTGCCAAAACAGTGGGTTCGGTAGTAGTTAAGATCGTTTGCCTTTGCTACTCTCTTTATCATTGTGGTAGACGCAGTTCCTGCTCAAAAGGTAAAACTTACGGATGAAGCCCGCTGGAGTCTGCTTCAAATAAAAGCACAGGAGATCAGAGCGCTCCAGGCCTTTTCACTCTTCCGTCGACATGGAATAGAACCGATTCTCATAAAAGGTCTAGCCGTTGCCAGATTTTATCCGCCATCGAGATCAAGAGCCTCGGTCGATATGGATATCGCGGTGTCCAAGAGTGATTTTGCCTCTGCCTATCAGATTTGTAATTCTGGGGCAGCCGCAGGGCTTGCGCTCGATCTGCATGAAGAGCTTCGTCACCTCGACACGCTCGAATGGGACGATCTGTTTGAGAATTCGCGATTGTTAGACGTTGACGGCGACACGATTCGGGTGCTTCGGCCCGAAGATCATCTTCGCGTTCTCATTGTCCATTGGCTAACCGATGGCGGTGGGGGTAAGGATAGACTTTGGGACGTCTATTACATGATCGCGAACCGTCCGGTAGATTTTGATTGGGACAGGTTCTTGAATTCTGTTAGCGCAACCCGTCGCCGCTGGCTGACCTGTACGATCGGTCTTGCCAGTAGGCACCTTGGTTTAAATCTGGACGACACTCCGATTAAGGATGAGGCTGCCGATTTACCCGCGTGGTTTATCAAAGCTATTGACCGTGAATGGGCTAGTGATATAACTCTGCGGCCTCTGCATCACTGCTTAAACGATCCGGGAATGCTTCTAAAACAAATCAGAAAACGGGTGCCACCAAACCCGATCTGGGCCACGGTTGATATGGAAGGCAGTTTTGACGCTAGGACGAGAGTCTTTTATCAAATTGGCAGTGTCATAAAAAGAAGCTTTCCGTCATTCCGGCGAATCTTGGGAATTCTGATGCAAAGGTGAGATGAACGGCTCCCCATCAATAATATTATCT
>DAIRVI010000017.1:0-19323 GCA_036802885.1 Pyrinomonadaceae bacterium
CGGTAGAAGTCGAATGTGCAGTCGATGAGCAGGCGGACGTCGAATCAGGCGATCCGATAAATTACGAAGCGAATGAAGTCGAAGAGGTCGCGGTCGAATGCGTTGTCGACGAGGCCGGCGAAGATGTTGTTGAATCGGCCGAGGCACGATCTGATAATGCCGCAGAAAATGACGCCGTAGAAAATATTACCGAGGAATACACAGTCTCAGCCGAAGAAGCCATCGACGACGATGTATCGGCTGTTGAGAGCCTTACCGCAACCACTGACCAAGGCATCGATGAAAACGTCGAAGAGGTTATCCATAATGTTGAACTAGAGAGATTGGCACCCGAGGATGACGAAATAGACGACATTCTGTCTGGCCTCGACGATGTAAACTTTAGGGAACAACCCGTCGAGAACGTTGAACTGTCCTCAGATGATCAACCGCAGGTCGAGGCCCAGAGTGCGGGACTTGCCTGCCCGTATTGCTCCGCGGACAACGATCCGCAGGCCTTTGAGTGCACCTCGTGCCAGGCAACGCTGACGCTTTCGGACATCGAGTCGCTGATGTCCAACTCGCGCGCTAAACGTGAAGTCATACAGGAAGCGGTTACGCAGATGGAAGCCGAGTGGAATTTGCGCGAATGCTCCGAAACCGAGTTGACCGCCCTCGGCATAGGCTATTTCAATCTGCATAATTATGAATCCGGATTAAAATTCCTTCAGGAAGCGTCGAGGCTAAACCCGAACAATGTGATCCTGTCGGGCCAGGTAAATGCAATCGCGATCCGCATTGAGGAAACGCGTCGTCAGGAAGAGGTCCACGACGCAATGCCGAAAGGCAAGACGATCCTTGTTGTCGACGACAGTCCGACAGTGCGAAAGCTGATCTCAGGCAAGCTCGAAAAATCAGGTCATAACGTGGTGTGCGCGGTCGATGGCGTCGATGCATTGGAACGTATGGCAGAAAGCCGACCAGACCTGGTTCTGCTCGACATCACTATGCCGAGAATGGATGGCTATGAAGTTTGCAAACACATCCGTGCAAATCCCGAATCAAAGGATATCCCGGTCGTAATGATCTCAGGAAAAGATGGTTTCTTTGACAAGGTTCGGGGACGATTGGCTGGCTCAACAGGCTATGTCACAAAACCGTTCGGCCCGGAAACGCTAATGAAAGCTCTTGAAACTTACCTTCTGCCCGAAGATGCACAAGTAGGTTGATCTACCCAACAAAAAATTCTCTGCGGCACAAATGGACCGCGAAAAACTAATATTATTCATTAATGCCGCCGAACGCGATCTGGCATCGGTGCGGAGCAGTTTGCTTATCCTCGCCCAAACGGGTGATCTGTCTGAGCTTTCGATCCCGCTGCGTAATCTCGATCGTCTTAACACCGGTGCGGCCGGGATCGGGTTGCCGGGAATCACTGCGCTCGTGGATGATTGTGAGGCCTCGCTCAATCAGCTTGCGCTGAAAAAGGAATGTCCCATTAAAGATGTCTACGACGCTCTGGATATTGTCGCGTCGATCGAAGCGGCACTCTTTGACATTCCACTTGAGGTAGACCCTTTTCTATCCGATGTCGCGAATTTTGTTGATACGTCATTCGACGAATTGGCACCGGCGGCGGGTGTCGACTTAGATCATGGTCCGGAAGAATTTGAAATCGATGAGGAAACGCTTGATGTTTTCCGGTCTGAAGCCGACGAGCTACTTGCTAATATCGCTGACGATCTTCGCGTACTTTCAAACGAGCCTGGCGATCAAAAGGCACTTTGGAGCATTCGCCGTCACGCTCACACCTTCAAAGGGGCAGCTGGAATTATCGGGCTGAAAGCAGCGTCCGAGATCTCGCACCGAATGGAAGACCTTCTCGATAAGATGGTCGAAATGCGGCGAGAGGCCGTGCCCGAGGTGATCGATTTTCTCGATATGTCCGCCGGACGCCTTCATGCAATCGTCGCCGAGAAGCACGTAGACGGGAACACCACCGATCTTGAATCGAAGTACGGCGACGTAATGTCATGGCTTTCGCTCGGTCGCGACATCGAGTCGAACGGCCACGATAATAGTCACGAAAATCATCCGCCGAACGATGCAATTGTATCGGAGACGACCCGCGTCGAGACGGCGAAGACGGCCTCTGCTCCTATTGTTCGTGTATCGCTTGACAGGCTCGACGACCTCTTGGACGTTTCACGCAGCCTAATTGAAAACCGGTCAGAGATTAACGATCGAATGACGGAGCTTGATCGCGAGGCGGTTGATTACATGGCTCAGTATGAGAGACTCACCTCACTCATCGAAGTCGGTCGCCGCTTAAGTGAGAGCATGCATGCCAAACTGCTACGTATCCGGATGGTCAAATTTGGCACATTGGAAACACGTCTCAGTCGGGCCGTCCACGTGACCTGTATCGATGAGGACAAAAAAGCAGCCGTCGAGATCGAGAACGGCGACATCGAGATCGATACTCAGATCATCGACGCGCTTATCGAACCGCTCGTTCATCTGATAAAAAACGCCGTCGTCCACGGTATCGAATCGCCGGAAACGCGGCGTATGATTGGCAAGCCGGAATGCGGAAAAATCATCATCCGTGTCGAAAGCGGTGCAGATTCGATCACCTTGGCTGTTAAGGACGACGGAAGCGGAATTTCGACCTCCAAGTTAAAAGAAAAAGCCGTCGCGAGCGGAATCATCGACAGCAACGTCGCAGCCTCGATGGACGACCGCGAGGCAACGATGCTGATATTCGATCGCGGCCTTACAACGGCAGCCAAGATCGACCTCAACGCGGGGCGCGGCGTCGGAATGAGTATTGTGAAAGAGAGTGTCGAGAGCCATGGCGGCATCGTAACGGTCGAGACCGAACCGCAGCACGGGACGACTTTCACAATCTCTATGCCGCTTGCCGGTAAAAAACCTAAAAAGGAATCCGAGGAAATTCAACTCGTTGACGCAAGGATCAACCCGCTCGAAACTGTGCAGCCGCTGGTGATGGTCGTCGACGACAGCGCCAGCATCCGTCATCAGACGGCAAAGCTCGTTAAGAGTTCGGGACTGAGCGTAATCACAGCAAACGACGGAACCCAAGCCCTGGAGCTATTGCTCTCTGGTGCAAGTGAGCCCGATTTGATCCTATCGGATGTCGAAATGCCTCAGATCGACGGATGGGAATTTCTTAAATATCTAAAAGCGGACGAAAGGTTTCGTCATATTCCGGTCGTCATGGTAACTTCGCTCGATTCCGATGAACATCGACAAAGAGCACTCAACCTCGGGGCCTTGGATTATATCGTTAAGCCATTCAGCAAAAAGGAAATGGAACGCGTTTTAGAAGATTTCTGCCAGATTCTCACGGTTTAAGCTTTCGGCGGTCGGCTCGGCCTGATCTCGACCTTGCTTGGAAGTGCACGCGAATTCATCGCAAGCAGATCCATAACAACCTGCGCAATGTCCTCCGGCTGCAGCTGCCAGGCTTTTGCTTCGGTTGGCGTATCATCGCCGAAAAAGGTATTTACACTGCCGGAACAAATATAGCTGACCTTGATATTGTCGTGTCGCACCTCTTGCATCAGCGCCTCAGAAAATCCATTTAAGCCGAACTTTGACGCATTGTAGGCCGCCATTTTGGGATGTGCATTCTGTCCGGCCAGCGACGAAATGTTGAAAATGTAACCGCCGCCGCGTTTCTTCATGAGTGGGATCGCGTAATGACAGGCATAATACACGCCGAAAAGATTAGTCTCAAGCGTCTGACGGAACTCATCGCCGGAAATCTCCTCGACGGTCTTACCGAAAATCCCCATTCCGGCATTGTTGACAAGTATATCGATACCGCCGAAAGCTACCTCGGCCGCCTGTAGCATCTGTTTGACCTGAACTTCTTCGCGGACGTCGCAAACCGTACCCGCAGCTATCCCCAATTCGGCGAGCCGCCCGACTGCAGAGTCAACCTCCGTCTGGCTTCGCCCACAAATAAAAACACTCGCACCCGACTTCGCCAGGCTCTCAGCGATCGCGTAACCGATCCCCTTGGTTCCACCCGTAACTACTGCCGATCTGTTCGCCATCAATCTTGAAAATCCCTGCTGTAGCTATTTTTTTAACTCTTTAACCGCGGAGAATCGCGACGCGATAGTGCCTTCCAAACTATCGTCACATTTCCTTCGGAATCTATATCCAACACTCTGAAGACGACCAGGATGTCTTGCCTTTTGTCGAATAACAACTCATCGTACGGAGCACCATTTTGGGTCCGTGTTAGACTGCCTCGAAAGGCGATTGACCGCAATACGAATGTTCGCTTTAACTTCGCATAGAAGCCGATGCTATATACAAAACCGTCAGATTCGATTCCTGCTACTAACTGACGATCCATCATCTCCATCTCGTTCTTATCGCCGGCCGGCTTAAAGCTGACCAGATATTTTAGGCCAGGTGTGGCCAAATCGACATTCTGAATCGGAATGTCGCCAAGATCTGTCATGATCCCTTGCTGCAATGCACCGTCACTTTTAATCACGTCCTTTAGCAGGATCAGATCCGACAGTCTGAGAATTCGATGGCTGTTGAATCGGAATGAGTATGCCGTCCCGCCACCTGGAATTTTGTACTTAGAGCAATTTTCATCGACATTCACAACTTCCGTGTTCTGTGCACACCGAACATCGGAATTTAGTTTAAAAATTCCCGTATCCGGTAATTTTAAGAACTCGGCATAGGCGTCCAACACAATCTGCGACGGCTTCAAAACCTCCAAATCCTTTTTCGAAGGCTTGCGATACATCGCCTGAACATTTGCAGGCAATCGATCGTGAACTGTCCGGACAGCCAAATTTTTAATATTACGACTAGCAGCCTCAATCTTTTCTGATTCTGACTGATATTTTGGGTCCATTTCAGGAGGCAATACCGGAACTCTCTGGCCGATAGCACCCTGAACACTCATCAAGACTAAAACCAATACCTGAAGTCGTAGTATCATCTCTATCTCCCCAGTCTTTACAGTCGAGACCGAAGCAACTCATTCACAATCCTCGGATTTGCTTTTCCCTGAGATGCTTTCATCACTTGCCCAACAAAAAATCCAAACAGCTTGTCGTTACCGCCCCGATATGCGTCGACGTTCGCCTGATTTGATGCGATCACTTCGTCGACTATCTTCTCGATAGCAGCGGTGTCCGATATCTGCTCGAAGCCCTTCTCTTTGATAACGTCCGGCGCGGTTTTTCCCGTGGCAAACATCTCCACGAGAACTTCTTTGGCTTGATTATTGTTGATCGAGCCCGATTCGACCGTCTGGATCAGCTCAGCAAGATCCTCGGCCGTCAAAAGGCTCTCACCGGCCGATTTTCCTGAATTATTAAGCTCACGCGTCAACTCGCCTAAGATCCAATTAGCTGAAAGTTTGGGATTAGCGGTTATTCGTGCCGTCTTTTCAAAATACTCGGCGAGTTCGATGTCGGCGACGAGCTGGGACGCATCCGAGAAGTTGAGTCCATAGACGTCGATAAATCGATCGCGCATCACATCCGGCAGCTCCGGCATTTGAGCCTTAACGGTTTCAATAAATGCCGATGTAATCGTCAAAGGCTGCAGGTCAGGCTCAGGAAAATACCGGTAATCGTGGGCGTCCTCTTTTGAACGCATAAACCGCGTCTGGTTATTCTTCTCGTCCCATAATCGAGATTCTTGATTTACAGGTTCGCCCGCCTCGTGAGCGGCAATTTGACGGTCGATCTCAAACTCGATCGCCTTTTGCATAAAGCGGACCGAATTGAGATTTTTCAACTCAACTTTGTTCCTGAATTCAGTTTCGCCGACCTTTCGAACCGACACGTTCGCCTCACATCGCAGGTTTCCCTTCTCCATATCGGCGTCGCTCGCACCGACCCATTGCAATACCCGGCGGACATGGTTGACATAATCATACGCCTGCCACGACGTACGAAAATCAGGCGAAGTGACGATCTCGCCAAGCGGCGTTCCGGCGCGATTAAGATCGATGTACGAGTATTTATCGACGTCCGGCAAGCCTTCGTGAACATTCTTCCCGGCGTCCTCCTCGAGGTGCATCCGTTGAATATGGATCGACATCGGCTTCCAGTCTTTCGCATGGCCGCTCTCATCGCGCTCCGCGGTCATTATCGTAAGTTGGCCATTCGCCGAGAAAGGCTTATCGTATTGCGAGATCTGATAACCCTTTGGCAAATCGGGATAGAAGTAGTTTTTGCGGGCAAAAATGGATGTTTCTTGTATATCGAGGCCTAAGCTGAGCGCCGCCTTTGCAGCCAATTCAATCACTCGGCGGTTCAGCACCGGTAATGCTCCGGGCAGTCCAAGGCAGGTCGGACAGGTGTTTGAATTGGGCTCGCCGCCCGTCTCGACCGCACACGAACAAAAGATCTTAGTATCCGTCGCAAGTTGAGCATGGATCTCCATGCCGATCACTGCTTCCCAACCTTGTTTCATAAATTAACGTCGTGGCCTTACCCACAACGGCTGCGGCTTTGCTATCGAACCTGTCGGCCAAAATTGCCCGCCCGCAATATAGCCTTGTTGTTGAACCGGCCAATGCACCATCGGATAGCGGTGACGACGGCCGTAATAATATGACCAGAAATATGACGGCTCAGTATACTGGGGCTCGCGAGCCTGCGACGCTCGCGCCAACGCCACCGCATATTGAGCACTTGCCGTCGCTTGAGCCTCGACCCGCTCGCGTTCGAGCCTTTCCGCCCGAAGCTTGGCCGAAAGCTGCTCGGTAGCAACACGGCTCTCTTCGCGTCGGCGGTCGAGCTCCTCCGGTGACGCAAAACCCCATTTTGCATAGTTTTCGCGGTACTCTCGTTCTGCTTTCAGACGGTTTTGCTTATACGTTTCAAGATCGGCATTCGTAATGGGTTTCGACTGTGCACTCAGCAAACTCGCCGCCGTCAGAATGATACAGGTCAAAAAAGCAATTCGGTATCTCATAGCTTAATGTTCTCCGGTTTCCAAATATTACCACGATATTTGATGCAAATAACACAAAACAGTTATGCCCGTGAAACACGCACCACTAAAATCCGAATGTCATCCCAACTCTTGCCGTCGCTCCGGCTGTCCGAAAACCATTCTCGTAATATTCCTGATCGAAAACATTTTCCACCGTTCCGTAAATCCTAAGTGTGCGCTGATCTTTCGAAAATCCAAACGTATAACCCGCCGTCAGATCGCCTTTTCGGTTGCCCTTAAAGCGATAAATATACGTGTTAAAATTCGAGTTGCTAAAGATCGGCGCGAGATATGTTGAGGTTGCAAGAAAGTCGAAATTGATCCAAGCCTTGCCAAATCGCTGTGTCGCGACAAGGGTGAATTGATGATCGGGAATGCCATACGCCTTGCGATCAGAACTTGAAACCGGGCCAACCGGAAAAGGGGGCCGACGAAAGTTTCGTACGTCGCTGTTTGTAAAAGTGTACGAAGCAAATATGTCGGTCGCGTCGAACGGTTGGAGTTTTGCGCTGATCTCTGCGCCGCGTGAGAAATGCTTGTCAAAGTTGTAATATGACGGCGCTCCAAAATCGTCTGTCGGGAGATATGCGACCTCGTCGTTGACCTTGGTGTAAAAGTAGGTCGCCGTCAGCTTGACCCTACCGTTCGAGATATTTTGCTCGATGCCGCCGTCGAGTCCAAGCGAACGCTCGGGCTTTAGCCCTGGATTGCCGAGCGGGAAAAACGCTCCGAAGAAAAAGTACGATCCGAATCTTTCGTACAGCGACGGCACGCGATAACCGTTGCCGACATGAGCGCGAAGTTTCGTTCCGCTTCTTCTAAAATAATACGCAGCCGAAACATCGCCCGTGTATGACGCCGGCGGCGAAGTCGTGTTATCGATCGCTCTGGGACAACTGGATAAGGTGCCGCACTGCGGACGCTTTAGCGAAAACCACTGTGCACGAAAACCGCCGGCAAATTGCAGCCTGCCGTCGTCCAGGCTTACGAGATCCTGAACGTAAAATGTATTGCTCGACTGGCGCGTCCGGGTGAAAAAATTACTCGTTCCCGACGGCGTACTGCCGTCGTAGCCAAATTTCTCAAACTCGTATTCGTAACCGGCCGTCAGAGTGTTCTTACCGCCGGCCGTCCAGGTCACGCGCGAATTCGCCGCATGAATCTGCCCGTCGAATATGCTCGTGTACGCGCTCTGATAGCCTGGCCCCAAGGGCCCGTCCACGTTTCGCCGTCGCGATGTTAATCCCTGATAATAACCGCTCACAACGATGTCGCTTGTGATGGTCTGATTGACTGAGATCTGACCGATAAAAAATCGAGACTTTTGCGTCGCGTCGGGATCATTCAGGTCAGGAGTGAAATTAACGCCCGGCAGCGCGTCAATTATCGTCGCCGTGCTTGGCGGTAATGTGCCCAGCGTGTCGGGACTTACGTTTAATCGAACATCCGCGTCGGAGAAAAAGATGCGGCCCGAGATCTCGGTTTTCGCAAATGGATTTGCATCGAAGCGCGTTTGAAAATTGGTATTGTGTGCGTCGTCCTGGCCGTCGATGCCTTTGGTATAGACGGTGCGCGATAAACCGGCATTGATGCCGAATCTTCCGTTATCAAGCCCGTGCGAAATATTACCCCGAAAACGTCCGAGCCCGAGCCCGCCAAACGCTCCCGCGATCTGGCCGTGCGTTCCCTGTTGTGTCGTCGGCGTTTGAAAATCGACAACGCCGCCGATCGCGTTCGTGCCGTAAAGTGACGATCCCGAGCCACGCAAGACCTCGATCTTGCTGACGCTTGTCAGCGTAAAGTCGCTCAAAAACGGCGACGCATCGCCCGTTATCGCTGCCGGATCGCGAAAGCGAATTCCGTCGATCAGCACGGCCGTGTCTTGATTGCGAAGTCCGCGCGTTTTAATATTCGCCGTTCGCCCAAAACCACCAAGCTGTGCAACGCGAAAACCCGGAATCGTCCGCAAAGTTTCGATGAGCGAAAAATCCGCCCGCTCCCGCATCTCTTGTCCCGAGATCACGTCGACTGTTTTCGAAACCTGCTCGATCGTTTGGCTTTGCCCAGCGGACACCGTAACAGTCTCGCGGATTGGAAACGGCCCCGGCTGCGCAGTAGACCAGAAAAAATCCAGAGCAAAATCGACGACAGCCGCCCGGCCGTCATTGATCGAGATCATCCGAGCCCCGCCACCCGGCACAAGGTTCTGCCCATGAAAAACCGATACTTCGTAAAGTCCGTCGCTCAGGTTCCTGATCACATACGCGCCACTTATATCAGATTCGACGCAACGAACTTCGCGTCCGTCCTTCTTCAAAAGGATCGTCAGTGGGGTTGGATTTTTGTTTACGAAAGTAATCTTTCCAGAGACAGTCCCGGTGTTTTGTGCAAAAGTTGAAATTGCAAATGCAAAGCTGATGCAAAGTATTAATAGATATTTCATATTTTTTCCTCTTCTGCCCACACGCAGAATGGTTTAAGCCCCGGCAAACGAGCAAAGTTCCAGACTCGTCGAATTTGGAATTAGGAGTTGGGAATTCGGAATTAAAATCTCCACATTCCCCATTCCGAAATCCGCATTCGGCTAACTGTTGCGTGGGCAGTGCCGGCCTTTCAACGGACTTCCTTTGCATCGCTTGCCCATTCTAGCCACGAACAAACACGAAACAACACGAAAGTGGAACTGCTTCGTTTGTGTCTGTTCGTGTTTGTTCGTGGCTAATATTCAATAAACGCTCGTCACCCGAACGTTCCCACTTGCCGGATTTTCATCCAGCAAAACATTCACTCCGAAAACACCCTTGATATTTTCAGCCGTCAAGACCTCTGTGGGTGCGCCCTTTGCGGCGATCCGCCCATCTTTCAGCATAATAATTTCATCAGCGAATTCAGCCGCGAGATTGAGATCGTGAGTAATGACGATCGCCGAACAGCGGCACTCCTCGCAGCGTCTTCGCACGAGTCGAAACATCATCGCCTGATGGGCCAGATCAAGATTCGCCGTTGGCTCGTCTAATAGCAGAATCTTTGCTCCGGCTGCGAGAGCCCTCGCAAGCACAACCCGCTGCCGCTCGCCACCTGAGAGATGATTCATAAGGCGCATCTCGAATCCGGCCAAATCGCAATCAGCCAAAGCCTTGTTTGCAAAGTCCACATCCGTTTCGGTCTCCCAGCCAAATGCATTGCCGTGGACAAACCTGCCGGACAGCACAAATTCCAAAACCGTTACCGGAAACCTCGTCTCATTTTCTTGTGCGACGACGGCGATATTTTTCGCGATCTCACGGCGGGACATCCCGGCGATCGATCGCCCGTCGATGTTGACCTTGCCCTTGGAGGCCGACAGCGTTCCGTTGAGAGCTTTGATCAGCGTC
Source organism: Pyrinomonadaceae bacterium (assembly GCA_036802885.1). Classification (GTDB taxonomy): domain Bacteria; phylum Acidobacteriota; class Blastocatellia; order Pyrinomonadales; family Pyrinomonadaceae; genus OLB17. Next base: position 10,365 of record DAIRVI010000017.1, read on the forward strand.
GTCTTACCGGCGCCGTTCGCCCCGAGTAGCCCAATGATCTCGCCGTCGCGCAGATCAAGCGTCACGTTGCCCAAAACCGTCCGCTCGCCATAATTTACTGAAATTTCTCTAACCTCAAGCATCTTCTAAAGCTCCCCTCCTTACGAAGGAGGGGTGGCAGCCGTCTCGGCTGACGGGGTGGTTCTCTCCGCTAATTCTTCCGTAATAAATAAATAAACATCGGAGCGCCGATCAGCGCCGTTACAGCTCCGACGGGCAATTCGCGCGGCGCGATCGCCGTTCGCGCGACCGTGTCGGCAAAAACAACAAATATCGCTCCTGCGATTGCTGAGAACGGCACGACAAGTCGGTTGTCGCTGCCGACCGTTAGCCGCACGAGATGCGGCACGATCAGCCCAACGTAACCGACCGAACCGCTTGCCGCTACAGCCGCGCCGACGACAAGGCTTGACGCTCCAAAAACCAGCATCCGCACCCGCCCGACCTCGACCCCAAAATCGAACGCATCACGTTCGCCTACCATCATTAGATTGAGTGCGCGGGCCTGAGACATCAGTATGATGGTGCCAATAATGACTGCGCCGAGACTCAGATAAACGCCGTTTAGCGACGCCTGCGACAGGTCACCGAGCAGCCAAAACGTGAAGCTCCGCAGCTTCGCAGCGTCGAGCAAGGTCGTCAGCATCACGATCACCGACGACAAGAACGTCGTCACTATCACGCCCGACAACACGAGCCGCTCGACATTCATTCCCGCCCGGCTTTTCGCCATCCGGTATACGGCGACGGTCGCGAGTCCCGCTCCAGCAAACGCGAGCAGCGGACGTGTTATCTCAAGACTCTGAAAAAATACAAACGCAAGCATCGTACCTAAAGCCGCGCCGTTCGAGACACCAAGCAAATAAGGCTCAGCCAGCGGATTTCTGAGCAGCGATTGCAACCCGGCACCAGCGACCGCCAAACTCGCACCGACACACGCCCCCAACAAAATTCGTGGCACGCGAATGTCATAAAGTATTGACTGTTGCTGCTCGTTCAAGTCGAACAAAGGCAGCCGCTCCGCACCCAACATCGCCGCCAAAATAAGTACGATGACCAAAATCAAAAGCAATACACCGCCGAGACGCAGAGACGCAGAGAGTGATCTAATTTTCGCTTTTCGTTCGGCCATCTTCCTTATTCTCGCCTTCTCCGCGCCTCCGCGTCTCTGCGTCTCTGCGGTTAAAATCTACTTAAATTTCTCCGGATGAAGGTACTTCGCGATCTGCTCCAACGCATCAACAAGCCTAGGTCCCGGACGCGACAAAATATCGGCGTCGATGCGGTAAAAGCGCCCGTTCTTCACCGCAGGTGAATTCTTAAAAACTTCGTTCGGTTCGCGATTGTCGTCACTCGCCGACAAGAAAATGACCTCCGGCTGCAGCGCTAACGCCGTTTCCTTACTCAGTTTCGGATAAGAAGTCGCGACCGTCTCCGTTACAGATTTCCCTCCGGCTCGTGCGATAACTTCGGTTACGAACGAATCTTTCCCAACCGAGAATAAAGGCTCCTTTGATATCTGCACAAAAACCCGGACTGGCCTGACTCGCTCCTCGTACTCAGCGGGCGTTTCATCGCGCTGAAGAGTAAAGACACTTAATCGCATGCTGCGATATTGTATGTCTTCAATCAAGGGTTTGGTTTTTTGATCGGTGCCGAACATTATCCCGAGTTGATCGAGATTATGAATCACACCTTCGAGCGACTGCGGGTCCGTCACATACACAGCGATCCCGTTGGCTTCGAGCGTCTTCATAAACGCCTCGATCTGCGATGCGGTCGAGACAAAAACGACGTCCGGCTTGAGCGCGATGATAGTCTCAATGTTGGGCGTCATTGTGTCGCCGATCTTGGCGATAGATTTCGCCTCTTCGGGGTAATTGCAAAATGTCGTCACGCCGACCAGACGGTCGCCGCCACCTGCGGCAAAGATCATTTCGGTCACGCTCGGAGCCGTGCTGATGACACGAGTGATTTTTGTCGGCACTAAAAACGCGCGCTCGAGATCGTCTGTTACGCGTCGCATCGGCCTTGTTGCCGGCGATTCTTGTGGCGTCCCGGTCTCAACCTGGCCGACGGACGGCACGCTGCCGCTCCGGCACGCCGTCAGTAAAGCCAGCGCCGCCAGAATCACAGATACAATCGCTCCGTTTTTCTTATCCCTCATCCCTCATCACTCATCACTCATAACCCATCACTAACGCAAAAACGCCCCGCTTCCCCGCGTCGACATTCATCGACCAGAAAAACAAGGCGTTTTGTTAAATTCACCGTGTTTGCCTGCGATGTTTTGACGCGAAACATCTCACCTGGCAAATTGGCGTTTTTAGGCAGGAATCCTGACTTCTCGATCTTGGATCTATGATTTTCGATTTCGGATACTCGTCAATCCAAAATCTAAAATCCCCAATCCAAAATCGCATCACAGTGACGCGATCGTGCGGGAATCTCACCCGACTTACCCGTTTTGGCCGCCTCGTGAAAAGACGACGCCTAAAACGCTAATACTCTCAAACAAACGACATTGTTACGCTAATCCATGGCGAAGTCAATTTCGTCACGTCTTGAACAGATCTGGTGAATTCAGTTTTTTTGAGGCACAAACTCGATCTCGGCTGAGCGGCGAACTGCATAGAATTTTAGAAACGCTTTCGGGGCGAGCTTTGTTAGCCACAAAATAACGGTTAATTTTAACGACTTGCGATGGCGGTTTGCGACCCGAAAAGCGACCGCTGCTTCGGGAAAATCGCCGTCAAGTAAGAATACCTTGCCCTGTTCTACCGCAAGATCCGCTTCGAGACCGGCGATGCGACGCTCGACGATCTGCTCTTGTTTGTCTGTAAGTTCGATAGTCCGGCGGACGCGTTCAAAGGCGTCCAGCTCCCGTTCTACTCGGCTGATCGAATCACCCGAGAGGCTATCGACACGGACGCGATATTTGAGAAGCTGTTTACGTTGATACCCGATCTTGGCTCCGTTTTTCGCGATCCTCAACCACAGGTGAAAATCGTGCGCACGCACGCGCTCGGTCTCAAACATCCCGGCCTCGATGACAGTCTGCTTTTTCACCATAGTGCCGGAAGTAATGACGTTGCATCGAAAATCGAGAATGCTCTCAAAATTTGCCGCGCCCGTCGACGGAGCGGTATCCATATAATTTTTGCGATACGCCGAGCGCATCCCGAACATTGCCGCGTCGCAATAGACCATATCGAAGTCGTTGCGTTCGAGAAAAACAAGTTGAGACGATAAAAAGTCTGGCAGCCACACATCATCACTATCCAAAAATGCAATAATGTCGGCGCGAGCGTTTTCGACGCCGGTGTTGCGGGCCGCTCCGGCTCCGGCATTTGGTTGTTTAATGTAAACGATTTCCTTTAAATAATTCGCGATCGCCCGTTCAAACTCCACCGTGTCCGGCGAACCGTCATTGACAACGATTATCTCGAAATCTCGAAACTTTTGCCCGATGACGGATTCGAGCGTTTCGCAAATATAGTCGGCCGATTTATAGGCCGGTATAATAACCGAAATCTTCGGCGGCTTCGCGAAAACATTGGTGCCGATTTGTTTCTTTACGGTTTTGGTTTTAGATTTCTTTTTCGACATTTTAATTGTGCGGGATTAGCGGATGGGCTCCCACTGGGCATAGGTTTCGCCGCGGAGGAATTTGTAAAACGCGACTGCTGAGGCGAGATTTGCGAGCACAAAATATAGCGGCATTGCGAGGATGCTGGGGCGTTTTCCGGCGAGTTCCACCAGCCATCCAGCCAGCGCCAATAAGTAGAATAACACTTGGAGCGAGAGAGCGATAACAAAAAATGTAGACGACGGAGCCAGCGCGACCGTGACCGCAAACAAAACCAATAAAATTAACGGAACGATGTATCTCAAAACTTTGTGCGAAATCAATTCAATAGCAAAAAAACCACTCTTGAACGGATTGAGCATGTCCCGGTTTCGCCAAAGGTCGGTGAATGTCTGAGAGATAACGCGTACGCGCATTCGCAACTCCTGGCCGACACTTCGGTTTGTATATTCGAAACAAACTGCATCGGGTGCAAATACACTGCGCAAGCCCTTGCGGTAAATGCTCGTGCAGATCAGGAAATCGGAACACGCCTCGGCATACATCGGTTCGTAGGCCGACTTTCTGACCGCATACAGACAACCCGAGGCTCCGATCAGCGAGCACGCTCGACTCTCGGCAGTTTTCAGAAACACCTCGTAATTCCAATAGCTTTTAACGCCTTTCCCGACACCCGTACCCGCGTCGTCAACGTAGATGAGCCGGCCGGCAACGCAGCCGATGTTTTCGTCGGAGAATGCAGGCAGCAAAGTGCGGAAGACATCGGATTGATAGATAGTCGTCGCATCCGAAAACAGGATGATGTCCCCGGTCGCGCGTTCGAGAGCATTATTTTGCGTGGTCGTCTTTCCTACACGGCCCTCTTGCCTGTATAGCTTTACGCCGCGGGCAGCAAATTCCCCAACGATTTCTTCCGTCCGGTCTGTCGAACCGTCCGACGCGACAATAATCTCAAACTTGTCCGCCGGATAATCAATAAGCAAAGTATTTTCAAGCTTTTCCCTAATCGCTCCTTCTTCGTTATAAGCCGTGATCAGGACTGTGACATGAGGCTCGATCGCGGCGGTGTTTATGCTTTTCGGAAACAAAACGCTAACGATGTAAACAAGCGTCGGGTAGCCCACGTAGACGTAGGCCAAAAGCCCAACGCACGTCCAAAAGATCAACTGTTCCGCACCGCCCATCATTTCGCCTCAGCCTCCTGAAAATTCCAAAGCGAATGCGACGGCACATCCTGCGTCGCACCTGTCTCAAGACTGTAAATTCGTCTAAACGCCACGGCATAGGCGATGAGGTAATAAATGAACCAGTTGTATGCGACCGACGCGAAAAAGCTTGACACCATATAGCCGATAATACTGGCCTGGAGCCCTATGGCAAGATAGTAAAACCAGTTGTGATCGTCGGCGTCGAACAAGGTTCGCTCGATCGCACCGAGCTTACGGAACGGGCTCACCATAAAAACAAGATATGCCAAAAGGCCTAAGATCCCGAGTTCTGCAGAAACTTGTGTGTAAGCATTATGCGTCTGCAAATTGTGGGCTCCGAAAACCGGCGAGTTTCCAATGCCGATGCCCCACGGATTGCGGGCCGTGACGATCAGCGAGGTTATCAAACCCTCGCGTCTTGCTCCGGCCGAACCGACGGGATCGAGCGATGGAAAGAAGATCGACAGCAGCCGCAGGCCGTAGTTTCCGGGTGCGATTACCAGAAAAATTGCGCCGAATACGAGCGAAACAAGTGAAACGTTCAGCCTGTTTTTGCGACCCAGTTTCCAGACAAGTACGGCAGCAACACCTATCAGACCGAGAAAACCGCCTCGTGACTGGGTAAACAGAGTCGCCGCGAGAAAAAGCCCCGCCGTCGAAAAATACGCGAGCCTTGTCAAACTGCTCTTGGTCGCAATACCGAGTGTGATGGCAATGGGTATCATCATGACGAAATGCAAAGCCATCTCGTTCGGATTTCCGAAAATGCCTTGTACTTCGGAAATAGCGACACGATAGCCTTCGACCGAAAATTCCCCCGCCATGTAGAGCCGAATGGTCTCGATAGAGAGAAAAACGCCAATTCCGAGCGAGATCGTGACTAGTCCAATCAGTCGTTTCCGCGTTCTCACAACGTTGACGAGCACGATAAAGATCGCGACAGCCTTGATAAACTCGTCCGAAAATGTGTCCCACGCCATCGCTTGATCTCTTGCGATCGGCATAGTTATCAATGCTATTGCGGTCATCGCAAGTATCGCCTTGACCTCGGTCGAGAGCATTGTTAAGTTGCCTTCCGTAACGAGCTGGCTGGGAATGTAGATCGCGATCGTTGCGATGGCAAAATATATCGTGGTCGAAGCAAGAAACTCCGTCCCCGGCACGATCTCATAAGGACGCACGAGCACCATGAACGTAAACAGATAGAGGCCGATGTAGGTCGTGAAATGCCCGTTTCGGACAAGCCAGTTATCCTTATTTAGCAACTCAAAATCTTTGGCCTGCCTTTTTTCAGTCACATCGTTGACCGGCGAGGGCGCGGCCTCAATCTGAGGCTCAGGCGGCCCTGAGCACTCGACCTGTTCGGACACAGGCTCAATGCGTGCTTCCGGCTCACTCACACGTTCCGACCGCGGGCCGGACATGGTCGAATAGCCGTCGCCACCCGAAATTGGTTTCCCGGGCGGCCGCAGCGGATTGTAATCGAGGCTTGTAGATTTTCCTGATGGCATCGTGATGGCCGTCTTACTTAACTGCCTCCTTTTTCCTGAGAGTGACGATTAGATTAGTTCTAAAGCGGCGCAAAGAGCGGCTCATCAGGATTCTTATCCATATCAGTTCAGCAGCCGCCAGCGGCGGTATCACGGCACAAACCGCATCCGAGCTGACAAACTTGATCTTCTCCATCTCGAAATTAGTCTTTTCCGCGAGAGCCAAGATCTTGTCCTCACGATTGGCCTTGTATTGGATCTCAAAAACATCGTCTTCGACCCTGTCATCCATAAGTGAAGCAAGCTTTTTGACGATCATTTCGGGAACCATCCTTCTCAAAACAGCAAAATATCCGGTCTCATTGGGCGTATGAAAAATGAACTTCGCACCCGGCTTTAAGACGCGGTTGATCTCCGCAAATTGGATCTGCGGATCGTCGAGATGTTCGACGACCATATTTGCGGTCGCGGCATCAAAAAAATCACTTTTGAAAGGCAAACGGTCAGCAACGCCGCACACTTTGGAAGAAACGGTTTTGTGTTTCAGCAGCGAAGGAAAATCAACATCAATGCCGATGACCATTTCGGCTTTGCCGAATAATTCTTTTTCCTGCTCAAAACGCCACGGCGGCAGCAAGTGATGGCCGCAGCCGACGTCGAGCCAGCGTGCTTTGGACGGGATATCTGAACCCAGCACATCTTCGTATACCGATTGCGAATAGCGCAGCGTCGGAACGATCGTTCGTTTTAGGAACCCGTAGGTATTTTGAAGACGTTCTCTGGTACTCATAGCTGGCGATGAATCTGTAACCGAAGCTATCAGTCCGGTCATCGATGGGTCGAACACATCCCAAGTTTCAAGTACCTTCATCGGGCCTAGATCGCGAGTTCTTTTTCGACGGTTATCATATCCCGAACCTTTTGCTTTAGTGCCTTTTCAAAATGCCGTGCCTCGTTAACGCCGCTAAAGGTTAATTGCTGCAAATTGGCCTCTATGCGTTTGCGGTAATCCGACACTAGCGAATCCGATACGCCCAGCATTTCGGCAACCTCGAGCTGCGTTCCGCTGTCCGAGATCAGATAACAATGCCAGAGGACATTGATCATACGATCGTACTGTTTGGCTTTGCCTCGAACCGATTTGTGTAGAGTTTTCAAGAATCCGTCCACAAATCCCGCGGCCGCCTGCTCGGCCTCATTCCGCAAAAGGTCTTCTTCCGGCGTTTCCCGGATGTCCGTAAATTCGAACGGCATTCGGTCGTCGTCGTCGCTGTCGGTTCCGCTGCCGACGGGCACGAGATGAATATCCATTATCGGTAAACGCGACATCACAAATCCGCGAAGCGAGCGAACGTCGACCGGCGAATCGATCGCCTTAAATACCCTGATTATTAGCTTTTCGAGTTCCGGGTTGCTGATCACGATCTGGGCGTCGCCCGTGCAGCCGACCATCCGCGTGTCGCGACCATAAAACGCAACCACCTTAACCCGCTCGTCCATCTCCTGAACGTCTTTGCGCGACTTCTTATATGTCCAATCCGAAAGCCCATACAGTCTGTCCGCCAGACGCCGGTGGGCCTCAGGATTATCGATATTGTCAAACCTTTTAAATACGCTGCTTGTTTGGATCAGCGTCGAGATCCGGCGCGCAAGCCTGTACGATTCCGGATACCGTTTGCGCAGCTCGGCCGTCAGCATGTTGGTCAGCTCGATCTGGCTGATCTCTGCCTCGATCTCTGCATCCGACATTTCTGTGTCGATGTAATGCTGAAACCGGTCCTTGCTGAGCAGGGCTACAAACAGCTCCTGCGTAAGGTCCGTATAAGCGTTATACTTGCCCTCTTCGACAAGAAAACCCGCGCGTTTCGACGCTCTTACAAGTGGGTGCGACGAGACGATGCGGTGCAGTTCCGCCCAGATCTGGTTGACGTCCGAGGTCTTAAGACTCTCATTCCACTTGCCAACTTTGATCTGCTTGTTTTGAATCGAACGAGGCAACCGTTCCTTTGTCTTCACGTCATTCATATTCAGCCTTTCCGGTCGAGTGTGTCCTTAAAAAAGTTGCGATGTTTTGATCAGATTTACGTCTTGTCTGCGAGCCACTGCAGACACGTCGGGCCTAAAGGCGCTCTGTGCGCCGTCCCATATCCGATTCCATTCGAGCTTACGCAAAAATTGTTTTTGGTAGAAAGATTAGTCTAGATCAACTGCCGAGCAATGCTATCGATCAATCCGGCGGCATGTGAGATAAAATGCCTCTCACTACCTGCATTTATGATAGTAACAATTATTAGACGTTTGAGCAACAAGTTTTTGCATTGTTGTATATTCTTTATACACTTTCCCTAAATGCAGTTAATACACGTGTTACGACGTCCATTTGTCACAAACTGCCGCTTTTCGCACGTTTTTGAGTATTTTTGTCACGCTAGTTTTGGAAGCTTAAGGGCATTACAGATTTATTTTGTTATAACGACGATATCGCTGCCTTGCGGTCCGTATGGAGGGCTCTGGATAATCTCGGGAGAATTGTGTCCTATGGTCGCATCAAAGATGACAAGTTTCTGCAAAAACGAAGATTGTCCGACGTCTCAAGAATTGCTGGAATTTCAAAAACGCGATCTGCCGCGAAC
>DAIRVI010000017.1:19423-38081 GCA_036802885.1 Pyrinomonadaceae bacterium
CCGAAGTCGAAAAAGAACTCTCCGAAACCGCAACCCGGATCAAATCTTTTTACGAAGAATGGGCAACAGCGGCAAATGAGTTAAGATAGTATGTAATGACAATAAATATTATTATTTGATATTTATCGATATTCTGCTATTCTTTCTGTGAGGTAATCACGAATAATGGCCACATCAACATTAAACATTTCGCTTCCCGATACGATGCGTCAATTTGTCGAAAACAAGATCGCGACCGAAGGTTACGGAACCATCAGCGAATATGTCCGCGAACTTATCAGGGCCGATCAGCGAATGGCAAATACCCGATTCGAATCGTTAATTGCTGAAGCTTACGCAGGCGGCGAGCCGTCGCCATTAACCAAGGGTGACATCGATGAAGCACGTCGAATCGTAAAGGATCGGATAGACGCTCGTAATAAGTCTAAATGAAGATCGTTAAGCTGCCACAAGCTCTCATCGACTTGGTGGAGACGGCAGATTATCTAGCCGAGGACGATCCCGAGGTCGCAGACCGCTTTTTCGACGCAGTTGAGGCAACGCTCGAAAACATTCGTGGGCAGCCAAAGATCGGCAGCACCCGACAATTTCGCGGGCAAACTGATATTCGAATGTGGTTCGTTCGAGGGTTTGAAAAGAGCCTGATCTTTTACACCGAAGACGCCGATGAGATTGTTATACTTCGAATAATCCACTCTGCCCGCGATTACACCAAGTTCTTTGGCGACGACTAGCTCCGCTCTACGAATCGGCCGAGGTTTGGGTCGTAGAAACGTGCTCGTGAATATTGCAGACCCGTGAAGTTATCAAACTCTCTTCCGGTGAATTGGTAACGCGACGAGAAGCCCGTGTTTGTTGCGTTGCCGAACGAATCATAGCTGTTTGACGCGGTGATCGCGGCGCTTGAATTCGTTAACCCATTCGTCGAACCGAGATGGTCGGCGAGAAAATAATTGATTGTCGTTCCCGATTTGAGCTTGCTATCTATGTCACCGCCGTTTTGGTATTTCGTGAGCGTACCGCCGACATCATCTAAAATCACGTCTTGTCCGTCGTGGGTGTACTTCTCGACCGAAGCGCCTTGAGTTCGTTTTACTCGTCTTCCGAGAGCGTCATATTGGTAAATTGCTGAATTCACGCCATTGCCCGCAGACGACATTCGATTATCGAAGTCCCACGCATAAGTCCAGTTGCCCAAAGATCTGCTCGTCATCGATTCGTTCGTGTCGTAGCCGTAATTACTCGTCTGTGTCGCAGTGAGCTTATTAAACGGCTGATAAGCGTATGTCGAACTGCGATGCGAACTCGTCCTATTGCCAACATCGTCATAGTTGTAAAATTCACCGTTGCCGCCGTTGTTCACGCTCGTCAGCCGATTTACATTGTCGTATGGACAGTTCGTCATGCGGCTTAATTTGTAACCGGAAAATCCTTTCTCGGTTTGGTTTTTATCAATTTCAAGACGTCTTTCTCTTTCGTCTCGGCAGCTTGCAGATCGCACTTCATTTGCAGATTTAGCCAAAAACCGGGTGACATGCCGAAATACTTGGCGAGCCTGAGAGCGGTGCTCGGGGTCAGCCCTCGCTTCCCGGCGACGATTTCGTTTATGCGTTGAAACGGTACGTGTATAGCGTCGGCAAGTTCCTTCTGCGTCAGTCCAATCGGCTTGAGAAACTCTTCGCGAAGCATTTCTCCGGGATGAGTTGCGGGTCTGATTTTTGGAATTCTGATCATTGTATTGCTCCCATTAATTAATGATAATCGACGATCTCAACATTTTTTGCCCCCATCTCCGTCCACTCGAAGCAAACGCGGTATTGGTTATTGATTCGAATGCTGTGTTGCCCCGCGCGGCCTGCCTTCAAAGCTTCCAGACGATTTCCGGGCGGAACGCGAAGATCGTCGAGATTTGACGCCGCGTCTATCTGGTCAAGTTTGCGAAATGCAACTCTCCAAAGATCACGCGGCAACAATCTCCTCGCTTCAGCCGAATTGATCCCGTCATATATATCTTCGGTGCCAGCGTTCGCGAACGTCTCGATCATCACAAACATAATAGCACGGCTATCGTGCTATCGCAAGTATTTTATAACATGATAGTTTGATTTATTTCGCAACTTTTCGAGTTGTTTCGTGGCTCAATCTTCAACCATTAATTTGATCCACATCAACCGTCGCAAGGGAGGAAAATGTATTCGGTATTTCAGGGCGCGAAAAAAAGGGATGACCGTTTTAGCGGCCATCCCGAGTCTATACTTGATTCACCAAAATCCTATCTCGGATTTTGCGGAACCTGAATATTGCCCCCGCTGAGCGTTCGCGGAGCAAACGTGTAATTCGGCAGAATTGCGCCGCCAGGAGCGGTCAATTGAAGACCGAACAGATCGGCACTTCCCGGTTCGCCATTGTCGGTGACCGTTACGCGGAAACCGTGATTTCCAACGCCGTTAAGTGTGGCTTTGCCTAAAATCACAGCAGTGCCGTTAACGATGGACATCGCATCCATCACGTTCGACTTCACCTTAGAATCGCCACCAGGACAATGTTCCAAATAAAGAATGGAGCCTTGCGGCTTGCCTTTCTTCTGGTATTTGACATTGAGGCCGAAGTTGGCAATGCAGCCCGTGTTCGGATTCATAACGCGGCCACCGCCAGTTACAAACCCAAGCGAGGGATCGTAAATGGCAAGGACCGAGCTGCCCGATCCGGTGTAATAACCTCCAACCGTTACCGTTGTGTCATAGACATCTACCGCAACGTTTGTAAGCGTTACACACGCCCGGCGTGCAACTCCAACACCTCCGCCCGAGTATGTCACGGCACTAACAGTTGGTGATCCGCCGCCGGCAACCGGTGAGAATGAGAACATCGCAGTCGCGAACGTGGTGTCGCCGGCACTGCCGTCGGGCACTTCGGAAATGTCCGCACAGAAAGTGATCGGCCCTGCGGTCCCGCCCGGTGCATTTACCTGCACCGCAAACGGATTGGTACCCGGGAATGCAACGGATGCATCCTCCTTGCTAACCGTCAACGTGTTTGTGCCGCTGCTGCCCGCAAAATACGGGTTCGAGCTAACAAAATTAGCGGCGATTGTGTGATTGCCTGGCGCGTTTGTGATCGTGTACGACGTCGAATAGCTGCCTGTGCCACTAACCGCAACCGTGCCGACCAAAACGCCGTCAACGCGGAATTCCATCGAGCCTACGGGATAATCGCAATCCGCCGTGAGTGTCGCTCTTAAAGTTACCGGATCGCTGTATTGTCCTGCCGCAGGATCAGCCGTCGTTGTTGTTGCTATCGTCGGACAAATAAATCCGTTCAGCACGATCGAATCGATTCGCCAATGAGCATTCGCAACGGTCGTCGCACTGTCGGAAGCCGCACGGAATTTGAAACGTACATTTTGTCCGTTTGCCGATGCGGGAAGATTTACGGTCGAAGTCACGAATCCGCCTGAATTTCCCGTCCAACCGGCACGCGATTGCAAAACGCTCGTGTTGCCGTCCGCCGTGCGGTTGAACGCCCAGTTATAACTGCCCGTTTCAAACGTGCCGCCCGCGTCAACAATGTCAACAAACGCGCCGCCGTTGATACTAATTTCGAGCACGCCGCCGTCCCACGCGAATTCCGAAAGGTAACTGTGGCGGAAAGTCAGTTGTCCGCCGGTCGCCGGAACTGCGACCGACGGCGAAACCAATTCGCTCGAAGCAGTCGTTGTCGGAAATGTGATCGCAGCGGCATTCGGAACAGTATCCGCCGCCGTCGTTGACGTGACGAACAAAGGCATTGCGCCGGAGTTTGCGGTCGTCCAACCAGCGGGAAGAGCCGGAGCGGTCACGCCGTCGAAATTTTCGGTGAAAATAGGGGTCGGCGCGCCGAGCTGGAGTTTGAAGGTCTTAGTTTCCGTGCCGAGATTGCTCGTGACAACCACGCTCACGTCAATTTTGCTTCCGCATGCTGCGTTGGTCGGCACTTGATAAGCAATATTCTGCGTCACGGTTGCGCCCGGCACGATCGTTCCGTAACTTGCCGAACCGCCGCCCGTCACTTGTGCAGAAACATCCGTGACGGCATTGGTCAGCGGATTGGTCAGCGGAACTGAAAGCGTTACTTTCTCGCCGACACCGAACGTGCCGTTTGAACTGCACGCATTGTCGGTTGCCGTTACCGGGCCCATTCCCGGAATCGGATTGTCAAACGATTCTTTGACTCTTTGGATTTTGGTTGCCGCGCCTGTCAATTGAGCTTCCGGCGAAATTGTCGCACCAAAGCCCATTCCGCGTGTCGCAAAACCCGCCCAGATGTCGAGCGCGTCCGTACTTCCGAAGGCCACATCAGCCGCTAGGAACGAATTGCGTCCAACGAGATGCGTCGGATTCGAACCGTCGAGTTTCATCGCGTCGGTGGTCAGCTGCATCATTCGCGCATTGCCCGCCGCGTAACCCATTCGATTGATAAGCCGCGCACGGACTTCGATAAGCGCGATACTCCAGACTTCGCCGATGTTGTGAACCGCGACAGCACCCGAGTCGCCGCCGACGCCAAACGGCCCACGTGCAAACGCGCCGTCGGTTAAATTAATCTGATTCGGGTCAATGTCGGCTAGCGTCAAAGGATTATGCGGCTTGCCGTTCGGTCCGAGATTGGTTTTGACAACACTCGGAAATCGTCTGATCCCGTAGTAATAGTTATCCGTGAAACCGGTGGTTGCCAGATATGTTGCCCAACCGCCCGTGCCGAAAATTCCATTGACGTCTTCATCCGCCGACGAAAGGATCATCCGCGCATAAAAGTCAGACCAGCCTTCGCCCATGCCACCGCTGATGGTCGCGCCCAAACCCGAAGCGTTGTTATGCAGACGGTTCGACGTGCCGTGCGTCATTTCGTGAATGCTGATGGTTTGGTCAAGATCGCCGTCGTAATCCGGTGTCGGCCCCGTCCAGATAAACATCTGCATTCTCGGTAAGCTGCCGTCCGCCGGAGTCGAAAAGTTGGCGTTATTTGTGCCGCTAAAATCCTGCGCTTCGGCTCTTACAAAATCGTTACCGACTCCGCCGCGTCCAAAGTTATTTGTTTGGAAGTTTCGCGCCGGCTCAGTGAAACCGTATTGGTACAAAATATCGTGATACCGGTTCGTCCAGAAAAACAAATTCGTCACCGCACCCGCCCGATAATTAACACCGGTCGGTGCATCAATTGCGGGATCGTATGGAAAATTAAATACGCGCGCCGGTGCGCCGGTCGGTCGTCCGGTCGGGTCAATGCCGTTCGGAGAAACCACGTCCAGCCCTGCGTCCACGTTGTTGCCGGTCGTCGTATTGCCGCCGTCAGTGATCCAGCCGAGATTGTCGAAAGCCGGAAGTTCGCTAATGTTTGTAACCGTAGTGCGCAGAATATAAGCGCCTTGCGTTCCCGAACCCGGCAAACCCGGGAATGGTGAAAGCGGTGCCGGAGAGTCGTCATTGTAAATCGAATAGGTCGCGGTTTGCGTCTGGTCGTTCGTAATGTTTTTGCGCCAAAGCAAATCCCCGCGTTCGGCGTCAACAAACGTGTAGTAAGCGGGAATGTCCTGCCACAATGTCATTCCCCACGAGAGCGTCGTATTGCCCGATTCCAGAGGGAAATACATCAAATTGACCTTGATATCTTCGACGAACGGACCCGGTTCGAATACGACCGATGTGCCATCTTCGGAAACTTCTTTGACGACAAGATCTGCGGGATTAACTTCGACGCCGATACTTCTCGCACCGGCCGCGACTGCGTATGCAGCCGATTCAGCCGACGCGCTTGCGTTCAAGAAACTGTTTTTTGCCTGCGCCAAAGATTCGTAATCGAGTCCAGGAGCGATCCGTCCGGTTGTTCTGATCAACTCACCATTTCGTGTCAAGCCCGCGCGAATCGTTCCCTGAAAGACGGGAATTCCATCGATCCGTTGTTCCAATTCGACGAACGACATGTTGCCGGATGGATTTGCATAATCTGCTACCGTCTTAAGATCGGCAACCTGATCTCTGGTCAACCCGTAGAGATCGCTGTTAGTCGAAAGGAAACCCCGGACGATGTCCTCGCGTTTAGCATTCGAACGGCCGGTTAGTTTGCGGTCCGCAGAGAGAACTCCGACGATCTCCGGCGTCCCCATCTGGTCATTTTGTTCAATCTCAACCGAGGGGTTCTTCGCCGTGAGTCTCGCACCAGCGGCGGTTATCCTCTGCTCCAACCCCGCTACCCGGTCCTTTTGCGATTGACTCAGATTCTGCCGCTTTGAGGAAATGAGCGTTCGCGCCGACTCGGAGTCGTCGTCGCGAATGTCATAGTTTTCATTAATTTGTTTCTGAGGGATCTTGTCGCCTTGGCTATTGGCGCTCGATCCAGCCGGGATCAGCATCCATATAGCGGCGAACGTAACAAATAACAACGTAGTGAGGAACAACCATCTGGGTATTCCTGTTTCGAAAATTGAGTGTTTCGTCATGATCAGTGATCTCCTTTTAAGTTATACAAAATAATGCCTCAAAAGTGGGGCTGGCTGCCGTATTCTAAGACAGAAAATGTCGATACGAGGCACACATATCAAAATGAAATCGACCTGGAAATTGTGTAGAGAATCCTATCCTAGAATAGCTGTAAATGCAACACCCAAATTTGGGTCTGAGCTAGTTGATGAAATCGTTGAGCAGAGAGAAGGATAACAGGCACACATCAACGCAGCGCTTACGACCCGCAGATCTCATTTATCGCTTCTTCGAACTTGTCGTCGATGACGCTGCGTTTGATTTTGAGAGTGGGTGTCATTTCGCCTTTGTCGATGGAGAATTCACGGGGCAGGAGATAGACGCGTTTGACGCGTTCGTAATCGCTAAGTTCGCGGGTAAGGTCGATCGCGTCCTGCTGCACTCGCTTTATGAAATGCGGGTCCTCGCAAAGCTCTTCGCGCGAGCCGGCGCAGTCGTGGCCGTTTGCCTTCATCTCCTCTTTTAAAGCGTCCCAATCCGGAACGATCAGCGCTCCTACCTGTTTGCGTCCCGAACCTACCACGACAGGCTGCGAAACGAGCGGGCTTTGCTTTAACAAGCTCTCGACTTGGAGCGGCGCGACGTATTTGCCGTTCGAGAGCTTAAAGAGATCCTTGAGTCGGTCGGTAATGTAAAAATGGCCGGCTGTGTCGACGTATCCGACATCGCCCGTGTGGTAAAAGCCCTCGGCGTCAATCGCAACGGCAGTGGCCTCGGGGCTGTTGTAGTAACCGAGCATTACATTTTTGCCGCGGATCAGCACTTCGCCGTCCTTTTCGGCGATCTTCATCTCAATGCCTTCGAAGGGCGTGCCGATCGAACCAACTTTGCTGTCTTCGGGACGATTTGCACACGTGACACACGCCTCGGTCATCCCGTAGCCTTGTAGAATTGGAATCCCGGCCGCCCAAAAAGCGTAGCTGAGTTTTTTAGACAGCGGCGCGCCGCCCGACACAAAAAATCTCAAATTGCCGCCTACGCCCGTCCGCCACTTCGAAAAAACCAGCCGGTTCGCGACGGCGTGCTTTGCCGCCAAAACCGGTGAGACCGAACTGCGCGTGTCTTTTGCCGCCCAATATTCCTGCCCAACGACGAGTGCCCATTCAAAAAGATCCGTCTTCCAGCCGCCGGCCGCTTTACCCTTTTTCACGATCTTGTGATAAACCTGCTCAAAGAGACGCGGTACGGCCGTCATTATCGTCGGCTTGACTTCCTGCAGGTGCGACGCAAGCTGGTCAAAAGCGGCACAGTAGTGAATCGAAACGCCGTTAGAGCACAGAACGTAAAACACCGTCCGCTCAAAGATATGTGACAGCGGCAGAACAGCGAGGCTGCGATCGGTCGATTTGATCGGCAGACCCTTTGAGATCGCGAGGATGTTCGACGTAAAATTTTCGTGCGTGAGCATTACGCCCTTTGGCTCGCCAGTTGTGCCGGACGTGTAGATTATTGTGGCGAGGTCGTCGGTTTTGATCTCTGACAGCGAGCGTTCGACGGCCTCCGGATCTATCTTTGCGTACGCGTCACCTTGGGCCTCGATATCGGCGAGCGTCACCGAACGGGCATCGCCCGTGGTTTCGGCATCTGCGTCGAAGAAGATCAATTTTTCGAGCCGCTCAACGCTCTGAATGGCATTCTCAGCGTGCTTCCAAAGCTTTTTGCCCGAGATAAACAGCATCCGTGCGCCGGAATTTTCGAGAATGAATCTTATCTGTTCGACGGCTTGCGTCGTATAGATCGGTACGTTCACCGCCCTTAGACTTAGTATCGCAAGATCGACAAACGACCATTCCGGCCGGTTCTCAGAGATAATAGCGACGCGGTCGCCGGCCTTAACGCCTAATGCGGCGAGTCCCATCGCAACGCGTTTTACACGCTCGACAACCTCGACGCCATTCATATAATTCCAAATATTTTCGACCTTATAGGCGAGCGCGTCTCGCTTATTGTGTCGACGAAACGACTCAAAGCAAAAATGCGGTATCGTCTGCGGAATATTTTCGAATCCTATCAGATTTTCAGCGGTCATCGGCACGGTTACAGGCGAACGAGGCAATCCATTATGAGTTTCGCGTGATTTAACATTCTTGCAAATACCCGCGATCAAGTCCAATAGTTGCGGCCGGGCTAGAGCTGCATTTTAGCTTCGAGGGCGACAGCCGCCTGATAATCGTCCGGTGTGTTTATGTTTAGAAATAGCCTCTCGGCGTTGGTGAGATCGGAAAGCTCGGCGAACTTTAGGATCCGGGCATTTATGCGCGTCGCTAGATCTTGCAGCCGCCAATTGTCGCCGGATATCATACTCTCAACCTCAGCCAGGCAAATCTTTCGGTTATACAGACCGCAAAGTGGTTGAATTCGTCCGTCCTGCTGCTCCGGGAGAATCGCACCGTGCGTTTCCTTTGCGGAATCGGCTAGCTCCGATTGAATCGAAACCATTCGCGTCAACAATTCGCCTTTAATAAACGGCAGGTCGCACGCAACCACTACAATCCACTCAGTCGCCGCCGCGTAAAGAGCAGAGTAGAGGCCGACGATCGATCCGCGCCCGCCTTGCCCGACGCGTCTATCCTGAATGATCTTATGGTTGGTTGCATCAAGCGCGAGATCGCCGACGACATATACCGGATCGGCTATTGCAGCGAGCGTCGATGACGCACGCTCGACAAGCGTCTTGCCACCAAACAGCAGATTCGCCTTGTCCTGTCCCATACGCTGACTTTGTCCACCTGCGAGCACAAATCCTTCGATAGAATTCATAAAAATACATTATCAAAACAATTGAGAAGCTAAGTGCGTTTGAGTGCTATGGAAACAGATTATTCGAAATTTGTGGTATTTTTAACATCAACGGCCAAAAAAGATCAGAAAGACATCTTTTTGATGTGCGACCGGCTTTTATTATGGAAATCGGGCAGAAAGAGGTTCAAATAAATCCATTGTTGCAAGACTTCCACGGTGATTTGAGCCTACAGATTCTTAAAAAAAGCGTCAAAAGAATGTTCGGCCCCAATGAACAAATATTCGCCGAGGGTGACGAAGCGACATTTCTGCCGATCGTATTGGCCGGCAAAGTGAAAATGGTCCGGTATCCGGAGAGCGGAAAAGAGGTAATCCTCGGCGTGTTTGAGTCGGGCGATATATTTGCGATCCCGCCTGCACTCGACGGTAAACGATTTCCCGCAACGGCGGTCGCGGTCGTGGAAAGCAATATTTTGATGCTCCGGCGAAAGGATTTTCTTGGTCTGATGGAATCGTCGGAGGACTTTTCGTCGATAATTATGAATCGAATGTGCGGTCTCTTGCGAGAAAGGACCGACACCGTTCAGATAATGGCGACGCCATCGGCGGAACATCGCGTAGCAAGCGTTATTTTGCGATTGGCCGGAGAACTCAACGGCGACCAAGTGCTGAAGATATCGCATCGCCGGCAGGATATCGCCGAGATGTCCGGCTTGACGCTCGAGACGACGATTCGGGCAATTCGCAAGCTTGCTGACAGGGACTGCCTCAAAATAGTGCGGGGAAAGATCTATATAGAAACTACCGAGCGGCTTCGCAATTTTGTTCGATAAGAGGATCCAATGTTCGGCGTTTTCGTCGCACCGTAGGTCTTACAATATGAAGCTCAGGATCAAGGGAAACTCATTACGGTTCCGTTTGAACAAGGTCGAGGTCGAGACATTCGGCTCGGCAGGTTACATCGAAGATAAGGTCGAATTTGGTGCGGCGCCCAATTCTGACTTTCGCTATCGGATCGAGAAAACCGCTGCAACGGACCTCGCCGGAAGATTTGAGGACGGAAGAATAACCGTGTCGGTTCCTGAAGTGACTGCCGATCAGTGGATCAATACCGATCAGGTCGGAATCGAGGGAACGCATAAATTTGATGATCGAACGGAGCTTTACATTTTGATCGAAAAAGATTTTGTATGTCTCACGGCTCCGGGCCACGAAGATCAATCCGATAATTACCCTCACCCCAAAGGCGACAAAACCTGTTAGCAACGCCCCGAATCTTCGCTAACATGACTCAAATCATATCCTGGTCCGCACGGCCACGAGATAATAATCCCGTAATAAAGACCCTGGAGGAACTGAAGATGAACAATCTGCAAACAAAGACCGTGCGCGAGATCGCACTTGAGATGCCAGTGACGACTAGAGTTTTTGAAGAATTTAAAATCGACTATTGCTGCCACGGCGATACTATGTTCGACGACGCATGCCGGAGTGTCGGGGCAAACCCCGAAGCCGTGATCGAAAAGATCGATGGCGTTGTGGGTGCCGGCCGCAATGACGGTTTTGAGTGGCTCGCTGACACTACCCTTTCAGAGCTGATCGACTATATTCTGGACAAACACCACGTCTACACAAAAGACGAGATCGACCAATTAACGCCCTTAATGGCAAAGGTCGCTCGGCGTCACGGTGAGCACAATCCGTATCTCTTGGAACTGCAAAGCGTTTTCAAGGCCATTTGCGATGATCTCGGGCCCCATATGATGAAAGAGGAAATGGTTCTGTTCCCTTACATCAAAGACCTTGAGACAAATCTCTCGAAAGAAATTATGGTTTCGACGCCACCATTTGGCACGGTTCAGAATCCGGTCAGGATGATGCGCAAGGAGCACGAAGAGGTAGGCGATCTGCTTTCCCAAATGCGTCTCATCTCGAATGATTACAAACTGCCGGACGAAGCGTGTCCGAGTTTTACAGCTCTCTATCACCGCATGGCAGCATTCGAACTAGATCTGCACCAGCATATTCATCTGGAAAACAACCTTCTGTTTCCACGGGCGATCGGACTGGAGCAAAAGACTTTCCCGTTGGCCTTCGAATAGCGTAACCTCATCGTATGTCGTCCGCTGCTCCGGCCATCGCACCTGTACGAAACGCTCGCCTGCGGCAGATCGCGCTTCCGACCGAGCACGGCGGATTTGGAATTTTACTCGAACCTTTGGTCGCGGGATTGGCCATTGCGTTCTCGTCAGCGGCTCCGTGGATCGCGGTTATGACGATCGGTGCCTTTCTGCTTCGTCAGCCGCTTAAAGTCCTTTTCATTAACCGGCTCGGAATGAAGAATCGGGAGCGGGCAAGGGCCGCAATTGCGTTTGCCTTGCTTTACGCAACGATCTTCGCCGTCGGTCTAGGTCTGACACTGATCACGGTTGGTTCACGACCGTTACTGCCGTTTGTATTTGTTCTGCCGTTTGCCATCATTCAGATCTACGCAGACGTTTCCCGTCAAAGCCGACAGCTAATTCCGGAAATTACGGGAGCCGTTGCGATCTCGGCATCCATCGCGGTTATGGCGTTGGCGGACGGCGCGGCGTGGATAACTGCAGTCGCCCTTTGGACGATCTTTGTCGCAAGGCTGATACCCTCGATACTGTATGTTCGAGAAAGATTGCGGCTCGAAAAAGGCAAGGACTTTTCGAGGGTCACTCCGATAGCCGCACATTTCGTTGCCCTTCTGATCATCGTAATATTGGCTTACAATGGCCTTAGTCCTTACCTGACGGTTTTTGCGATGACCATGCTGCTTTATCGCTCGGTTTCAGGACTTTCACCAGGCCGCAAGAAGATGCGTGCGATGCAGATCGGGGTTTGGGAAGTTATTTACGGAGCCCTGACGGTTTTATCCGTCGTGATCGGGCACTACGCAGGTCTTTGAATCAATTTAATTACTTTAATATGCACAACGTTGATATCGATCTGGTCGAGATGTCGCTCGACGTCATTAAATATGCCATCGGGCGGATATCCGATGCCGATCCTAAACTAGGATTCCCAAAAAAGGCCGAGGAGCTAAAAGAGCTTGTTGGCGAGACCATCACTCCGGCTGGCATCGGCGGTGAAAAGGCGTTCGCTCTCTTTAAGGATGTACTCGTAAAAGCCAGTATCTCGATCGATCATCCGCGACACCTTGCATTTGTCCCGGCATCGCCGACTCGGGCGGCCGTTCTGTTTGATCTTGTGACGTCCGCAACCAGTGTTCACGGTGCGTTCTGGCTGGAAGGCGCCGGATGTATCTTTGCGGAAAATCAGGCGATGGGGTGGCTTGTGTCTTTGACGGGAATGCCGGACGGAGCGTTTGGGGTATTTACCAGCGGCGGGACAGCGGCAAACCTTTCGGCAATGGTCGCGGCCCGTGAATTTTGGCGCGACCGTGACAAGAGCAGACAGCACGAGCGAGGCATAATTATTACGTCGAGCGGCGCCCATTCGTCAATAAAGGCAATGGCAAAGGTCATCGACGTCGACGTAGTTTTTGTTGAAACCGACGATCGGTTGGAGGGCACGCAGGTAATCGACGCCATCGACCGATTGTCGCCGGCCGACCGTGCCCGGACGTTTGCTGTCATAGCAACGGGCGGCACGACCAACGCGGGTATAATCGACGATCTCGACGGCATCGCAAAAGCGTGCAGGGCCAACGATCTATGGTTTCACGTCGATGCGGCGTATGGCGGTGCGGCATTGGCGGCACCGTCAGTTCGCCACCTATTCCAAGGTATTGAGATGGCCGACAGCGTGACCATCGATCCGCACAAGTGGCTTTTTTCGCCCTACGATTGCGGAGCTGTGATCTATCGTGACCCTCAACTTGCCAAAAAGGCCCACGCACAGGAAGGTTCGTATCTGGATATTTTCAGTGACGAGGCTACGACCGGGTTCAATCCGTCAGATTATCAGATTCAGTTGACGCGACGGGTTCGTGGATTACCGCTATGGTTTTCGCTCGCGATGCACGGCACCGACCGGTATACAAAGGCGATCGAACGCGGGATCGAACTGGCTCAGATCGCCGGCAGGTTAGTATCGGAGACCGATTATACTGAGCTTGTTCGCGAACCGAGTCTCTCTTGCGTTCTCTTTCGGCGAATCGGTTGGACGCCCGAGGATTATCGGTCGTGGACATACAAAAATCATAAGTCGGGCTTCGCTCTCGTGGCCCCGACCAAGCGCCGAGACGCCAACGGATCAGAAACGGTGTCTCGTTTCTGCTTTATCAATCCCGATACCACTGAGAAAGATATTAAGGATATTTTGGCGACGATGGCCTAAGATCTAGACCGCGGCGGCTCCGCATTCGAACAACGAATCATCCTCTTCTTCGAGCACGGGCAAAAAGATCTGCTTCGACTTATCTTTGTCGGGGCCTACGCGATCGAACAAAGCGGCACCCGCCAGATCCAGGTAATCGATCCCCGATGCCGCTAGTAGTTTGGATATTTTTTGTGCGAATTTAGATAGATGGTCGTCGATGAAAGCCGCTGATGCCTCCGAGGTTACCTCGGCGTTTTTGCTGTCATCGCACTCCAGAGCGTAAAGCTCTTTTAACCGAAGATAGGCTATGAATCCGGATTCGACGCCGATGTGGTCCGGCACCTCGGAGGTCGCGGGTTTGTAGGAAAACGCGTTGTAAAAGCTCGAAAGTTCCGAAAGCAAATATCCGGGCTGGACCCATCCGCGATAGCTCACCTCGCGGCCCGGCGCCGGACCGCCCGGCCCGAAAATTGAATGGAAAAGGCCCTCGCTCGCCTGTTTTTGCGCAAGCTTCGCCGCGCGCTTTAGCCGTTTATCCGAAACTTGTTTGCCGAGGTCACTAACCTGCTCAAACCAATCGCCTTTCGGACAATCAAAAAGCAAGCTTATCAACCGCCATTCGGCAGCCTCGCGAAGTAGTTTATTTTGAAGAGCGTCGGTGTTCATGGTTATTGTTTCCTTATGAAGTATCGGTTGATCATTTCAGGATCAACGGCACCCAACCGGTTCTCATTTTCCGGGCTCCAACCTCTGTGTGAGTGCCTTGCCATACGGCAAATGCGATCTGTGACGGTGTCGTAGCGGAAAATCCGCCGGGCATCGGGCGTGTAATTACGACGGCCCAACCCTTTGGCGTCTTGACGCCTTTTCCTTTTGAGATCGCGTTCGGGGCCGGTGATAACGTGCTCGGACCTTCGGCGATCAGGTCTTCAACGGGTTGATCGCGCGGTCCGGCCCGCCGGTTGCCCAAAGCTCGTGCCGGCGCGTATCTCAGTCCGGCTTCGGCCTGCGCCTGCGGATCGCTTTCGAGCGGTTTCGCCTCGGACGGATAATGGTCGATCGACGCATTTGGATAAATGGCGTTAATATTGTCCGCGCGGCCCTCGACTATCGCCTGCCAATCGGCCCGCCAAAACGAGATCTCGACCATTTTCCCTGCTTCGCCCATTTGCGGGGCCGGCACATTCGGATCGACCTTTGCGGGTAATTGCACCGCGCAACTATCGATAAAATGCCTCGGGCCCGGCAAATCGTTTTGAGTTTCGTCCGCCCACTCAAGTCGAAACGCTATCTCATTTCCGTCCGTGATCGCCTTGACCTGCACCTCGGGTGTTGACGGCTCGAGCAAACGCGGCTCGACCAGATCCTGCAAGATCATTTTAGAAACATGCAGCGGGACCGCGTCCCAGACCGCCGCATTTGGGTCAAGAGTGATCTCCTTTGCCTTAACGACATTTACCTCAGGTGTGGGCGTCTGTACCCTGTGGCACGAAACAATGAATATCAGGCTAAAAATAACTGCGAATGTAAGAAATCGCATATAAAACCTCCTCACGGGCAATTCGTGCGCGTGATCTGATAGAGCTTGTCGTATGCAGGCCGGATGTGAACCGGCTCGCGAAATGGCACTCGAACGAGTTCCTTGCCGTTTTCGTCCATTCCCATTACGAGATCGCCGTTTCGCTTCCATTTCCGCATAATGCTCTCGGTCGAACCAAACAACCCGAGCAATCCGGTGAGGTCATCGTCATTCGGCGCGTTTCGATAGACCTCAACGGCCTTGTCGACGCCGGGGCCAAACATCTGCTTCGTAAAAGCGGTAGGCACGTGGATCGGCGGAATGTAATAAACATTGGGCTCAAGTCCGAATTGCGGGAACAGCGGCAAAGCAACTTTCTTAATATGGACGAGATAATCCAGCGGATTGTCGGCCTGCGCCTTGTCGGGTGTGTTTAGAAAGCCGGCCATCCTGATCTTGCCGATGCAGTTTGCAAAACACTGAGGCTGCAGTCCCTCTTCGATCTTTGGGTAACAGGCGATGCACTTCTCGGACGTCGATGTCATCGGATTGAAAAATACTTTCTTGTAAGGGCATCCGCGGACACATTCCTGATAGCCGCGACAGCGTCCCTGATCGACGAGCACGATGCCGTCTTCGGGCCGTTTATAGATCGAACCGCGTGGACACGATGCGAGGCACGCCGGATAAGTGCAGTGGTTGCAGATACGTGCAAGGTAATAAAACCAAGCCATCTGATGCGGCACCTCCATGCTCGCTCCGCCGTCAACGCCGCCTGCGCAATCGTCTTCGCCGACGTTCGGATACGAGTAATCCTCCGATTCCGGCCGCCAGCCGAGAACGCGTTCGCCCGCAGGAGCGTTTTCAAATATCGTGCTGCCCTCATAGATCGGTTTTCCGTCTTTCTCCCCCCATTGCTGGCCGTCGAGCATTTCGAGCAGGTTCAGATCCCACGCAAGCGGATAAAAACCGTAAGGTTTTGTTTCGACATTGTTCCAGAGCATATACTCCTGGCCCTTGCCGGACGTCCAAGTCGTCTTGCATGCCAATGTGCAGGTTTGGCACGCGATACATTTATTCGTATCGAAGACGGCTGCAAACTGCTTTTGCGGTCGACTTTCGGGATACCAATACGACATTTCCCTTCCGAGCTGCCAATTATTTACGCGTGCCATGATTTTTTTCTCCGTTTTCTTGTGTTACTAATTTCTGTCATTTTCAACACTGTATTTACTTGCTTACCGCTCCATCGACGGCATAAACATTCCTTCCCAAATATGTTGTTCGAGCCGTCAGACCTGCCGCCGCCAGAGCAAGAAACAACAAGGCGACGAGTTTCCATCGATCGATCTCCGACCCGCGACGCAAGGTGATCAGACCGGTCAATGCCAAAACACCGGTAACCTCTATCGCTGCGAATGTAAGCATTGCAGAGCCTCTATGCTGGGCTATATTCGTCCACATCGGGCCAACCAATAAATCGGCGCCCTTGCCGGCAATTTCACCCGTCGCGTAGACCGGGAAGACCAGCAATGCCGTAACCGTGAAAGAAATAAGTCCCAACCGATTGAGTCGGTCTCCCCGCATCCAAAACCCCAAAAGCACGAAAACGGCGCCGAGCGTCATCCCCGCTAACGGGAAATAGTTTAGGAATAAATGTGCCTGTGTTGCGTCCATGCCAATTCCTACTTCTTGCTCGAATATTCACCTGCAAGATACTTTTTCATAGCATCGCTTTCCGTCCTTGGGCGAATGCCTAACTTCACTGGTCTCCACAATGGTTCGTCTCCGATACCGCCTGGTTCGGCCTTCGATATCTTCACGAAAGATTCACGCGGAGCTCCGGTCGGGCAGTGAATATCTGCCGCAAATCCCTTGCCAATTCCCTGTCCGAACATTCCCTTGCGCACCAACGAATCGGTCATCCAGGTCGGCTTAAGCCAACCTCGTGTCGCCGATTGATGCGAGCCCGAGCGGAACATCGCCTGATAATTCGTACGCGGATTCTTGGCGAGGCCGTCTTTGCGTTCCTTTTGTCCCTGCTGCGAGCCCGGCGTTGCTCCGTACATGTTGAACCACATACGCGTCACACCACGTGGCGTACCCGGGTAATATCTCGCACGGCAGAGCAGCCTTGCTAATTCGTAATTCTTCTTGTCCTTTTGCCAACCACGGAATGGCCGATCCTCGGGATCGGCGTCGATCCAGACGTAATCGCCATCGTTGACACCGAGAGCCTGGGCGTCGGACGGATTGATGTCGACATAGCCTTCGGTCACGAATGGCGATCGTTTGTCGTGACGATAGATATCGCCAAACGGGCCGAACAGCATTGCGTTCATATCTGTGTCGATCGGCGTCGTGTGTGAGCCGTGACGATACTTTGGCGTATGGAATATGAATTTATAGTCGTCCTTGATCAACGGATGAGCCGTCTTTTTCGCCTCGGCCCATGTGTAAACGACGTTGCGGCCGCACCGCGTCTCGCACGAAAGGTCATCCCGCTTTACGCCATAATCTTCCGGTTGTGCGGGCCGCAATGCCTCGTGAGGGGCCGAGATGATTATGTTCGGTTCGTAGAAAGTTGAATCGACCGGTTCGCGGTGAACGGGAAGATTTTCTCCTGCTTCGATAAATTCATCCTCTTCGCGGTACGACTCGAGCCGGCCGCTCTTTGTGTACCACGGCGATGAATCTATAACCTGGTCGGACCCAACATTCTTAGGCGTTGTGCGGCTGTTCATCACGGCCGGTACGCCGTTAAGAGCTTTGTCGTGCAGGTCCTTGAACGAATAGCCCTTTGTATTCGTCGAATGGTCGAGAATACGCTGCAGGTAAACGTCAGTCCGATCCTCGCGGACAAATTTCCAGTAGTCGTTAAATCGCTGATCGCCCGTTAGTTCGGCTAGCTTTGATGCCACCAGAGCGTACACCTCAATATCGCCCATCGTATTAAAAATGCGTGGGATCGGCGTCTTCGGAAAGACGAGCAGGAACGGATTTGTGACCGATGCGGTCATATCAGGATGCTTCAGCTCGGCCCACGAATCGACGCCGAAAACCACGTCGGCATATTCACACGACGTCGACCACCACCATTCATTGACGGCGATCAACTCTATCTTCGGCAAGGCGTTGACGACCATGTTGTAATGCCATTTGACGTTGCCGAGGATCGAATTGGCGTTAGCAAACCAGAGCGATTTGGTCGGACAAGGCATATGCGTCTTTCCGGTCAGGAGTCTATTTCCTACGCGAAGCGGATGATCCTCGTGATTGTAGTAATGGGCCGATTCGGCTCTCCAGTACTGCTTTGGGCGGGCGGGTTTTGCCGGGTCAAGCTCAATGTCAAAGGGATTCTCGTTGATATACTGCGGTGCACCGTTGAAAAGTGCGGTGCGATAATTTCCTGCGTATGAGCCGACATTCCCGCCGATCTTACCGACGTTTCCGGTCAGGGCCGCGAGCAAGAATACGTCGCGATCCTTGTTGTCGCTGTTGAAAAATTGGTTCGGTCCCATTCCTAAGGCAAACAACGTCGTCCCGAAATCCGTCGCAAAGAGGCGAGCGA
>DAIRVI010000018.1:0-37473 GCA_036802885.1 Pyrinomonadaceae bacterium
TTGCTGTTTAGCGGTTTATTTTACGTGGCCGCAAGTTGCAATAACTCACCACGTCTTAAGCTATAGAGTCTAAAAGGTCGCGCGGGTCTAGTCAACCTATAACGCGCGACCTTTCGGTTTTCCTCTTAGAATGCCGATCCACGCTAAGTGATCTGCTATTTGTTCGTCATGTATTTGAAGGCCATAGACGCAATATCGTCCATCGCGCTGCCGTCGTTGTCGCGGTCGAGCATACTTGATGCCATATCCATCATAGCGTTTCCCGACGATTGCGGTGCCGCCTGTGCCTGCGACTGCCCGCCGAGCAGCCCGCCAAGGAGACCGCCGAGGCCGTCCGCACCCACGTTCTGCTGCTGTTTTTGCTTACCCAAATAACCCATCACGATCGGTGCAAGAAACATTAGGATTTGTGCTACTTGTCCCATTCCGAGCCCCGATTTCTGGCTGACTTCCTGAGCGACCTGACCCTGGCTGTTGCCAAGAATGTGGCCGAGAATGCCGCCTGCATCCGCCTGACGCGGTGGCGGAGCTGCCTGACCGCCGCCAAAGATCATACCCGCAAGACCGCCAAGATTGTCGAGCACGCCGCCGCCACTGTGATCTTCTTCGAGAGCGTTATTAAGGCTCTGTGCGCCGTCGGGCGTCGATGCGTTGTTCGCGAGGCCATTTATCAACGCGGGTAGCGCCATTGAGATCGCCGAATTTACCATCGAGCTGTCGGCGCCGACATTTTGGCTGATATGATCAACCGCCTGATTTCCTTGCTCGCCGCCGAGCAGATCTTGTAATGAAAACATAATGTTATCTCCTGATTTTAGATTTAATTGCTGTGTCGATAATATTAACAGAACAGCGTGGATCGTACTAACGAATGAAGCCGCCTCGAGAAAGGAAAAAGCCTATTTCAAAAAAATCAAAGTATGCCATCGCGGTGGGTATTTGTTTGTTTGCGATGCTCGCGGCGTTCTTGTGGTTCGGGTGGCCGACTTCGAATTACGGCACTCAATATAAACATGTCTCGACCGTCGCTGGAACGTCCGGCGAATTCGGTGAGCCGTTCGGCGTCGCGGTAAGAGGCCGCGACGTTTACGTGTCCGACGGACAAAGCGATAAGATCTGGCGTGTCAGGGGCGGCACGCCTGCAGTTTTTGCAAAGGGACTCGACACGCCGTCGGCAATCGCATTCGATAAAGACGGCAATCTTATCGTGGCGGATTCCGGCACTCACACGATCAAATCGGTAAATTCGGCGGGTGAAGTTGTGACCATAGCAGGCGTCGAAAATCGGTCAGGCTTTGCCGACGGCGACGCTGCGATGGCGCTGTTTAATGCGCCCATAGGCATCGCAGTTAGTAACGGAAGGGTTTATGTCGCTGATACCTACAACGACCGGATTCGCTTGATCGAAGACGGAAAGGTCACGACGATTGCGGGCACCAACAATGGTTATGCCGATGGCGTTGGACCGGAAGCCCGTTTCGACACACCGTGCGGCATCGCGATCTGGCGGGACAAGCTGCTCGTTGCCGACACCGGCAATCGGCGAATCCGCGTCGTCGAGCCCGATGGTCGCGTCTGGACCCTCGCAGGCAACGGCGATGGCGACTTGAACGACGGCCTCTTGTCCGGCGCAACGTTTGTTCAGCCGACTGCGGTAGCCGTCGATAGAAACGGATCGATTTTCGTTGCTGATGGTAACGCGATCAGGCAGCTCGCCAATGACGTGATCCCGATTGTTCGGACACTCTCAGCCGATCGGCGCGGCCTGCAAGACGGCAAATCCATTCGGGCTCGATTCAACCGACCGTCGGGCGTGGCGTTTGACGATGCGGGCAATTTGCTCGTCGCCGACAGCGAAAATCGTCTGTTGCGTAAATTTGAACAAAAACCGTCCGGGCATACGATCACGGCCGACGAGATCGCCGCTCTTCGAGACAAACCCGAGGAATTCCGAGCTGCGCAACCGGCGCGCTGGCCGTACGATCCGCCGACCGCAAAACGCGACATAGCCGGGACGCTTGGGGAAATTCGCGGCGAGATGCAGCCCGGCAATGACGAGGTTTGGTTTCACAACGGTCTCGACATCGCCGGTATTTATGGCGAAACCGCGAGATTTATTCGTGACGAAAAGGTCCTGCGCCCCGTAGCGATTGAAAATTTTGGAAACTCCCGCGAATCGATTCGAATGCCGACGCTCGGTTATATTCACATTCGGGTTGGCCGCGATGTGGGGTCAGTGGCGTTTGACGATCGGCGCTTTCAGTTCGCAAAAGACGATAACGGACAATTATCCTCAGTCCGAGTTCCTCGCGGCACAAAATTCGGTGCGGGCGAGCCGATCGGCACGCTTAATGCGATGAATCACGTTCACCTGATTGCCGGTCGCAGCGGCGGCGAGATGAATGCGCTTGCGGCTCTTACATTTCCAAATCTACAAGACTCGCGGCCACCGAACATTGAAAAAGTCTCGCTTTTCGATGAATTCTGGCGTGAAATCGAAACTGTGGCCCCCAATTCGCGTATTATGCTGAAAGGCAAAACCCGCGTCGTCGTCCGAGCGTTTGACCAAATGGATGGCAACTCCGATCGTCGCCGCTTGGGCGTTTATAAGCTGGGTTATCAGATACTAAAAGCAGATGGCATCGCTTTAACCGAGCCGAAATGGACGATCGCGTTCGATCGTTTGCCGCGAGGCGAAGCGGTCCCGCTGGCTTATGCAAACGGAAGCAAATCGGGGGCTACGGGCGAGACTATCTTCAATTACACTGTTACCAATTTTGTCAGTGGCGATGAGTTTCGCGAAGGTTTTTTGGACACAACACAGCTCGAAAACGGCAGTTACACTCTGCGCGTCGTTGCCGCAGATTATTTTGGCAACGAGTCATCCAAGGATATCAATATTGAGGTTTTGAAATGAAAAAGTTTTTTACACTGATTGCGTTGATTACGATGATGGCATTTGTGATGCCGGTAATGGCCGCTGAGGGCCCGGCCTCGATCCGCATAACTCCGCCGGCGCCACAATTTACCGACCTTGAACGGCAAGCCGAACTTGCGCGTCGCCGCGCAGCGGTCGTATCAAAGATGGAAGATAACAGCGTGTTGATCCTGTTTAGCGCGGAGCATAAGCTTTATACAAACGACGTTAATTATGTATTTCGGCAGGAAAATAATCTTTATTATTTAACCAATCTCAAGCAGGCTGGTGCGACACTGGTTATCAAGAAGAATGGAGCCACTGTAACCGAAACTGTCTATTTACCCAAGCGAAATCCACTATTCGAGACCTGGAGCGGCAAGATGTACGCAAACGAAGACGCCGCACGAATTTCGGGAATACGGGACATCGTAAACGCCTTGGAAACCAAAGCTTTTGTCCAAATTCTCAAGGACAAGAAGGATCCGGCCCTCAAAACGATTTACCTGCTTTTGCCGGAAGACGAAACTGACTCGGACGGAATGCGGGAGTTTGGCAATGAGCACGAATTCTCAAAACAGGTCCCGGGTTACAAAGTAATTAATGCCCAACCGATCTTCGCCGAGTTGCGGCATATTAAATCGCCGTATGAATTGAAGCTGCTTCAACACGCTATTGATATCACGACCGAGGCTCAAATGCGCTCGATGGCGATGGTCGGCCGTGCAAAGATGGAATACGAGGTACAGGCCGAGGTCGAGTATACTTTCCGGCGACGTAATGCCGATTTTTGGGGCTATCCGTCCATCGTCGGCTGCGGGGCGAACGCAACAACGCTCCATTATGAAGAGTCTCAGGGGCCGGTAAAGCGTGGCGATCTACTTTTGATGGATGTCGGCGCCGAATACAATCACCAAACGGCCGATGTGACTCGTACCTTTCCGGTAAATGGCAAATTTACAAAGGCACAAGCCGAGCTCTATCAGATCGTTTACGACGCTCAGGAAGCCGCGGCCAGGGTTGCACGCCCCGGCGCCAAAATGTCCGATCTGAGCAATGCGGCGAACGAAGTGATAAAAGCCGGGCTTTTCCGTTTGGGCCTGATAACCGACAAAGGTAGTATGCAGTATCGAATTTGGTATATGCACGGTCTCGGCCACTGGCTCGGAATGAACGTCCACGATGTCGGCGATTACTCAAGGCCGCTGGCTCCGGGTATGACGTTCACTAACGAACCTGGCATTTACATTCGCTCGGACGCGCTCGACAACCTGCCTGATACACCCGAAAACCGCGCATTTATTGCTAAGATCAAACTGGCATTCGAAAAATATAAAAATATAGGTGTCCGCATCGAAGACGATATGCTTATTACCAAGACCGGCGTTGAATGGATGACAAAACGTCTGCCTCGAAAAATACGCGAGATCGAGGCTTTCATGGCCGCCCCGCGCCGTTAGACGAGCAACATTGAAAAAAAACGCGAATATCAAATCTCCCGCCGACACGTCGCTGCCATTGGTTATAGTCAATCCAAAATCGGCGTCAGGTGCAACGCGCGAAAAATGGTCGCAGACCGCCAGCGACCTTAGAGCTCACTTCGGGCCGTTCAGCGTCGCATTTACGAAACATCAAGGCGACGGTATCGAAATCGCCGAACAAGCCGCAAAATTCGGACGACGATTTATCATCGCGTGCGGCGGTGACGGGACCATTAACGAAATCGCCAATGGAATTTTGCGTTCGGGCGTCGACGCTGAACTTGGGATATTGCCGTCGGGAACAGGTGGCGATTTTCGGCGGACCTTGGGACTGCCGCACACAAACCGCGAGGCCGCAATTAGCTTACGAACCGGCATTACCAGAGAGATCGACGTTGGCAAGGTCACTTTCTTTGATCATTCGGGCAATAAAACAAGTCGGTTTTTCCTGAACGTCTCGTCGTTCGGGCTTGCTTCGTCAATAATCAAGCGGGTAAAATCCGCCCGCATTTTTGATTGGCTGCCGGTCGAGTCCGTTCGCGGACGCGCAAATTTTGCGGCATCGACCTTGCAGGAGATCTTGAATATCGAACCACTGAACATCCGCGTGCGAATTGACGATGGTCAGGAAAAATCGCTGCAAACGATCAATTTCTGCGTCGCTAATTCCCGATATTTTGGCGGCGGTATGTTGATCGCGCCGGACGCGAAACTAAACGACGGATTTCTCGATATTGTGAATATCGGCGATATCGGCACCGCAAAGATCATTTTCAATGCATATTCGCTGTACCGCGGGACTCACATCCATTTAGACGAAGTAAAAAGCTCGCTTGCCAGGAAAATTGAGGTTTCTGCGCTGGATCCCGGCATTGAGATTCGACTTGAGACCGACGGTGAATTGCCCGGTCGGCTGCCAGCGACTTATGAAATACTGCCAAACGCGCTTCGAGTTCGTGTACCTCGCCATTAAACGGATGTGCGAACTTTAACTCTGATTAGTGAGCATTAGGCACGACTTTTGGTCTAAAATTGTGAGAGAATAACGAGATGCCGCAATCTTTCTGCGAACGCCTTATCGAATCTTTCGAGTCGCGTCCCGATGCCACGGCGATGCGGATCGTCGGGAGCGAAAAAGAGATCTACAGTTACCGTGATCTTCTCAACAAAGTACGTTCCGTCGCATACCGACTTCGCGAGGAGAAGGTCGAATTCGGCGACCGCGTCGCTCTAATCGGTGAAAATCACCCGTCTTGGGCCATTGCTTATTTAGGAACGGTTTTGCACGGTGCTGTTATCGTGCCGCTCGATCCGCACGGCGAGATCGAGACGATCACGAACTTCATCGAAAATTCGGAAGCCAAAGTGGCCTTCCTTTCTCCCGATCAGACAGAAAGGTTTTCGCAGATCGAGGAAAAGCTTGGCTGTCATATACCTGCGGTAGTTTGGAATCTCGAACAATCGTCGAATGGCTTTCAACATTTTGACGACTGGTCATCGACTGAATTTCCCGACAGTTTCGCTGCGGAAAAACCAACTGCGAAGGACGACGACATCGCGGTTTTGATGTACACGAGCGGAACGACCGGAGTGCCGAAAGGGGTTCCCTTAACGCACGGAAACATCGTCGCTGAGCTCGAAGGCGTCAACTATATTCTCAAACTCACAGATCAAGAAAGGATCCTCAGCCTCCTGCCTTTGTTTCACGCATATTTGCAGATCGTCAATTTATGGATAGCGACGACCTATGGCTGTGAGGTTGGCTATCTTAAGGAACTGACGCCCGCGGAACTGAGCGAGGCGATGAAATCGTTCAAGCCGACCATCCTCACGACCGTACCCCGGCTTTGGTATCTTTTCCACAAAAAGATCTTTGATGCCGTGGCGGCAAAGCCAAAAACGGTTCAAAAGTTATTCAAAGCGATTCTCGCAGCCAATGGCCTTATGCGTGACACGCTCAAGATCAACCTCGGCCGCAAGTTTTTTGGACAGGTTCACGAGTCATTTGGCGGCAAGCTGCGAATAGCGATCTCGGCCGGTTCTCGCTTTGACGAGGAGGTCGCCAAGGACTTTCACAAGCTTGGATTCACGATCCTGCAGGGCTACGGTCTTACGGAAACAAGCGGTGCGGCTACGGCCACATATGAGGACGATAATCGAGTCGGCTCAGTCGGCCAGCCTATGCACGGAGCAGAGATAATGATAGCCGAACCCGATGCTGAGGGCGTTGGCGAGGTTTTGATAAAAGGGCCGATGGTCTTTTCCGGTTACTACCGCAACCCGCAGGCAACCGCCGAGGCATTTACAAAAGATGGCTGGTTCCGATCAGGTGATCTCGGCAGAATCGACTCAGACGGCCATCTCTACATTGTCGGTCGCGGTAAAGATGTGATCGTATTGCCGTCCGGTAAAAATGTACACCCTGAGGATCTGGAGGTTCATTACCTAAAATGCCCGCTCGTCGCCGAATTAGCCATTCTCGGTATCCAGGACGAGACAGAAGCTCATGCCGGCGCCGAAAAACTTGCAGCCGTCGTGGTCCCGGATTTTGAGTATCTAAAGCAGGCGGGCGTCGCCAACTCGAAAGAGGCGATCCGCCACGCTCTCGATAATCTCGGCCGCGAGCTGCCTGAGTATCAGCGTGTCCGCGACTATATGATCCGCGTCGAACCGCTGCCGCGGACTGCGACCAACAAGATCAAACGCTTTCAATTACGAAAGGAGATCGAAACGGGCATCATCGCCACCGAGGCGAAGGAGGTTAAAGCTTGGGACTTTACCGCAGAGGATAGTTCCCTGCTCGACACAAGCACGGCAAAAGCGGTGGTCGCAGCAATCCGGCAAAACTCAGCGGCAGGCGAAGTAGTGCACCCGGCGATGAATCTTGAGATCGACCTCGGGCTTGACAGCCTGGCTCGCGCCGAGACATTTGCTGCTCTCGAACAGGCGTTTGCAACCGAGTTCGAAGCGGACGAAGCCGCTCAGGCTCTGACAGTTGCAAACGTAATTGACCTCGTGAATAATCACGGCGGAGCGACGACCGACCCGGTTTCTGTCGATCTAAACTGGTCGAAGATCCTGCGCGAAGCCGATGACGATTTTCCCGAAGTGCGAGCCGTGTTGAAGAACCGGCCGATATTTTCAGTCTTTGCATTTACGGCCTATCAGGTCTTTTATTTGATCTTCCGCATCTTTTTGCGACTCGAGGTCAATGGTCTGAGCGAGCTTAAATCACTGAAAAAGCCATATTTGATATGCCCGAATCACCAGAGCTTTCTTGATCCGTTCGTACTTTGTTCCAATTATCCATATCATCTGTTTCGAAATATTTTTCACGTCGGTGCGAGCGAATTCTTCGACAATTCGTTAATGCGTTTCGTCGCCAAAATGCTCAACGTCGTGCCGGTCAACCCCGATACCGAGCTGATGCGTGCGATGAAGGCCGGCGCCATCGGACTGAAGAACGGCAAGGTCCTCAATATTTATCCTGAGGGCGAACGAGCCTTTGACGGCGAATTACATGCGTTCAAAAAGGGCGCAGCCATTCTCGCAGCCGAACTCGACCTGCCGATCGTTCCGGTTGCCCTCGACGGCCTGCAAAACGTCTGGGCCCGAAAGTCCTGGAAAATCCGGCCGGCCAAGGTCAAGATAACCATCGGTAAACCATTTTGTGCAAAGGACGTTATCGGCGCGCAAAGGTTGGAGGCCAACGCGGCTTCGGCTGGTTCCGATTCATCATCGGCGCCTCAACCACAATCAAGCGAAAACGGCGACGCGGCATACGAGCTCGTGACCGCTCACCTCAAACAGACCATCTCAGATATGATCGACGAGATGCGCAAATAATTGTACCGAAGCTTTACGCGGCAATGGTCTATTTACGTGAAAATTCTTAATCTTAGAAAGGAGGAAAAAAATGAAAAAACAGACTGTTATTGTATTGATGGTTGTGTTTTTGGGCGCAATCGCTGCGTTTGCCCAAACGGATGTCACCAAACTTTATAACGACGCAATTGAGGACTATAACGCGAAGAGGTATGAACAGGCCGTCGAGAAGTTCAAAAGATACAATTTGGCGAGTCCGAATGACCCCAACTCGCATTACTACTTGGCTAATTCGTATTACGAACTGGAAAAATACACGGACGCCGTACTCTCTTACCGCGAAGCGATCCGCCTGAAACCGGATTTTTTCGATGCGCACGTTTACCTTGGCAATGCGCTGGATTATCTGGACAGATATGATGACGCGATACAGTCGTATCAAAAAGCCCTAAACCTTAAACCAAGCTCAGCCTGGGTTTATTATGAAATGGGCGTTTCGCATTTTGCGGCTAAGAAATACACGCTGGCGTTGGACGCCTATAAGCGATCCGTGCAACTCGATACCGGTTATACAAAGGCATGGATGAATCTCGGTTTAACCTATAAGAAGCTCACAAATGATACCGATGCCGAGATCGCCTACAATAAAGTCATTGCTTTGGACCCAAATGATGCACGCCCGTATAACGAATTGGGTTTTATTTATGAAGACAAGGAACCCAGATCAAAGGCCATCGCATATTATGAAAAAGCCTTGACCTTAGACCCGGATTACGCCGCACCGAGCTTCGGACTGGGTAATATCTATTACAATTCAAAACAGTACGATAAAGCGTTGCCCTATTATGAGAAAGCCGCGAAGAACTCGCCTAAATGGACATCCGCAGTCGCCTATTTGGGCGATGCCTATTTGAATTTGGGTCGCAATAGCGAGGCCGTAGCAACTTATCAAAAAGCTCTGGCATTGGACGCAAATCGAGCGGACGCCATATACGGCCTTGGCCTGGCGTATATTAATCTTAAGAATTTACCGGCGGCACGCCAGCAATTAGTTCGTCTGGAGACCATAGACAAGGAAAAAGCGGCAAAGCTGAAGACCAAGATCGACGCAGCGGCGCCGCCGACTGACTGACACAATGCCTATAACTACAATAATTTTTGGCGTGATACTGACTTTGATCGGCGTGATTGGCTATGTCTATGGCGTGAATGCCGGCAATGCAAGCCTTACCGCGTTGATACCGGCGGCATTTGGAACTCTTTTGGAAGCCTTTGGAGCGATAGCGATATCGTCCGAGGGATTGCGCAAGCATATGATGCACGCGGCCGTCGTGGTTGCTTTATTGGGGTTCGTATTGACAGCCGGGCGGCTTCTGATGAAAATTGGCGAACTCGTGATGTCACCCGCGGTCGCTTCGCAGCTCGCGATGGCCACAGTCTGCCTCGCATTTGTGATCGTATCGATTCGGTCATTTGCGGTCGCACGGCGTGAACGATAGATTTAGGTGGGTTTTACGACCGGGGATTCGGCGCGTCGAAGCGTTATCTCGACGGTCAGGCCGTCGCCGTTGTTTTTTGCCGTTATAGTTCCTTTGTGGGCATGAATAGCACGTTCGGCGATTGCAAGCCCAAGGCCGATGCCGCCGGTTTTACGTTCTCGAGCCTCGCCGATGCGGTAAAATGGGCGAAAGAGGTTCGCGAGCTCTTCTTCCGGCACTCCTCCGCCGTGATCCAACACCCTAAGCACCGCGTGCCCATTGCCTGCCGTCAGAGAAACATCAACCTTTGTGTCTTCCGCGGCATACCGCACTGCATTCCTCAAAACATTCTCGATCGCGCTGCGAAGCAGATTCTCGCTGCCGATGACGGTGCAATCCGCGGCGGATGAAACCTCGACCGACTTCCCTTTCGCCTTAGCCTCAAAATCCGCGTCCGAGGCGATATCTCGAACTAAATCGGCAAGATCGATTCGAACCGGCTCGATCTCCTCGCTGCCGCTCTCGAGTTTTGCCAAGATCAGCAGCCGCGAGATCATCTCGTTCAGTCGGGTGGATTCGGTCTCGATGCGATCGAGGATCGGCTGGGTCTCGGCGCCGGATTTTTGTTTTGCGATCTCGAGGGCAACATTCAGACGGGCGAGCGGCGACCGCAGTTCGTGCGAAATGTCTCGGTTCAGACGTTGCTGGGAGGTGACGAGAGACTCGATACGTTCGGCCATTACGTCGAAATCACGCGCGAGATCGGCGAGTTCGTCGCGGCGACGCCCAACGCTGGTCGCAACCCGAGTTTGAAGGTCCCCATCGGCCAGTTTTTGTGCTGCCACACGCAATTTACGTATGGGTGAAGTCAGGTATAAAGCAAGTAGATAACAGAGCACCAGGCCCGTCAACAACATGCCGGCGAGTCGAAGGTATCCGAGCGTAGAACCCCAGAACAAACCCTGCGGCGCCTGTCTGTCCCACTGCAAGACGAGTACAAACTGCCGCCCATCTGGGAATGTAACTGGCGCCGCTCCAAGTGAACGTTCATCGGACGAGAAATCCGCCTCCGCTGCTCCACTCACAAGCGTCCGGCTTACCAGATCGCTAATATCAGCAATATCGCCGCCGCCGCCGAGATAGACCTTTCCATCCGCACCGACGAGAGCGACCTCACGTGGCGGATCGACGTCACGAAGCCGATTGAGGTAGATTCTCAGTCCCGCATCACCTTCGGCTCCGACGATCTGCGTTGCGGTACCGCCGTAAATCTGCATCTGATTGCGGGTCGAACGCTGGAACCGCCCCATCAACGGCTCGGTCTGGAACGTTCGGGTTACAAACATGGTCACGCCAACCATCAGTGCGATTGCCGCCAAAAACCACAAAAATATCTTTACGAATAACTTCATACCACCGTATAAATGTAACCGACCGATCTAATCGTCTTGATGCGCTCGCTGCCGTCCAAGCGAGCGCCCAGCTTTTTACGCAGATTGCTTATGTGCATATCGAGACTGCGGTCGTAAGGCGACAACTTGCGCTCAAGCACGCTTTCGCTCAAATCCTCTTTCTTAACGATCTTACCCGCCTCTTTTAGCAATTCATGCAAAAGTCCGAATTCGACGGACGTCAGGTTGAGTTCGACGCCATCGCTCTTTGCGATACGCGACGCAGAGGATATCTCGATCCCGTCAACGTCTATCTTTTCAGAACCGTCACCATTTTCATCCGCCGGCGCAGCCCGCCGTAGAATCGCCCGGAGCCGAGCCGTCAATTCGCGCGGATTAAATGGCTTTGGCAAATAGTCATCTGCGCCGATCTCAAGTCCGACGATACGCTCCATGTCATCGCCTCGAGCCGTAAGCATAATGACGGGTAGATTTGATTCCTCGCGAAGATTGCGTAACACGTCGAAACCGTTCATTTTTGGCAGCATCACATCGAGGATCGCCATATCGTAATCACCTGAAAGAGCTCGTTTCAACCCCGCCTCACCGTCATTGACCGATTCGACCGCAAATCCCTCTACGCCAAGGTATTCCGACACCAGCTCGCACAATTCCTCGTCGTCGTCGATTATCAAGATCTTGTCCATACCAAGTGCATTCTACGCCAAAACAAAGACCCGCGCTTACCTTTTACAAATCTTTACACAACCTAACGATTTCGATACATTCAGCTTATCTGCGATTTCGTTACACAAATCATGGACGGAATAGCGCCGCCCGAATTTTGAATTTTTAGGGAGATAACAATGAAGAAAGTAATTTTTGGAGTTTTGGCGGTTAGTGTGTTGGCGGCAGGTGCGATCTTTGTCGTTGCACAAAAGCAGGCTCATACTGGCGGACACGGATTTGGAATGGGACGCGGCGGACATATGATCGAAATGGCCCTTCGCGGCCTCGATCTGACCGATGAGCAGAAAGCCAAGGTGAAAGAGATCATGGCGGCCAGCCGCGTGAACGTCGAACCGCTGATGCAGCAAATCCACGATAATCACGCTAAGATCGGTAAACTGGGAATAGATGGTAAGTTCGATCAAGCTCAAGTCGAAACACTGGCCGCGGAGCAAAGTAACATCATGGCAAAACTTATCGTCGAAAAAGAAAAAGCGAAAACTCAGGTATTTGCAATTCTGACCGACGAGCAAAAGGCAAAGGCCGAAGCGATGCGAACCAAATTTGAAGAACGCTTGAAAGACAAGAAGGGCTTTAGCGGAAAACACAGCGAAGAGTCGTTCTAGAACCTGTCGTCATCGACCAACAATTGGCCTCGTACCCTCGAGGCCTTTTTATTTTTCAACGATATTACCGCCGATCATTGTGATCGCAATGTTTCCATCGGCGTCCAGGCCGACAAGATCGGCCCGCTTTCCAACCTCGATGGAACCGCGATCTTTGTCAATGCCGAGCAGCTTAGCGGGATTCAGCGACGCCATTCTCGCGATCTCGACATCTGAAAAACCGATTGATCGCACCATCCGTACGCCGTCAAGCATCGTGCAAACTGATCCGGCAATGCTGCCGCGTTCGTTTCGCGTGCGACCATTCTCAACCGTGATAGTCTCACCCCACAATTCGTATTCGCCGCCACCAAGACCAGTCGGGGCAACCGAATCGCTTATTAGAGAGACCTTGTCCGGCGACTTCGAGCGACAAGCGACCTCAAGAATTTTGGGATGGACATGAACCCCGTCGGCGATGATGTCAAACGTCACGTCTTTGTTTGCCATGCCCCAACCTGCAACCCCAAGCTCACGATGATGGACACCGGTCATTGCGTTAAAAAAGTGCGTCATGTGCCGCGCACCGGCAGCAAATGCTCTGTCGAGAGTCTCTCTGTCGGCACGGGTATGTCCGATTGAAACGACCCATCCCTCAGCAACCAGGTCTTTTATCAACTCGATACCGCCCTCGACCTCAGGCGCGAGTGTCGTCATGTGAACGCCGCTTTTGAGTCGCGGCAATTCGCCGACCTCGTGGCCCGTAAAAGTCTTAAAATACTCCGGCCGCAACGCACCACACAATTTCTCGCTAGCAAAAACGCCCTCGTAATGCACGCCCACAGCCTGTGCGACCGGCCTACCCGCCTGCAGCGACATCAACGCGTCGATCGCGTCAAT
Source organism: Pyrinomonadaceae bacterium (assembly GCA_036802885.1). Classification (GTDB taxonomy): domain Bacteria; phylum Acidobacteriota; class Blastocatellia; order Pyrinomonadales; family Pyrinomonadaceae; genus OLB17. The sequence goes on from DAIRVI010000018.1 coordinate 13,327, forward strand.
AGCACGTCTGTAATTCTCGTCCGCGTCCGGCACGAGAGTCGGCATCCACGCCGTTACGCCATTTTTCGCCAAAAACTCCGCGACCTTCAACAATTCAGCGGCATTTGCTGTGTTTACATCAACCCCAACCGAACCATGGCAATGAACATCAATAAAACCGGGTGCTATCGTAAGCCGCTCGAATACATGTCCCTGTTGATCTGCTTTTGATTCATCAGACTCGATACCGACAATTATTCCGTCCTCCGCCGAAATCAATGATAATGGCGAAACCAAATTCCCCGCTGCCAATTGTGAATCCTTCAATGACAACACATCCATACTTTAAATTATCCGTCAGCTCCTAGCAGATACCTAACAACAAAACCGCGCCGCCCTGTTCCCGGAACGACGCGGAAAATGAAAACAAACACGGGTATTAGAAGTAAAACTTCGCCCCTAGCTGCATGTTTCTTGGATCACGAGTTGAGGTAACGCTGCCAAAACCTGAACAACCAGTTGTACATGTGCCACCAAAAGCGGTCGGTATATTTGTAGGGTTCCACACTGCAGTATTAATTCCTCTAAAATTCGTGTGGTTCAAAACATTGAAAGCTTCTGCTCGGAGCTGTAACTTATAGCGCTCGCCCCATCTAAAGTTCTTGCTTAATGTAACATCAAATCGGGTTGTTGGCGGACCGATGATGATACCTCGTCCGCCGTTTCCAACGGTATTGTTAAAGCCTGAGCCTGACGTCGGTGTTGCTTGAATGCAGGTATTATTAAACCATTGCTGCGCCGTTTGAGCTCCGCCGCTGTTTGGATTGCAGAGTATATTAGGACGGCCAACAGTCAAGGGCGGTGGAATAATGCCCAGCCCTGCCGGGTCGAATAATGTACCAGAAATTGCTGACGAGATGGTCGGCGTAAAGGGAAGGCCGGTCTGATAAGTCGCAATGCCTGATATCTGCCAACCACCGAGCGTTTTGCCAACAAAACCCTTCTGTGTGCTATACCACGGCAATTCGTAAATATAATTCACAGTCAGAATGTGACGACGGTCAAGTGCAGCGCGTCCCTTTTCAAGACGCATGTCGTAGGTATTTTGCGGCGAGGTTGAACGATCATTCTGAGCGTCCGTCAAATTCTTCGCGTATGTGTAAGAAAGATTGACCTGAGACGCCCCATTAAGGCGTTGTTGCGCTGCGATCTGCATGCTGTGATAGCTCGAATTATACCGTGGCTGCACCATCGTGATCGAGCGATAGCCACGATACGGCCGAATCTGATCGAGAACGACCGATCCTGTCGACGTTGTGCCTGTAATAAAGAAAGCCTGGCCTGCAACCTGACATGGAATAGTCGGCGTCGTTGAGGTTCCCGTAGCACACCCCGTCGGACCACGCCTAATCGCTTCGCCCGGCGGTACAAGATTCATCTCAAATCCTCCGATAAGATGCGTTCCTTTTGAGCCGTAGTAGCCTGCCGAGACAACAGTTTTTCTGGTTATTTGTCGTTGAACGTCGAATGACCAATGCTGGTAGTAAGGTGTCTTCCAATGTGGATCGATAGCCCGGATGCTGGAAGCGGTGTTAGCCGCAACCAAAGTGCAGCCAGCTGCAGGATTATCAAGCGAGACACCTGAAACTGTACAATTTTGCTGGAAAGGCGGATTTGTCCCAATTATCGAAAGCAACATACCATTTAAGACCTGTTCGTGGTAAATGCCATACCCTGTTCTGATCGCCATCTTTCCGTCACCGAACGGATCCCAAGCCACGCCTAACCGAGGAGCAAAGTCCTTCTTACTAACTTCCATAATATACTTGCCCCATGGCGAGGCGGTCGGTGTGCAATTAGGAAATGTGGCGGAACCGTTCGTATTGATTATCATCCCGTTGCAGTAATTTTTTGTTGCATCCGGCACACGGTTGCCAACTCCTGTCACCAGAGGAGCCGAGGCTGCACTCCACAGCTCGGGAACAAAGTTGGTAAGACGACCATTTTTGTCGTACGGCGGACCGAAGTATGAATAACGAACGCCATAAGAAAGGGTGAGGTTCTTCCTTGCTCGCCACTCATCCTGCCCAAAGGCCTCAAACGCTTGCTGTCGCAGATCAGCGACATAATCAAAGCTAGCCTGGGTAAATGTAAGATTTGTTCCTTGAAGAAAATTTGCCCATGCTTGCTGGGAAGCATTGCCGCCCGTAGGAGTTGCGACAGTTCCGGTCGCACCCGGAACAAGAAACGTGCTGTATGCGCCTTGATTCGATCCGGCTAGCGCATTTTCATTCTTTCTATATTTAGAGTACGTAGCTCCGTATTTCATCGAATGGCTTCCCACGACCCACGTCACGTCACCGCCCCAATTTGCCTTCCACGAAAAATTGTCATACTGCCCTTGCCCTGTAAGTGCACTAAAGCCATTACCACTCACATTCGGAACCCGGTCTACCGTTCGCGGATAGGCAAGAGGCGGCACAATAGGTGAATTGGTCAAGGCAAGCAGCCCTATATTCTTGTTCTTAATTGCTCCCCAGCCATAAGTAAACCGCCCCTGAATTATCAAACTAGAGCTCACAGCGTCCGTTAATTGGAATGTATGTGTTTTACCCGGAGACTGGGTACTCAAAGTCGAAACACCAGGTAAGTTAGAACCGCTGCTGAATATAGCGTTACCGTCAATCGATGGTATTTTGTCCTGCTGATAACGGTAGAACATCGAAACTCTGTCGTTGATGCTGTGATCGAGTCGCAGAATCTCTTCCCGAAAATCCAACTGATTTTCGATCGGATAATTTAGAGTGAACGATCCTGTAGCCGGGTCAGGTAGTTTGCTGTAAATATTATTAACATATTGCTGCGCGATCGGATTAATGGGGCGTCCGATGCTGGCGAGGGTCAGTGGCATTGCAGCGGAAGCGTTCAGTATCTGAGTACATGTCGTTCCTGTAGCCTGCACGCAAACTGGGACGGTAAATATTCCTTGCTTTAACTGTCCCGTGGGTACAGTTGAGTTATAAACAGGTGAGCGCTTATCTTTTCTATACTCTTGGGAAAAAAAGAAAAATGTTCGATCGTAACGCCTAAACATACCGTCGCCCGGAGCGTGCTCGCCAAAATTCAAAAAGTAAACCGGCCCTCCAAACGTCCAACCATAATCATTGTAATGAAGCGGCTTTCGCTTCAATTTTTTCGTCGGATCGCTGAGATCCGCAAGCGTCGTTGCTCCTTCTCGACCAAGGGTCAATCCCGCATTCGGATTAGCATTCAAAAGGTATTCGTTGGCATTGAGAATATGATTGCGAACAAATTCATAAACACCGCCGTGAAACTGGCTTGTGCCGCCCCGTGTTACAACATTGATCTGTCCACCCCCACTTCTTCCCGACTCAGCCGGAAATAGTGATCGCAAAACCTGAAACTCACCTATAGAATCGATGCTGGGATACGACTGAATGGTCAGATTAGAACCACGGTCAGTGATATCGGCCCCGTCAACCGTGTAAGTATTGGCGCTTGATCTAGCTCCATTGACCGAAATCGACTGTATATTGACAGCTCCTGTATCGGGATTTGTCGTTCCGGTCGGCACAAAGTCTGGCTCGTCATTTGATACACCCGGGGCCAATGTTATGAGCTGAATAAAGTTTCGATTGTTAATCGAGAGTTCTCTTACTTGCTCACCATTTATGAGTGTCGAATTTTGTGCAGAGCTTGTGTCAACGGTGACAGTATCAGCTTGAACTGTCACAACCTCTTCGATCCTTCCGGCCTGAAGTAGAATCTCCACAGATCTACGCTGCCCTACGTCCAACTTTACATTCGTTTGGACGGCTTTTTTGAAATTAGGTGCCTCAACGGTAATTGTATAAATGCTGACAAGTAAATTGGGTACCGTGAATTCACCCGCCGAATTTGTCTCGACAGTTCTAACATCTAGCTTCTTGCCCGCATCGGTGATTGTGACGGTGGCACCAGCAACAGCAGCTCCGTTAGTGTCGCGTACCGCACCTACTATCGTACCGCTTATTTCTTGTCCGATGGCGATAAGGCTAAATGCAAAAAATATTGAGATAGCTGCAACTGGCTTCAAAACTAATGGTTTAATCATAATTGTCATCCTTTTACACAAATTTTGGTTTCGGCAAAGAGAATATCCATAAGAATCATTTACATCAATGGAGATTTATCTATATTTTCGTTATCGCACAATCACCGCTCCAGTCGGGATTTTTGGCGAAACCATTGATACTAAATAGGTTGTTACGAATAAAGAATTAACGCTTTGTTTATAACTCTAAACTAATCATTTGTAAAGCAAATATGATGCCCGACGCTTAATAAATTCGCTTGCTTTGGCGTTTATTGCTTTTTCGATATCTTCGGGCGAATCGGCGCGTTTTACCATCTCTAGAATTTCATTGTTTACGAGCAGGCGACCGTACTTTTCGACCTGCCAGTCGTTTGGGTAAAGCTTGCGAAGCGCGGCGGCGATCTCGAAGCCGGTTTGCACGGAATTGAATGCCGAGCGGTCGGTGATGATGATGTTTATACCACCGCATTGCTCGTCTTTGAAAACTGACGCGGCGGGCTTAAATCTCACCGGCACAAATCTGACGCCCTTGATATTTCGCTCGTTTAAGTATTTGGCGAGCTTCTGCCCGTCGAGCCAAGGTGCGCCGATGATCTCGAACGGAGTGTCGGTTCCGCGACCGACGCTGAGGTTTGTCGTTTCGAGCAGGCCGATGCCCGGATAAAGCGTTGCTTCGGTGAGCGAACGCATGTTTGGGCTGGGGTTTACCCACGTCTGTCCCGTTTCGTCAAACCACATCGAGCGCGACCAACCTTCCATCTTGATCACCCTTAGGTCCGCACCGATCTTGCGTTCGGCGTTCATCATCATTCCAAGTTCGCCGATGGTCAGGCCATAGCGAACGGACGTCGTGTGCGCTGCGATGAACGAAAGCTGCGATTCGTCCGCGAGCGGGCCTTCAACCGCAATGCCGCCGAGCGGATTCGGGCGGTCGAGCACAAACACCGGTTTTCTTGCCTTTGCAGCCTCTTCCGACACATTTTTCAGCGTGGCCGTATATGTGTAAAACCGCGTGCCGATGTCCTGAATGTCGTAGACGATCGCGTCGAGGTCTTTCAGCTGCTCCGGTTTCGGCCGCCGCGTTTCGCCATAAAGCGAGTAGATCGGCAATCCAGTTTTCTCGTCAACCGAATCCGAAACTTTGTCATCCAAAAGACCGCGAATACCGTGCTCAGGTGCAAACAGCGCGACAAGCTTGAGGTTTTTTGCTTCGTTGAGAATGTCGATCGTCTGCCTGCCGGCGAGATTGCGCCCGGTGTGGTTTGTGACGAGACCGATCTTCAAACCGTCGAGCTGTTTGTATTTCTCGCGTTCGAGAATGTCAATGCCGTTTAGGACTTGGTCCGCCTTAAAACTTCCGGCCGCAGCCGGTACGGAAACAACTCCCGGCTGGATGGATGGCACAAACCCGGTATTTGGAAGCGGTTGCGGCACGCCCGTCGAAATATTTTCGGCAGGCGTCTGGCGGGCCAGATTCTCTTTGAACTTAGGTATCTGAGCCGCGACCGATGCGTGATATTGAGCTTCGAATTCACGATATTTTTCAATCGGCGTGTCTTCGATTGCCGAAGCGACGACCGTCGAGACTTTTGCACGTAATGCCGCGACGTCGCCTTTGCCATCAGGGTGAACGCGGTTCGATAGGAAAACAACAAACGTCTGCGAAACGGTGTCGATCCAAACGCCCGTGCCCGTAAAACCCGTATGCCCAAACGAGCCGAGCGGAAAAAGCTCGCCGCGATTCTGCGAGAACGAAGTGTTCATGTCCCAACCGAGCCCACGCGTCTCGCCTGTTTCGCTGATGACGTACGGCGCGGTCATCTTGGCGATGGTCTGGGCAGATAAAATACGTCGGACAGCAGAGGCAGAAACCCGACCTGTTGGAAAGGTGCGCGACGTTGAACCCCTGCGACGTTGCGCACCCTCGCTACCGCTCAGGTTTCTGCCTTGGGGCGCCGGCACCACGCCGCCGTTAAGAAGCATTTGGCAGAATCGAGCAAGATCGTCAGCGGTCGAGAAGAGTCCGGCGTGACCAGCGATGCCGAGCATACGAAAAGCCGTTGGATCATGAACTGTGCCTCTCAGAAATACGTCACCGTACTCAACATCGCTATCAAAGATCGATCCCTCATATTTTGATCCCAAATAATTCTGTTGGGCACGACCGGTTTCAGTCGGAGCATAAATACTCATTCCGCTATGGAGCATTAAATCCGGCCGAATACGCCAATTGACAAAGAATGCATTTATCCCGAGCGGGCCTGAAAGATTCTCGTCAAAAAAATCCAATAGCCCTCTTGATTCGTTGGATTTTTGAATTTGCTCGTAAATTCGCTCGACGATCTCGCCCAGAACAATAAACCCAATATCCGAATAAACAAACTTCGTCCCCGGCGGCGAGCGGAGTTTTTCTTTTTTAAGCGCGGCGAGCATGCCGTCGCGGCCGGTCCATTTTTCGCCGAGGTCAAAATCGGGGCGATAGCCTGACGTGTGCGTGAGAAGCTGTTGAATTGTTACTTTCTTAGCGTTTTCGTCGTCGATGTCGGGGATGAATTTGCCGACGGTGTCCGAGAGTCGCAGCTTTCCCTGTTCGACGAGGATCATTATCGACGTCGCTGTGGCGATCGGCTTTGTAAGCGAAGCGAGATCAAAGATCGTATCGACCGTCATTGGCTCTACCGTCGGCAACAGCGAGCGATTGCCGTAAGCTTTGCGAAAGACGATCTTTCCCTTGTGCCCGATCAGGACGACGGCCCCGGGCAGCTTTTTATCGGCAATATCAGCGTTTACTAACCCGTCGATCTGTGCAAGCTTCTCGACGTTCATGCCGACGGACTCGGGTTTTGCCACCGGCAGACCTTGCGAAGAAATTTTTACCGCAGAGACGCAGAGACACAGAGAAAGCCAAAACAAACCCAGAAGATTTATCTGCCAATTTGACCCGCTCAAACTGGGAAACATTCGACTTACCATTTGTATTTCTCGTCTCGTCTCTCTGCGTCTCCGAGTCTCGGCGGTTTAACTACTTTCGAGCTTTCAACTCTTTTTCACGCACTACATAACTCTCTTTGCACAGACGGACAAATTCCTTTGCGATCGGCGAAAAATAACCACCGCGGAGCCGTGCCAGACCGAGGTCCCAGTTGATCTCGGCGCCCTCGATCATCCACGACACCATCCGCCCTTTGCGGATCTCGTCAGCAATGGTTTTCGCACCTGCGGTACCGACGCCGAGGTTGCTTTCGACCATCTGATTGATCGCCTCTTGCCGCGAAAGCTCCATCACGATATTCGGCCGGACGTTGGCCGCGTTAAAAAAATCGTCGATCATCCGCCGTGTGTTACCGCCGCGTTCGCCCAGAATGAGCTTCTCACCCGCTAACGTAGCCGCGCTGACATACTTCTCTTTAGCTCGCGGGTGGTCGGGATGTGCAATTGCCACGATCTCATCGCTAAAAAGCAGATCGGTCGTGATGCTCGAGTTGTCGACCGGCAACGATACAAAAGCAATGTCGATCTCGCCGTGCATTATCTTGTCGACTAGTGTCTGACTCGTGCCTGACGACACCGCCAACTCGCTATTTGGAAATTTTTCTAGAAGGCCCTGTAAAATCTGGGGTAACTGTCGAGTTGCAAACATAGCCGACGACGACCCTATCCGCAGACGGCCGTGTTCTAGCCCGCCCAATTCGGCGATCTCCGCAATCGCAGTGTCGTGTTCGCGCAGTATCGTTCTCGCACGATCGAGCAAGTGTTCGCCTGCCTCGGTCAGGATCACGCGTCGCGGCGTGCGAGTAAAAAGCTGCAATCCGACCTCGTCCTCGAGCTGTCGGATCTGCATCGAAATCGCCGCCTGCGTCACATTTACACGCCGTGCACCGGCCGTGAACGTCTTAGCCTCGGCGATCGCCAAAAAAGCTTTAAGCTGTCTTATCTCCATCGGTTAAACCAACCTTACCTCGCGATCAGAATATCTTATTGACTACATAAAATCCGTTAACTTTGATTATATGTCAAGTTTGGCGAACAATGTAAGTGGATTTGGGTAGTTTCCGACGGTTCTAAGATGCCCCTGCGAGACGCACAACTTAAACGAAATCGTCTGTCTTACCGTCTATATCTGGGCGTGGACGGCGGTGGAACAGAAACAAACATTGCGTTGATGAATCACGAGCGCGAGGTCATCGCTGAAAGCGTTGGCGGCCCGTCAAATCCACTGCGGGTCGGCGTCGAAACGGCCGTAGCAAATATCGCTAAGGCTATCGACAAAGCGTGCGACGTGGGCGGCGTTTTGCGCGGCGACATTTTCGCGGCAACGCTTGGCCTCGCCGGTGTCGGCCGTCAGGACCTGCGTGAACGTATTCGGGAAAGCTTTGTATCAAGGCTGCGGATTCGCAACACTATCGTGATGACCGACGCCGATATAGCCCTATATGGCACGACTTTTGGTAAGGCGGGTCTGGTCGTGATCGCCGGCACCGGCTCGGTTTGTCTTGGCGTTAATGACGCAGGCGAAAGGTTTGTTGCGGGCGGCTGGGGACCGGTCGCAGGTGATGAGGGCGGCGGACGCGGCATTGCCGGCGAGGCACTTCACGCCGTTGCAAAAGCCTCTGACGGGCGAGGCGAACCCACCAAACTCAGCGAGCGCGCCGCCGAGTATTTTCGCGCGTCCGACTCGCAAAATCTAATCAGTGCGATCAACGCCCCTCAAATAGACACGAGCCGAATCGCCGGATTCGCCAGATTAGTAGTGGATACGGCCAAGGATGGTGATAAAATCGCGATTGAAATATTGAGAGGAGCGGGTCGCGAACTCGGCATCGCTGCCGTTGCTGTGCTCAAACAACTTGGTCTGACAAAACAAAAAGTGCCGATCGGATGTGTTGGAGGTATCTTTAACGCCGGCGATCTCGTAACTGGATCGATGAAAGAGATCATCGGCAAAGCCGCTCCGCTCGCGCGCCTGGCCAAGCCGAAAATGCCGCCGTCGCACGCCGCCGCCCTTTTAGCGATGAAGAATGGGGAGAAATAATATCATGAAAATCCAGATAGTGTATTTGTTAGTAGTTGGTTGTCTTCTTTCCTCTTCATTGCCGGCTCAATCGGAGGGATTTTCGCCGTTCACGTGGCGCCCTTTCGAGCCTGAAAATGAAGGATTTAGCATCCAAACACCAATAAGTTTGAAAAGTGATGTACCCAATGATGCCCAGGCACCCAGAAAGTATTATGGAAATTTACTGAATGTTTACCTTTATGTTTTTTCTGACACTCCAAAGTCTTCAACGTATCTTCCTGTAGTGGCTCGGTTTGCTCGTTCAGCCGGAAGTACCATACCTACTGAAAAAATTGATAATTTGGAACCAGTCAGATTGTCTTTTACAGACCAATTCGGATTTTGGAACCAGATCGTCATACTGCGAACTGTAACTCGAATCTATATTGCTCAAACTGTCAGTAAAAATGTTGATGATTCAATTGCTAAGCGTTTTATTTCCACATTCGTGTTGGGAAAAAATCCGCCAACTGGCAGTGAGCAAGTAAAGGTAACACCAAACGAGACTGCTATCGATTCTGTGTCAAAACAGAGCTCAGACTCGGCAAGGGCGAGAAACTCTGCCAGTGAAACCGCTGGCACAGGGTCTGGACAAGGCTCCGGAAGTGGTTCTAATAGCGGAGGAATCGGTATTGGTACGCCGACAGCAAACCCTACGCAGGGGCAAACGGTGGGGCTAAGATTATTGACTAAACCTCGCCCGGCATATACGGATTTTGCACGATTCTATGAGATATCTGGAATCATCAAAACACGTGTAACATTTCTTGCTTCTGGGGAAATCGGGTCGGTAACTCCAGTTACATTTTTGCCTTTTGGACTAACTGAGAATGCAATCGCGGCAGCAAAGTCCATGCGTTTTGAGCCAGCATATAGAGATGGAAAACCAGTCTCGGTTACCAGACCTGTCGAGTACAGCTTTTTAATTTATTAGTGTTACCTCTTACCGAACAAGAAAACCCGAAGACCGCCGACATCGATAAAGTCTCGACGCTCGAGGCTGTTCGGCTGATCAACGACGAGGACAATAAAGTTGCGGCCGCGGTCGAGAGAGTTTTGCCCGAGATCGCAGCTGCGATAGATAAAATTGTCGAGCGGCTCCAGAACGGCGGGCGGCTATTTTACGTCGGCACGGGCACGAGCGGACGGCTCGGCGTGTTGGATGCGAGCGAGATACCGCCGACGTTTGGCGTCGGATACGAACTCGTGCAAGGCGTGATCGCCGGTGGCTACGACGCTCTTTACGAAGCAACCGAGGCGAGCGAGGACAACCGCGAAAGCGGTGCAGAAGACTTGAAAACACGAGGCTTAACGGCAAAAGACGCCGTCATCGGTCTCGCCGCTTCTGGACGAACTCCATACACGATCGGCGCGGTAGAATACGCGGATGAAATTGGCTGTTTTACAGCTTGCATCACGTGCGTTCCCGATTCGCCGATCACAAAATCGGTCGATGTCGCAATCGTCGCCGTCGCCGGCCCCGAGGTGATCACCGGTTCGACCCGCATGAAAGCCGGAACCGCGCAAAAGATGGTACTCAACATGATCTCAACCGTCACGTTTGTAAGACTTGGTTACGTAAAAGGCAACCGCATGACAAGCGTTCGCGCGTCGAATGAAAAACTAAAAGATCGTGCGTTGCGTATTTTTATGGCTGAATCCGGCGTTACCGATAAAGACAAAGCGAATGAAATTTTGACAAGAACAAATTTTTCTATCAAAGAAGCACTAGAAATAACTAAGAATAACTAATGCAAACGCTCGACCTCGTAATCATTTTCGGTTATCTGATCGGCATCACGGTCTTCGGCGTTTTGTTCTCAGGTAAGCAGGAAACGACGGACGATTATTTTGTCGGCGACCGTTCGGTGCCCTGGTGGGCGATTGCGATGTCGATCGTTGCGACCGAGACGAGTACGATCACGTTTATCTCGGTGCCGGGAATCGCCTTTGCCAGGAACGGTAATTTTCAGTTTTTGCAGCTTGTTTTTGGCTATATTCTAGGCCGTGTAGTCATCTCACTAGTCTTTATTCCGCTATATTTTAAAGGCGATCTGCAAACGGTTTACCAGCTATTGGGTGAGCGATTTGGACTAAAGGTCAAGATGCTTGCGTCGAGCCTGTTTGTTGTAATGCGAAATATCGCAGACGGCATCCGTTTGCTGTTGACCGCGATTGTTCTGGCGGCGGTTTACACGGCTTTTGTGCCGGGAACGGACGATACTGCGGTCATCGTCGGCTCAGTCGTTTTGCTTGGTGTCGTGATGATCATCTTCACATTTTATGGCGGGATGGAAGCGGTTATCTGGATCGAAGTCGTCCAGCTCGTGATCTATATCGGCGGAGCCGTCGCGGCCGCGGTTGTGATCGCGAATCAGATCAACGGAGGCTTTGCCGGAGCCCTTGAGATCGGACGGCAATTCGATAAGTTCGATGTATTTGATTTCACCTGGGACTTTACTAAGACCTATACATTCTGGGCCGGTTTGATCGGCGGCTGCTTTTTGACAATGTCCACGCACGGCACTGATCAATATCTCGTCCAACGTTATCTCTGCACCAATAAACCGAGCCGGGCGTCGTTTGCTCTGCTCACAAGCGGTGCGGTCGTGCTGGGGCAGTTCATCGGTTTTTTATTTATCGGAGTATTGCTTTTTGCATTTTACGCTCCGTACAATTTGGCTGAGTATGCGCAAGCCGGAGTTGCGGGTTCGGGTGTGCCGGCACAGTTGCCATTCACAGGCGGCGACAAGGTATTCCCCAACTTCATCACGAAATCAATGCCGACCGGGATCTCAGGACTTGTCGTGGCGGCAATTTTTGCGGCCGCACTCTCGAGTTCGTTAAATTCTATAGCGGCGACCTTTGTTAACGACCTTTATAAACCGTTCAAACCGGCGGCGGACGACAAGCATTTTCTAAAGGTTTCGCATATTTTGACGCTCGTTTTTGGCGTTGTTCAGATCGCGGTCGCTTTGCTCCTGATGCGTCAGGAACGCTCGGCACTCGACCAGGCTCTATCGGTCGCATCGCTCTTTAACGGCCCCGTGCTAGGTGTTTTTCTGATCGGTACGTTTCTCAAACGCGTCAGCGAGATCCCGGCGCTGATCGGCATGCTCGTCAGTATAGCTCTGATGTTCTACATCCGTTTCTACACGCCGATCGCGTTCCCGTGGTATGTGCTAATTGGCAGCGTCACGACGTTTACGGTCGCTTATTTTGCGAGTTTTATTATTTCGGGTATTAACGATGAAGCCTCTATTTAGCCTGTTTTTAGTATCGTTCTTGTTTCTGAGCTCCTTGCCCGGCGCGTCAGGCCAAACTCCCTTTTGGCCCAAAAACAAATCTCTGGCCTTTGCCACTAAGCAGTTAAAGAAAATGTCGGTCGAGGAAAAGGTCGGCCAGCTCGTCCATATTGGCGTTAATGCGCGATTTACCAATCAGGACAGCCCTTATTTTCGGGAACTCAAGCGGCAAGTTGTCGAAAATAAGATCGGCGGCATCATCTTTTTTGGAGCTCCGGTCTACGAAACGACGATCCTCGCTAATCGTATGCAAGAAAACGCGAGAATTCCGCTGCTTATGTCGCTCGACGCCGAGACCGGTATTGGAATGCGGTTCGAGGACGCGACAAACTTCCCTTGGGCGATGGCCGTCGCGGCTACCGGCGAGCCTGAATTCGCGCGCCGAATGGGCGTCATTACGGGTCGCGAGGCTCGCGCCATCGGTATTCACCACGTCTACGCACCGGTGCTGGACGTCAATAATAATGCGGCAAACCCTGTGATCAATGTACGTAGCTTTGGCGAAGATCCACAGGATGTTGCGAGATTTGGCGTCGCTTTTGCGGACGGTATTCAGAGCCAACGCGTCATAGCAACGGCAAAACACTTCCCGGGCCACGGCGACACGGCCATCGATTCGCATCGCGGCCTGCCGATCATCGATCTGCCTCGCGAGCGTTTAAACACAACCGAGCTTTTCCCTTTCAAAAAGGCGATCGATGCCGGCATCGGTTCCGTAATGATCGCACACATCGCTCTGCCGCAGATCGATGGCGAGGTGATCAAACCGCTCGCCGAATACAAGGGCGGTGATGCCGAAGCCGGTGCCGAGATCGTGAACCAAACGGCGACGATTCCGGCGACGCTGTCTGCAAAAGTTCAGACCGAGATCCTTCGCACGGAAATGGGTTTTAAGGGCCTGATTGTGTCCGATGCGATGTCGATGAGCGGTTTGACCATCTACTTTACACAGGAAGAAGCAGGCGTCAGGGCGTTTCTCGCGGGAACCGATATTCTCGAAAAACCCGCCGACCCGGATGCGATGATTCGGGGTCTGATCGCTGCCGTAAAAAATGGCCGAATCTCAATAGACCGCCTGGACGAATCCGTCCGAAGGCAAATCGCCTGGAAGCACGAGCTCGGCTTGTTTAAGGACAGAATGACGCCCGTCGATCAGATCGATAAACTCGTTTCCGGCGCGGAGACGACCATTCTAACGGACGAGATCGCGACCAAAGCCATAACGCTTGTGAGAAACGATGAAAGCTCGCTGCCGCTTGATCGATCGAAAAAGATCGCTGTGCTCGGCTTTTCAAACGGATTTGACGGGCCAAACACGATGGGCAGCCTTGTTGCAACGTTGCGTGCGAGCGGTGTTAGATTCGAGGCAGCGTACTTGCAGGAAAACTCGACGCCCGAACAGGTTGCGGCTGCGCGAAAGGCGTCGAATAACGCCGACGTTGTTATTGTCGGGCTTTACGGACGCGTGCGTTCCGGTTTGCGTGCAAGCGTCGGCATTCCGGATAACGGCGCGGCGATCTTAAGGGAACTACTCGCCGCTAACAAAAAGGTAATCGGCGTCAGCTTTGGCAATCCGTATCTTTTAAGCGCGTTTCCTGAGATGAAAACCTACGTCGTCGCATATGGCGACATGCCGAGCCTGCAACGCGCGGCCGCGCGTTCGATAATTGGGCAGCAAAACACAACTGGATATTTACCAATCTCGTTGCCTGGGCTTTACCCAAGAGGAACCATGCTAAGTCTAAAGTTCGCAAAACCGTTATCACTTCCCCGACCACCGTTTCCGCCATATGCGCGAGCTTTTAAGAAATATGGCGAAGTAATTATCGATGTCCTAATTGATTCAGGCGGTCGTGTGACTTCGGCTCAGCAAATAAGTGGCGACCCCATCTTAATACCGGGAGCAATATCTGCAGCCAGAGGCTCTCGATTTGAAGAAGACAACAAAGTAATAACTCGTTTCGTTCGACTTTCTTATCGTTTTAAAAAGGAATCAGAATCAGAAGAGCCGTGCTGCGTTAACTATCCTTATGTTATATCAATTGTTGCGCCTTAAGTTCATTTTTGATTTTCAAAACGAACAACTATGCCCTCATTGGATTGGAAAATTAAAGATTTTCTCGAAGTCAAAAATAATCACCTGCATATCGACGGCGTGGATGCGGTCGAACTAGCGCGCGAGTACGGCACGCCGCTGTTTGTGTTTAGTGAGCAGCGGATTCGTCACAACATAGAGCGTTTGAAAAGAGTTCAGGACGTGATCGATTGCCCTTTGAAAATTTGTTACGCCGCAAAAGCAATGTCCACGATGGGCATATTAAGAGCCATAAAAGATGCGGGCATCGACATCGAGGTAAATTCGGGCGGCGAACTTTGGAAAGTATTGAAAGCAGGATTCTCGGGTGAGCAGATCATCTTTAACGGCACGAGCAAAGAAGTTTGGGAGATTGAAAACGCCATAAACGCTGACATCTACGCGATTCAGGTCGATTCGCTTTACGAGCTTTCACTAATTGAAGAAACGGCGAAACGGCTCGGCAAATCGGCTAACGTCAGCCTGCGGCTTGTGCCCGAGATCGAGAGCGACACGCACTCGGGTCTGCAAACCGCGCTTCTCACATCAAAGTTTGGCATGATGCCAGACGAGGCATTCGAGGCATTTCGCGAATACAAAGACTCACCGCATTTAGAACTCAATGGCATTCACCTGCACATCGGTTCGCAAAATCCTGATCCAAAAGTTTACGCCGAGGCGCTCACAAAACTCTTCGATGCGATGCTGCGGATTTACAACGAAACTGGCGTCAAACTAAAACACATCAACCTCGGCGGCGGCTTTCCGGTTGATTATTTACGAGATGACAAAGGCGATCTCTCAGACGAACGGAAACATCTCTTGTCGGCCGGCTTCGAACCCGCAACCGCAGTTAACGAAGCGTGGAAAACCGTAAGAGAAGCCGCCGATTTTGCAAACGCAGCTCACCTATTCGATGATCTGACGTTACTTCTCGAACCGGGCCGCAGCATTATCGGCGATGCAGGAATTTGTCTGACGACAGTCCGAAACGCAAAACAACGTCCGGTTTCTCTGCCGACTGCCAACCGCCGACTGCCTACTGACAACTGGCTTCTGACCGACGCCGGTTTTAACATCCTTCTCTCGATGGAGACTTACAAATGGTACTACCACCTGATCTCAGCCGAACGAGCGAGCGACGCTCACGATTTTCCGTACAAACTCGCCGGCCCGCTGTGCGACGGCGGTGATGTATATTTTGATATTGAGGGAATTCAGCGGCTTCCCGATCACCGCTTGCTGCCCGAGAACGTCCTGCCCGGCGAGGTCCTCGCTCTGCTAAACTGCGGCGCGTACTCGCTCGCACAGGCCTCGCAATACAATGGCAGGTTCCTACCGGCTGTGATTTTGATCCGTGAAAATGGGGTAATCGAATTGGCTAGAAAACGGGATAGCTTTGAGGATCTGATCGCGAATGATGTGTTTTGACCTACCACTCGGTCTTTTGCACCAATTTGGCCAGATGTTGCTTCTCGCCGTCGGCGATCTCGAAATTTGCCTCGCCAAACATGTCCGAGAGATTCGCCAGCAGCACGGCCTGGCTGCTCTCGTCCTTGATCTCCGCGATCACGGACAGGTTTTCGAGCGACAGGTTTCGAGCTTGTTCGAGCATTTCGCGGCCGATATATCGCTCGGCGATCTCGTTTAACGCACCCGAACGCGCTGATAGCTGCGGCACGGCTGCGGCGAGAGTTGCCGCTTCATTGAGACGTGCCAGCGAGTCGGCGTTCTCGCCAATCTTCTGCTTTGCGTCCGCCACCGCGATGAGAGCGAACAGACGATTGGCGTCATCGCCGATCGAATTAATGGTTTGCCGGGCAAGTTCGTCTTCTTTTTGGACCGTAAGTATCTGAGCGATCTGCGAAAGAGCGGCCATCTGTTCGTTCGGATCCTGATTTTCGAGGGCGATCTCGACTCCGCGCTCTGTTTTGCCAAACCCGGCGAACTGTGTCGCAATGGAACCAAGCAAAGAGTTGCGGGCGCGACTGTCGCGAGTCTCGGCATCACGCTGCGATCTTAAGATCTCGTACGCCTCGTCAAGCGTGTCGATCGCATCCTCCTTTTCGTCTCTTTTCCAATGTTCACGTGCAAAACCAAGCAACGCCGACGCCATCTGCGTCTTGTCGGTCACGAGATCAAGGGCGCGATCCGCAAGGTCGCTGCTGCCTGAATAGAGAAATCCGAGTGCACAATTCACCAGAAAAACGTCGCGATGGACATTATCGAGAAGCTCGGCAAATCCGCGAGCCAATTCAAAGGTCTCGATCGCACGATCCTTTCGATCGGCGTCTATAAAAACCGTGCCGATATCGCAAAGGGCACGGATCTTCTCTTCGTCGTGCTCGATCTCAAGCCCCGCCGCGATTGCCCGGTCAAGCGACTCCAGGGCTTTTTCCGTTTCACCATTTCCTATACGTGCCGCGGAAATCTGATGAAGGGCGGAGACGCGAGCAGCGGGATATTCGATCTGATCGAGCGCTGCGTCAGCTAGTGCCTCATCGCCGTTCGAAGCGTGAAACACGGCGATGCCTGCGTAAACAAAGTCCGGGTGAGCCATCGCATCCGCCACTTCCGCCGCCTTTGCAACATCGCCCGTCGCGGCCTTTACGAGAGCCACGCGTTCCAGGGCCTGGGCTCGCAGGCCGTGATCCTCTATTGCATCGGCGAGCTGTAATCCATAGTCGTCGTCGCCTAATTCGGCACATTTCTCAGCGACGATGATGAGCAATTTGTCACGCGAAAACGGATCGGCAACCGCGTTTGCCAGTTCAGCGGCTAGATCTACGTTTCCCTTTGCCAAATAACGGGGCACGATCTCGCTCATCGCTTCTGCGTGGCCATCGCTGCTCTTTATCCGTTCAGCAAGGAAAGCCGCACAATCTAGCAGATCGGTCTCAGCGCGTTCTTGTGAAATAAAGTGATCAGGCATAAAAAGTGAAAATGTGAAAACGTGAAAAAGTAAAGAAATAGTAATCGCCGCCGAACGGCTCTTTCACTTTTTCACTCTTCTACTTTTGTACTTTAGGCGAAAACTCTCCGGATAGACTCGGGCATCCAATCACGAAGGTCGGTCGCGATCGCACCGGCGCCGGCCGCTCGCAATTCACTTGCTGAAACCGTATTCGTAACCCCGAGCGCGGGTAGGTCAGCGTTTCTCGCGGCTGAGATGCCAGGAGGTGAATCTTCGATAACCAGGCATTCGCCGTGCGTCATCGGAAGGTGTCCCTGAGAAGTGCGAACGGAGTCGATGTCACGAAAGCCCATGCGATAACACTCCGGGTCGGGCTTGCAGTTTGATACATTTTCGGAGCTGACGATCGTCAAAAAATGCTTCCTGAGGCCACTTTTCTCAAGTACAAAATCGATCTCCGGCCTTGCAGACATACTGACGATACCGAGTGCAAAATCGTGCGACATTTTTTCGACAAAGTCTGCGATGCCGTCGAACAACGGCAGATCTGCGGAGACGATCTCGCGCCAGCTGGCATTCTTGGCGGCCGTTAACTGCGTGATCCGGGCGTCGTCGTATTTTTGCCCCGCTTCGTCAAAAACCGACGCGACAAAGGTCTTGTCGTCCATACCGAGCCGCTCGTAATACATCTCGTCGGTCACGTCGATGCCTTCGGCCTTAAAAATCTCCCGATAGGCCGCGTGTTGTATCGGCTCGTCATTAATAACGACACCGTTAAAATCCATTAGTATTGCTTTTATCATAAGTACCTTTCATCAAACATATTGCCCCGCCCCAGTATACCGTTTGGGTCGAATGCACGTTTTAGGTCCGCCATCTCGTTCAAATATCGTTCGCCCATCATCGCGTCGAGATATTTGCGTTTGAGTTTGCCAATGCCGTGCTCAGCCGAAACCGTTCCGCCAAGCATGATCGCCTGTGCGACACAACGTCCGTAAATGTAACGCGCTTTTTCAGCCTCTGCCTCATCTTTCGGAAGCATATTCGCGTGCAGGTGACTGTCGGCAATGTGTCCAAAGATGACGTAGTCGAGCCCGCTCGCGTCGAGCGTCTGTTTGTAAAATCGCAAAAATGCGGGAAAATTCGCATCGGGCACGGCCATGTCGGTCCCGACCTTTCTCTGCTTGGATTTTGCGATACGCTCGTTGACCGCAACCGGCAATGCGTGTCGAAACTCACGCATCTTCTCGCGGTCCTGCTCGTTAGTCGTAAACCACGAGCGCTCAATATCTGCTCCGTGCTTTTCTAAAAGCTCGTTCCAACACTCGAGCAAGGCGTCCTCGGTTTCTGCGGTTGTTTCCTGCTCAAAGAAGATCGCGCCAGCCATTCCAGTGGGCGTCTCCGGAAACTTTTCCGTGACAAATGCAAGAGCCCGATCGTCGAAATACTCGATCAGCGTCGCATCGATAAATAAGCTCCCCTCCTCACGAAGGAGGGGTGGCGGGCTCGCGTTTTTGAGCGAGCCTGACGGGGTGGTTCTCTCCTCCATCCTTCGCGACGCAAACGATATCTCGCGTGCCTCATCTACAAACGCCAGCAAATTGGCTTCCTTCTCAAAAAACACAATTCCGCTAAAAAACCCTTGCGGCTTGGGCACCAGCGAAAGCTTGACCTCGGTGATCACGCCGAGCGTTCCTTCGCTGCCTATGAAAAGGTCGATCGCGTCGAGAGGCTCTGAGTTGTAATAGCCGCTCACGTTTTTGCGCACATCCGGACGCTCGTACGTCGGAGCCGGTATTTCGATCCGGCTTCCATTCACGGTCTCAAGCGAGATCATCTCGCCATTTGCCGCGACAGCTTGGCCGCGTGATATTTCCAGCTCATCGCCGTTTCCCAGAACTATCTTGAGTCCCTGAACGAATCCGCGCGTCGCACCGTATTTGAAGCTCCTTGCACCCGACGCGTTCGTCGCGACCGTGCCGCCGATCTGACAGCTCCACTCGGTCGGATCCGGCGGATACAACAGCCCCTCGGCATCAACCGCCTTTTGTAAATCGGCAAGTATTACGCCGGCGCCGACAGTTGCGGTTTTGCCGTCTTTGTCGATCTTTATCTGATCAAACTTCTCGAGCGATACGACGTAACCGCCAAACGGTATTGCTCCGCCGACGGTACCGGTCCGGGCGCCTGAGATCGTGACCGGCGTCTTGGTTTCATTTGCGTCCCGAAGGATCTTTACTATCTCAGGCGTCGTTTCAGGTATGAATAGCTTCTCGGCATGTCCGCCCTGCATGTTGCTGGCGTCGGTGAGATAATTTTGCAGTTCGTCAACCTGCGTTTTGACTTGCATGAACCTCATTATACAGGATGAGCGTTGACCTCAAAATTGCCGTTACCGAACAGCCAATTCCCTCTCGCGCAGATACCGCAACTTATCCCTGATCTCTGCCGCCCGTTCAAACTTCATCTCTTTCGCGGCGTTTCGCATATCGGCTTCCAACTGCTGGATCGTTTCTTTGAGCTGCTTTGGCGAATACTCTTCGAACGAGTCGAGAACGAGCGGGATCTTGAAGTAATCCGCCTCGTACGCGGTTACGAGCGTCGCATCTATCGACTTGACGATCGTGGTCGGCGTAATGCCGTGCTCCGTATTGTATTCCTCCTGGATCTTGCGTCGGCGAGTGGTCTCACTTATCGCATAATCCATCGATTTTGTTATTTTGTCAGCGTAAAGGATGGCCTTGCCCTCAGCATTTCGTGCTGCACGGCCCATTGTTTGTATCAGCGAACGCTCGGAACGTAGAAAGCCCTCTTTATCGGCGTCCAAGATCGCGACGAGCGAAACCTCAGGCAGATCGAGCCCCTCGCGAAGCAGGTTAATACCCACGAGAACGTCGAATTCGCCCCGTCGCAGATCTCGCAAGATCTTTATGCGCTCCAGCGTGTGAACGTCGCTATGCAGATAGCTCACCTTTACGCCGACCTCGGAGAAATACTCGCTGAGGCTCTCCGACATTCGCTTGGTAAGCGTCGTTACCAGCACCCGTTCGTTTCGTTCGGCGCGCAGACGACATTCTTCCAAAAGATCGTCTATCTGGCCCTTTACCGGCCGCACCTCGACAACCGGATCGAGCAACCCCGTTGGCCGGATGATCTGTTCGATGACCTCACCTTGGGTTTTTTCGAGTTCGTAATTTCCCGGCGTGGCCGAAACGTAAATCGTCTGGTCAATCCTCGCCTCAAACTCCTGAAAGTTCAGCGGTCTGTTGTCCTTTGCGCTTGGCAGACGAAAGCCATATTCGACGAGAGTTCCTTTGCGCGATTGATCGCCTTTGAACATCGCCCCAAGCTGCGGCACGGACTGGTGCGATTCGTCAATAACCATCAGCGCGTTTGATGGTAAATAATCGAGCAGCGTCGGCGGCGGCTCGCCCGGCGCCTTACCCGTAAGATGTCGCGAATAATTTTCGATCCCGCGGCAAAAACCCATCTCTTTTATCATCTCGAGATCGTACATTGTCCGCTGATGCAACCGCTGGGCCTCGACGATCTTGCCCTCGCTAACTAAAACCTGTTCGTGCTGATCGAGCTCCGCGCGTATTGTCTGGATCGCCCGCTTGATCACGGGTTTGGACATAACGTAATGCGTCTTCGGATATATCGGCAGCCGCGAATCGTGTTTTCTGATCACCTCGCCAAGCAGCGGATCGATCGTGTAGATCGCATCGATGTCGTCACCCCAAAATTCGATCCGATATGCCTGATCCTGATAGCTTGGATACAGCTCCACCACATCGCCGCGAACGCGAAAGGTGCCACGGTCAAAATCGATATTCACCCTCTCGTACTGCAGTTCGACGAGTTTTTGCAGAAACTCTTCGCGCTTCATTTTCATCCCGGGCTCGATGAAAAGCAGCATTCCGAAATAAGCATCCGGGTCGCCAAGCCCATAAATACACGAAACCGACGCCACGACAATGACGTCGCGTCGCTCAAACAGGGCGCGCGTCGCGCTCAAACGAAGGCGGTCGATCTCTTCGTTGATCGTCGCTTCTTTTTCTATGTATAGATCGGCTGCGGGGACGTAAGCCTCAGGCTGGTAATAATCGTAATACGAGACAAAATACTCGACCGCGTTTTCCGGGAAAAACGTCTTAAATTCCTGATAAAGCTGCGCAGCAAGCGTCTTGTTGTGAGCGAGAACAAGCGTTGGCCGCTGCGTTTGCTCGATCACGTGGGCGATCGTAAATGTCTTACCGCTGCCTGTGATGCCAAGCAGAACCTGATCTTTTGTACCGTCATTGAGCCCGTCCACGATCTGTTTGATCGCTTCCGGCTGATCGCCTTTTGGCGTATTTTCAGAAATGAGACGAAATTGCACCGTTTAATCATAAACTAAACGGTGCGAAGAAAAAAGCGGCAGCGGTTAGGCCGAGACCTTTTCCAGACTGTAAATTGTATCGTTTACCCGGTCGGAAACTTCAGGCGTAAATTTGCTGGCAGCCTTGAGTTTCTTTAATTCGGCAAGGGATCGTTCGTCACTGCGGACTTTTAGGACGTGGAGCAAGGCAAATTTTACCCGCTCGTCCTTGTGGTTTGCGATGGCGTCAAAGATGCAATCAGTTTCGCCGGATTTAATGAGCAAAGATACGAGCGCGAAAGCCTCGTTGGCAATTTTTGGCTCGGCGTGAATCAGCCGCTCGAGCGACTGGGTAACTATCCCTGACTCGATTGCGGCGCGTGCCGCTTGGCTCATCTGAAATTCGTCACCAGTTTCAATGATCCTTTTCCAGGCGTCGGCCCGGTCAAAATTTAGTCTAAACAGCCCGCGTGCCGCTGCCGCCCTAACTTCTCTGGTCGGATCGGCACAGGCTAGCAGAATTGCTTCGAATACGGATTCGTGATCAAACTCAGTCAAAGCGGTTACTGCCTTTGACCGAAGATTCGCGGAAAGATCGTAAAGGGCAACCTGAGAAAGGGCCTCGATCGAGTTGCGTGTCTTAAACGCCATCAGGATCCTGACAGCAAGATCGCGGACCGTTTCGTCTTCCTCATACTCTTCGTTAACCTGCTCGATCGCGGCTATCAGCGACTGGTCGTTAGATAGCGGAAGCGGTTGATATTTTGCCGTCGCTTTGAGGTCCAGAAAAGAATTTATCGGCAACTGCGAATACTGCAGTTTCCGCATCTTGTCCTGAAATACCTTTGAATCGAAATTTACATCGACATCATTCGACTCCTCTTCAACCGGCTCTTGCGCACGCGACTTGGCTTGCTTTTTAGGTTGAAATGTTAGTTTAGAGGATTTAGCCTTCGGTTTCTTAGCCTTTCGAAACCACTCCATTTCTTTTTCGGCATCGAGCCCGTCTGAGTCGTAACCGCTCCTACTATTCCTACTGTTATAACGGTTTTCGTAGCTGTATTGAGATTCACCGGTTCCGTCTTTTTTCTTTCGCCGTAAATACAATGCGCCGACGAGGCCTGCTACCAGTATGGCAATCAGCAAGTACCACACGAAGTTGTCAGACGTAGCAGCGGGCGCTTTGGGGTTAACAGTACTGGCTTGGGCGGCGGCATCTATCGCGGTCGCGGCTAAGATGTAAAACAAACCGATTTTACGGTCTTTTAATAAAAGATTGGTTCTCATGGGGCGGGTTGTATGGATCGAGAAGTCTGATGGCAGAATTTCACGAAGGTTAACAAGGGAATCTCGGCCGGCCCGAACGCTCAGGTGGCCGATTCCTATTATGCACTTTTTCGTTTGCTTTGTCACTACAAATTTCAACCACGTAAATACAGTTTTAACATATCATGGATTCCAGATTTAACGAGATTTTTCTTCGGCTTTACCGAATTGAGGTTTTCGTACTAGAGTTGTTCTGTACGAGGCCCGATCGATGAGCGTAGCAACTACCATTTCCGAATCCGAAATTCCCGGCCTGCGGCTCCTGCATCGCGGCAAGGTCCGCGACGTCTATGAGATCGACGAAAAGCGGCTCTTGCTCGTCGCAACCGACCGGATTTCCGCGTTTGATTGCGTCCTGCCGACCTTGATACCGCACAAAGGCGAGGTCCTGACGCAGCTATCTGCATTCTGGTTTGACCGGCTGCGTAAAATAACGGCGAATCACGTTATTTCGACGCAACTCGACGAAATGCCGGCCGAGGCTCGCGGTCACGAATTTTTGCGCGGCCGCACGACGCTCGCACGCCGGACCGAGGTGTTTCCGGTCGAATGTGTGGTACGGGGCTATCTTGAGGGATCTGGTTGGAAGGACTATAAGGCGACTGGGACCGTCTCAGGCCACAAGGTTCCCCGTGGCCTCGTTCAATGCGAGAAACTTCACCGGCCGATCTTTACACCCGCAACAAAGGCCGCCTCCGGGCACGACGAAAACATAAACCAGGTCGAATTTGCAAATATTGTCGGACACGACACCGCTGCCCGATTGAAGGCCGTGTCGCTGTCGATCTACAAC
Organism: Pyrinomonadaceae bacterium; assembly: GCA_036802885.1. Lineage (GTDB taxonomy): Bacteria > Acidobacteriota > Blastocatellia > Pyrinomonadales > Pyrinomonadaceae > OLB17. Next base: position 37,227 of record DAIRVI010000018.1, read on the forward strand.
GAGGCGGCGGCGTACGCCGCTACACGCGGCATAATTATCGCCGACACAAAGTTTGAGTTTGGAACGGATAGCGACGGCAAGATCCTCTTGATAGACGAAGTTCTGACGCCCGATTCGTCGCGGTTTTGGGCCGCGGACAAATACGAACCGGGCCATCCCCAAATCTCATTTGACAAACAATTTGTACGTGAATATCTCGAAACTCTCGATTGGGATAAAACGCCGCCAGCACCGCCGCTGCCGGACG
>DAIRVI010000019.1:0-37318 GCA_036802885.1 Pyrinomonadaceae bacterium
CAAAGATCGCGAAGAATGCGCACAAAAAAGGCATAAGCTTAAAAGAATCGGCCGTCGAACTAGGACTGCTCACGGCTGAGAAGTTTGACGAGCTTGTGGTCGCAGAGGACATGACACATCCGTAACGAACGATAGGGGATAAATAAACATATGAAAATAACTCTATGTTTCTTGGGAATTCTCTTTGTTTCAACTTCTGCCGTTGCTCAACGATCATTCGACCTTAACAACGCGTCGAAGTATTTCGACATCAAGGTCACGGTTGCTAAATGCGACGACTCGACATGTTCGGGAGAGGCGAAATTCGAATTTTATAAAAAGGGCGGTGCGAAGCCGTATCAAACGATCGAGACGGAAGACACATATCTCGAGTTTGGCGAAAAAGGCGTTCCGAAGGTCAATAGGACGGTCGGTTACGACGAGCAGAGCGTCGTAAATGTGGACGATTACAATTTCGACGGAATGGAGGACGTCGCGATCTGCGACGGTACAAACGGATCCTACAATATGCCGTCGTATGGGATTTATCTATCATCGCGCTCAGCCGGTAAGTTTGTTTACAGCCCCGCGTTTTCACAGCTCGGAGCGCATCTCGGCATGTTAACGGTGAATAAACGTCAGAAGACGCTCGAGACCTTCGACAAGAGCGGCTGTTGCTGGCACATCACTGAGCGTTATCGAGTCGTAAATAACAGGCCGGTAAAGTTCTATGAGATGGTCGAAGACGCGACGATTGAAGACGAAACCAAAGTGAAAGTGACGACAAAAACTCTCGTCGGCGGCAAGTGGAAGACAACGGTTAAATACGTCAAGCGCTAAGAATAACGTTCTAAAACGTACCCGTTTCTGTTGGACGAAAATAAAACAAAAAATAGATAAGGGCAATAATTACGGCCGCGGCAACGAGTCCGATCAGGCTGATTAGCAGTACAAATGAAGTTGCACAGCCGCGTTTTGACGCTCGTTTTGCTTTAGGATCTTTGTCTTCGACAATCGCTTTGACTCCCTCGCCTGAGACGTCGGGCGACACCTTGGCATCCACCATTTCCTCGCGATTAGTGATTTCGGTCGGGATGTCGTCGCCTTCGAATTCGGCCTTTGCAGTTTTCGGCGTATAGCCGTCTGACGAACGAAATATGGGCTTTGGCATTACCCAAACTTCCGGGGTATTGACCGCTTCCTCGGCTTCTTGATCTATTGGTGCCGGTTCGTCACTCATCGCTCTCTACCTGCGAAAAAGGCCGATCATTTCTGAATATCCAACACGTCTGTCCGCGTAATTATTGCCGTAATTCGCTTAAAATCCTCGATCAAAACGGCCGGGTGACGCTGAAGTTTCGATTTGATCTCGACAATGCTCGCATCTACATCTAGTACCGGGAAACTCTTGTCCATTACGGCACTGACTTTGCCATTTAGCAGTTCGCGATCGACCAAAAGCCTGGTCAGAACGTGGCTTTCTCGCAAACTGCCAACCGACAAATGGTTTTCCAAAACGGGAATCTGTGTTACTCCGTTTTCACTCATTAGAGCGAGAGCTGCGCTCAGCGTTTCGTCAGGCGAAACGGATATAAGCTCTTGCGGGGCGCCCGAATTCTTGGTCTCGGCGATCAACCCGGCGGTGATGCGCTGCGGTTCGAGCAAAAGTTTTTCCTTCATCCACTCGTCCGAATGGAATTTGGAAAGGTAGTGTTCACCAGTGTCGCAGACGATAAATACTACGAGGCCCGTCTCATCCAAGTCCTTAGCGACCTTAAGCGCCGCCGCAAAATTCGTGCCCGTCGAGCCGCCGCAAAATATGCCCTCGCGGCGCGATAGGAGACGCGCGTAGTCAAACGAATCGCGGTCAGTAACATTGATGATCTCGTCGATTATCTTCATATCGGCGTTGCCCACAGGTAGGCTTTGACCAATTCCCTCGACCAGGTACGGCGTCGACTCGGGCACGTGGCCGGATTCCTTATAGGTCTTAAAGATCGAACCATAAGGGTCCGCACCAATAATTTTGATATTCGGGTTCTGTTCCTTCAGATAACGTCCGGTCCCGCTGATCGTCCCACCAGTGCCGATACCCGAGACAAAATGCGTTATCTTGCCGTCTGTATCGTTCCAAAGCTCCGGCCCAGTCGTCAGATAGTGCGCGAGCGGATTTGCCGGGTGATTATACTGGTCGGGATAAAACGAATTCGGTGTCTGCTTATGTATGCGGGCCGCTGTCTCGTGATAGTGGTCAGGCGTACCGGGCTTGGCAGCGGCAGGTACCACAACAACGTCGGCGCCGAGACTTTTGAGATAACGGACCTTTTCGACGGAAACCTTGTCGGTGAGCACAAATATGCACTTATACCCGCGAACCGCCGCCACGAGCGCCAGACCGATGCCCGTGTTCCCCGACGTCGCCTCGATGATCGTGCCGCCTTTCTTGAGTACGCCTTCCTTTTCGGCCCAGTCTATCATCGAGATCCCGATGCGGTCCTTGACCGAGTAACCGGGATTGAGGCTCTCCATTTTGGCGAGGATCGTGGCTTTTATCTTATGCGGTTTTGTAATGTGATTGATGCGCACAAGTGGCGTGTTGCCAATTAGTGCAAGTATGTCGTTGTAGAATTTCATTGAAAATTTATGACTGCATAATGAGTTTATTCCCAAAGCAGTCTCGAGGCAAGAATTAGGGGTATTCGCCCTCGATCCAAACTTCCCCGTCAGAATAAACTTCTTTTTTCCAGATCGGAACGGTGCGTTTCAGCTCGCGGATAAGCCATTCGCAGGCGGCGAATGCTGCTTTTCGATGCGGTGCGGCGACCGAGATCACGACACTCGTCTCGCCGATCTCGAGCTTGCCCGTCCGGTGAACGATGCCGACGTTTGAGATCTCAAACTGCTGGTGGGCTTGGGTGACGAGCTTTTCCATTTCCTTTAGTGCCATCGGCTTGTACGCCTCGTATTCGAGATACTTGGTCTCGCGAACCTCGCCCGTTTCTTTGTCTTTTGTAAATCGCCTCGCGTAACCATCAAGCGTAATTGTCGCCCCGCACTCGGGCGGCACGACGCGCCGAGAAATGCAGGTAATGTCGAGCGGTTCGGTTGTGAGTTCGAAAAAATCCATCGGAATTTAACCGCCCGAGACAGCGGTGAAGATCGCGAGTTCATCGCCGTCGTTTAGTAACTCGTCGCCTGTCGCATATTGTTGATTGAGCGAAAAATGTAGCTTATGGGCGGCGAGGCGTGGGTATTCGGCAATCAGTTGGTCGTAAATCCGGCTCGCCGGCGACGGGGACGCCAGTTCAACTTCGACGCAGCGTTTGCCGGCTATGTCGGCAGTGGCTCCGAAAAATAGGACACGTACAGGCATTATTTTATAGCGCCTTGGATCGGGCTTGAGGCCGAGGCATAAAGGCGCTTTGGCATCCGCCCCGACAGATATGCGAGGCGGCCGGCCTGGACGGCGAGATTCATTGCCGTTGCCATCGCCGCGGCATCGCGGGCCTCGGCGATTGCGGTGTTCATTAGTATTGCGTCGGCGCCGAGTTCCATTGCGATCGCGGCGTCAGATGGCACACCGACACCAGCGTCTACGATGATCGCAGCGTCGGGCAACTGCTCACGCATAATGCGCAGATTGGACGGATTTTGCACGCCCATACCCGAACCGATCGGAGCGGCAAGTGGCATCACAGCAGGGCATCCGGCGTCGAGCAGTTTCTTTGCCATTATCAAGTCGTCGGTGAAATACGGCAGCACGATAAAGCCCTCTTTCACTAGTATTTTTGCCGCTTCGAGTGTTTGTTCATTATCGGGTAGAAGCGTGACGGGATCGCCGATAACTTCGAGTTTGATCCAATCTGTTTCCAAAGCCTCACGAGCAAGACGAGCCGTGCGGATCGCGTGTTCGGCATCGTAACAGCCTGCTGTATTGGGCAGGATTTTCATCCTAGGGTCGAGGTGGTCGAGAAATGATTCGGATGAGCCGTCGAGCGGTACGCGATTAACGGCGACCGTGACCATTTCGGCACCGGACGCTGCGTGAGCGGCTTTCATCTCTTCAAATGAGCGATATTTGCCCGTGCCGATGATAAGACGCGATTTGAATGAGGTTCCTGCCAATGAAAATATATCTTGCATAGCTACAAGATAATTTTCACGCAAAGGATAGTAGAAAGCAAAGGAGGAATTCACCACAGAGGCACGGAGAACACAGAGAAAACAAATGGCTGGACAGAAATGACTGCCAAGTTCCAATTGTAATTTTTTATCAATTTACTCATGCAAAACTCCGTGCTCTCTGTGTCTTTGTGGTGAAAAATCCTCTCATCCACCGCCGACGAAATGAATGACCTCGATCTTGTCGTTGTCCCGGACTTTCGTGGATGGCCAATCGCTGCGTCGAACGACCGTTTGGTTTAGCTCGATGGCGACACGTTGCTTTGGCAAAGAAAAAAGCTCCAGAAGTTGATCGAGATCGATCTCTCCAGGAACTTCGCGTTTCTCGCCGTTTATCGTTACTGAGATCACGGCTTAATCTTAATGCCTTTTACGTGCAAGACACAATTTAGCCTGGCGTGACAATTCGTCGAAGCTCGATCTCCTCGCCGCCGTTTATCGCCCTTACAAGAAGAGCGGCCCGACCAGCGTGAAAATGCGGCAGTTGCAAATGCACCTTTGCGAGGCCGTTCGCATCGGTTTTGGCGTGAAAGATCACGGGCCGAAAACTTGACCCCAACACTTTTAACATTATCTGTGCGTCTCGTACGACCTTTCGGTCGGTTCCTCGGCAAACCATTATGTTTACGGTGCTGCGGTCGCCGCCCTTGAATTTTGTGTCGCCGATCATCTCGATGCTGAGTTTATTATTCGAAGGACGTTCCTGACCCGACAGCTCGCTTACGACCTCTACGGCCTCGGGCGGGAGAATCTTGCGTTCCTCAATGATCTCGACGGCTTCGAACACTTGTTCGACTGGGACTGGAACCGGAACGGGATCGTGCGGCGTGACGCGGATAATGCGTTCGACTTTAACTCTCGCGACCTGTAGCGGAGCCGTCTGAACCGCGGTTTCAACCGTCGCGCTTGCCGCTTCGGTCGACACATTGGCTCTTGCCGGTGACGATTTCGATGCCATTTCTTTAAGCTCGTCTATGCGCCCGGCACGGACGGCGGCGCATATTAACTTATGCTGCCGCGAAATGTGCTCGGCGAGCTCTTTTTCGCTAAAGGCGCCGGTCAACAGATCTTCGTATGCGACGCGCTTGCTCGCCAGGATCGTGCCGCCGTTATAGACCAGCGACATTATCATTCGCGCAGACAGGCCCTTATCCTCGGTTTGCACGTGATAAACGATACCGTCAAACTCTATATCTGTGTTAAATCCTGAAATCACAAAGCTTTATTAGTCAAAAGATGCGGGATTGGTGGGCCGTTTTAGCGCGCGTCTGCCATTACAAAGTTATCACACGGCTTTTGTAACGGTCAACGAATAAATGATTTGGGACGATTTTACAAGATTATTCGCAATGGGACTGCCTTGACACTAATTAACGCTTAAATTACGATTTAGCTTGAGTCAAAATTCTCAATCCGATTTGGGGAATGCGAGTCATTTCCATGTTTTTTTGCGGACAATATAGGGAGAGAGTCAGAGGTCGAAATGTCGGAATATAACCTTTTCGATTACGTGCCGATCGGGATCATGTTTTTGGTAGCCGCCGGGTTCGGGGCTAGCCAATTGCTGGTTACGCAGCTTATCGGCCCGCGCAAACGTACTGCGACAAAGCTTATGCCGTACGAATGCGGCAAAGACCCTGTCGGTTCCGCCCGCGACAAATATTCCATTAAGTTTTATATTGTTGCCGTGGTTTTTCTCCTGTTCGATATCGAAGTTTTGTTCATTATTCCGTTCGCCGTTGCATTTAAAAGTCTATTGGCCGAGGAAAAGATCAGCGGCATCGCATACGGCACGATAGCGTTTGTCGAGATCCTCGTCTTTGTCGCGACGCTGGTCGTTGGCTATATTTATGTCTGGAAAAAGGGCATTTTCGATTGGGGCCTGCAGGCTCGTGCCGAAGCTCGCCAGGAGGCAAAGATCATTGCAAAACGCCGACGACAGGAAGCTAATCTAAAGATCGCCGCTTAAAATTATGGGACTCGAAAATAATCTATTCGATTCACTGCCGGATGTTGTCACGGTCAAACTCGACGCTGTAATTAACTGGGCGAGAAAGAGCAGTATTTGGCCGGCCACTTTCGGACTGGCGTGCTGCGCGATCGAAATGATGGGTACGGCCTCATCAAGACAGGACATTTCCAGATTTGGGGCCGAAACGTTTCGAGCATCGCCTCGGCAGGCGGATTGTATGATCGTCTCGGGACGCGTTTCTCGAAAGATGGCACCGGTACTCCGCCGTATTTACGATCAAATGCCTGAGCCTAAATGGGTTATCTCGATGGGTGCTTGCGCGACGTCGGGCGGGGTTTTTGATAATTACGCGATCGTTCAGGGCGTCGATAAGATCGTTCCGGTCGATATTTATATTCCCGGCTGCCCGCCGCGACCGGAAATGCTGGTTCACGCGATCATGATGCTCCAGGACAAGATAATGAAGGAATCGGTAAAGGATCGCCGCGACACGTTCGAGTCAGAGTCGCGTGTGTCGATGGTACCCGGAACGCTGCCGGTAACTGAGGGCACGGCGCTGGAGAGAGAAATGGAGACGGAAGTGGCGGCCGGCGAAACATCACGGCCGTATTCAGTTCCGTCGCGTCACGAGAAACGCCGTTCGTCGTGAGTTCAAATGCAGAGGCCTCGCACGTGGGTATGGGTGCTTACGCGCGGGCTTCCGGAACATTATATGACTGAAAAGCTCCACGGTTACGTGGAAAAGCTGCAAAAAAAGAATGAAGCTTGGGTTTCGGCGGTGGTCGAGGGTCACGGCGAGGTGACGGTCACGATTCCGCGCGATTCGATTGTCGCGGTTTGCAGCTTTTTGAATCAGAAGCACGGCTTTGATATGCTTGCGGACCTTTGCGGCTCCGATCGAGGGCCTGAGGAAGATCCGCGGTTTGAGGTCAATTATCATCTGTTTTCGACGACTCATCATCGACGGCTTCGTCTCAAGGTCTTGTTGTCCGATGACGAGCCAAATGTCCCGACAGTTTCAACGATCTGGAAATCGGCAAATTGGCACGAACGAGAGACGTATGACCTCGTGGGCATCATTTTCGACGGTCATCCGGACCTGCGTCGGATATTGCTGCCGTCGGATTTTGACGGTCACGCGCTGAGAAAAGACTATCCGCTGCGAGGCTATGAGCCTTACAGCTTGAATTAGTGACAGGTAAGTTCCGCACTCGTCACTTGTCACTCGTCACTAACTTATGGCAACTGCCGTAGAAAACATAAATCCGCCTGAAGTGCTCGACAGCTCACTCGAGTCCGAGATGACGTTGTCGATGGGGCCACAGCATCCGTCTACGCACGGCGTTTTGCGGCTGGACCTCAAGCTTGACGGGGAATTGGTCGTTAATGTCATTCCGGACATTGGTTATCTCCATACCGGGATGGAGAAGCTCTTTGAATACAAGAAATACCAGCAAGGCATCGTCATCACCGACCGGATGGATTATCTCAATCCGCTGGGCAACAATCTCGCGTATGTGATGGCAGCGGAGAAGCTGCTTGATCTCGAAATCCCGGAACGCGCACAGGTCATCCGCGTTTTGATGTGCGAATTGCAGCGCATCGCTTCGCACATGGTCTGGCTCGGAACACATTGCCTCGATATCGGGGCGATGTCGGTCTTTTTCTATTGTTTCCGACAACGCGAAAAGATCCTCAATCTGATCGAGGCCGCTTCGGGCGGGCGTATGACGCCGAGCTATTTCCGCATCGGCGGGTTGATGATGGATCTGCCGGCGGGATTCGAGCGACGTTGTAATCAGTTCATGGCCGATTTTCCCGAAGCGATGAACACCTTTGATACGCTTGTCACTGGAAACACGATCTGGATGAGCCGCACTAAAGGCATCGGCGTTATCGAAAGCGACGAAGCGATCGATTGGGGACTAACGGGACCGTGTCTTCGCGGCAGCGGCGTCGAACTCGATCTCAGACGGCACAATCCGTATTCGGGTTACGAGACTTACGATTTTGATATTCCGACCGAGCCCGATGGCGATGTCTGGGCCAGATTTAAAGTGCGTATGCGCGAGTGCCTCGAGTCGTATAAGATCGTCCGGCAGGCTCTCGAAAGATTAAAGCCGGGCCCGATCAAGGCTGACGCGCCAAAGATCGTTCTGCCCGACCGCGACGATATGCGTAAGCATATGGATTCGCTGATCCACCATTTCCTGATCGTGGCCGAAGGCTTTAACGTACCGCAAGGTGAGGTTTACCACGCGATCGAGGCATCAAAGGGCGAACTTGGCGTGTATATGAAATCGAATGGCGGCCCGAAGCCCGAACGGGTCCATTTCCGTGGCCCGAGCTTTGTAAATCTCGCCGCACTGCCTGTCATGTGCGAGGGTGAAATGATCGCCGATGTCGTGGCGATCATAGGGAGCCTGGATATTGTGCTTGGGGAAATTGATAGGTAGTGGACAACGGACAATGGAAAACGAAAAATTAGTTTCTTACATTTTCCATTATCCACTTTTCATTTTCCGTTGATAAATATGGCAGCAGCTACACCTACAAGTTACACAGACAAGATCATCGTCTCGGACGAGGTGGCGGAGTTTTCGCCCGCAATCGTTGACGAGATGAGGATGCACGTGGCAAAGTATCCGGCTGATCGCACGCGGTCAGCGTTGATACCTCTGCTGATGCTGGTTCAGCGGGAACGCGGGTGGATCGACAATCCTGGCGTGAATTTTTTGGCGAAATTTTTGAATCTCGAGGTAACCGACGTTTGGGAAACCGCGACGTTCTACTCGATGTTCAATATGCGGCCCGTCGGACAGCATCATATACAGATCTGCAAGACGCTTTCGTGCCGGATCATGGGCGAGCCTGATATCACGGGCCACATTTGCTCGAAGCTCGGCATTCACCCAGGCGAGACAACGGAGGACGGCAAGTTTACCGTCACGATGGTCGAATGTCTCGGAAGCTGCGGCACCGCGCCGATGATGCAGATCGGATTTGATTATCACGAGGATCTGACAACGGAGAAGGTGGAAAAGATTTTGGATTCGTGTCAGTAGCCCGCACAAACACTATGACCAACGGCGAAATAATTAAAGGTCTCTACAACGACTTTGCAACCGGCAATGTTCCGGCGGTGATGGGCGCGTTTGACGAGAATATTGAATGGACTGAGGCCGAGGGATTTATGTATGGCGGTGCATATACCGGTCCGAACGCGGTTCTCGAAAACGTCTTTATGAAGCTCGGCACGGAATGGGAAGGGTTTTCGGCGGTTCCCGAACAGATTGTCGATGGCGGTGACATGATTGTCGGGTTAGGAACATATTCCGGCAAATATCTCAAAACCGGAAAAAGCGTAACCGTCCCGTTTGCTCATGCATGGACTTTGCGCGACGGGAAGATCGTTAAGTTTGTTCAATACACAGATACTTTGGTAATCGCGAGGGACTTAGGTCTTTAGGCTAGAGGCAGGCAAGGGTGCCTGCGTTCCGACGAATATGGAAATCAAAGCAATTGGCTGCGAGCCTTTATCTTTAAAGCGAATTGGCATGAAAAACGGCCACACGCTCAAGGTCTATCGCGAGACAGGCGGCTACAAGTCGCTCGAAAAGTCGCTTGCGATGACTCAGGACGCGATCATTCAGGAAGTCAAGGATTCCGCGCTTCGTGGCCGCGGCGGTGCCGGATTTCCGACGGGAATGAAGTGGTCGTTCGTTCCGAAGGATTCGCCGAAGAAGAAGTACATCGTTTGTAACGCGGACGAATCGGAACCGGGCTCATTTAAGGACCGCTATCTGATGGAATTCGATCCGCACGCTGTGATCGAAGGGATGATCATCGCGGGCTGGACCCTTGGATCGAACACCGGTTACATCTACACTCGCGGCGAATACAAGTATTTGATCGATATTTTGGATGTCGCTCTCGCTGAGGCACGCGAAGCCGGATTGCTTGGTAAAAACATCCTCGGCTCCAATTTTTCTTGTGACATTCACACGCATACGGGCGCCGGAGCCTATATCTGTGGTGAAGAGACTGCCTTGCTGTCTTCTTTGGAGGGTTATCGTGGACATCCGCGCATGAAGCCGCCGTTTCCCGCTGTCGAAGGTCTCTATGCCAGCCCCACGATCGTTAACAATGTAGAAACACTTACATCCATCCCGCAGATCATTGAGATGGGCGGCATCAAATGGCGCGATTTAGGAACGGAAAAGTCAGGCGGCACGAAACTTTGGTCGATCAGCGGCCACGTCAAAAAACCCGGTGTTTATGAGCTTCCGATGGGCTATGCCGATATGGAAAAGTTCATTATGAAGGATTGCGGCGGAATGCTCCGCAAGGATAAGAAGCTGAAAGCAGTTATTCCCGGCGGCTCGTCGGTTTATATAATGAACGCTGGCCAGATCATCGGCAAAAACGTGACGCTCGATTACGAAGGCCTCGTCGCCGCCGGTTCGATGCTCGGCACGGGCGGCATGATGGTGATGGATGAAACGGTCGATATTATGGAATCGACCAAGAACCTTACCGAGTTTTACAAACACGAGTCGTGCGGCTGGTGCACGCCGTGCCGCGAGGGGACCGATTGGCTGGTCAAGATTTTCGATCGAATTGCCGCGGGCGGCGGTCGGCCGGAAGACGCAAAATTGATGCTTGATATCTGCGACAACATCGAGGGCAAATCATTTTGTCCACTAGGTGATGCCGCAGCGTGGCCGATACAGAGCGCGATCAGGCAGTTCCCGGACGATTTTAAAAAGTGGCTGGTTGACAAAACAGACGGTGTGACGCCAAACGTTTAAGGATCAATGAGTAAGCGAAACCTCAGCGGGTTCTGTGTATTCGGGTTGCGATTGAGTATCGTGCTGTTCGCACTGAGTTTTTCGACGTTCGCTCAGGGCAACAATCCTCTGATACTGATCCCGGGGTTCTCAGGGTCGGAGCTACGGCACAAGGTCACAAATGAACGTGTCTGGTTTAGGACGATCAGATCAAAATCCGAGGATTTGAGGTTGCCGGTTGTCGCCGATCCGACTAAGACCAGTGACGAGCTGATCGCAACCGACGTGCTGCGAACCGTAAAGATCGGTATCTTTCCGGTGACAGACGTTTACGGCGGGTTTATCAGGGCAATGGCTGAACGGGGCGGCTACCGCGAGGAATCGTGGGATGCACCTTCGGATGAGGGCGATCATGATTCGCTTTATGTTTTTCCGTACGATTGGCGGCTCGACAACGTTGAGAACGCCCGCCTATTGATAGAAAGGGTCGAGGCATTGAGATGTAAGCTTGATCGGCCGGATCTGAAATTCGATATAGTTGCCCACTCGATGGGCGGGATCATTTCGCGGTACGCGGCGATGTATGGCGACAACGATCTGCCGACCGGGAGCAGCAAGCCGCTGCCGACCTGGGCCGGAGCAAAGTTCTTTGACAAGATCATTCTGCTTGGTACGCCGAATGAGGGTTCTGCTCTCGCACTCGGCAGCCTGGTTGAAGGGTTTACATACGGCGGCATGCGTCTCGATCTGCCTTTTGTCCAAGATACGTCGAAGTTTACGGCATTTACGATACCGGCGGCGTATCAGCTTTTGCCGGCACCTAACACCTTTCGTGCCTATGACGATAACCTAAAGCGGATCGATCTCGATATTTACGACCCCAAGACGTGGTCTAAATTTGGATGGAACGCGAGCAGTGATAAAAATTTTCCGTCGCAGTACAATGCGAACGAGCTAAAGGCGGCTCCTGTATTTTTCGCAGCCGCTCTTGACCGGGCAAAACGCTTGTATCAGGCTCTTGATGCCGCTCCGGGCGAATCTGGCGGAATATCTTTCTTCATCGTCGGGTCAGATTGTAGAGCGGCCTTAGATTCGGTAATCGTGTATCGCGATGAGAGATCTGACAAATGGAAGACTCTTTTTCGACCAAAGGGGTTTACGCGACCCGATGGCACCAAGGTGTCAGATGAGGACTTAAAACGGGTCATGCAAACGCCGGGTGACGGTGTCGTAACTCAACGGTCGCTCGAGGCCGTAACTAAGAGCGGAACGGTAGGATCGCAATCGATTGTAGGCGATGCGTCTGACAAATTTATTTGCGAGGAACACAACAGACTTGCGGTAAATTCGAAGATCCAGGATTACATTATTAAAGTTTTAGACGGAAGAGTTTTGCCCGTGGCGGGCGTCAAGGAGAAATAGATAAATGGGTAAGGGAGACAAGCGTTCGCGCAGAGGAAAGATCGCGGTTGGCAGCTTTGGAAAGACGCGGCCTAAAAGGAAAAAAGCGACGGTTATAGTCGTACCGGAAAAACCGGCACCGGCAAAAAAGAGAGCGAAGAAACCGGCCGCAAGTGAATGAAGTTTGAAGAGTCAAGGGCAGATGGCGCTCACAGCAGGCTGGCCGCGTATGTAGGCGAATGGCAAGGGCCGACGACAACTTGGTTCGAGCCGGGCATTGTCGGTGACGAATCGCCGATGACCGGTAAAATGTCATCAATACTCGGCGGCAGGTTTATCCTGCACGAGTATGCGGGCAGCTTGGGCGGCGAGCCGTTTGAGGGTGTTGCCATCTATGGCTTTGATCTTGCGACGCAGAAGTTTCAGTCAGCGTGGGTCGATAGCTTTCATATGTCCACGGGAATTATGTTTTCCGAGGGCGATCGGGGCGAGAAATTTGCGGTTTTAGGCTCGTATGACGCCGGCGGCCCGGACGTTCCCCGTTGGGGTTGGCGAACCGAGATCGAGGTTATCGACAGCAATAATCTCGTGATTACGGCCTACAACATTACGCCGGACGGCGAAGAGGCAAAGGCGACTGAAACGCGATATTCGCGAAAGAATTAATGTCAGAACAGATAAAAGTAAAGATAAACGAGCAGGAATTTGAGGTCGACAAGGGCGCCCGGCTGATAGATGTGTGCCGCGAAAAAGGCTTTGGCATCCCGTCGTTCTGCTACTATCAGGATCTCGAATTGCAGGCGTCGTGCCGTATGTGCCTGGTCCGAATCGAGAAGATGCCTAAGCTGCAAACCTCGTGTACGATCATTTGCCAGGACGGTATGGTCGTCACCACCGAGAGCGAAGAGGTAGAAAAAGCACAACGGGCGATGGGCGAGTTTTTGCTCACCAACCACCCGCTCGATTGTCCGGTCTGCGACCGTGGCGGCGAGTGCGAGCTGCAGGAAGTCATTTTCGATTGGGGAAATGTTGAGGAGAGATTCTCGGAGAAAAAGAACGCCCAGCCCGAAAAATATCTCTCGCCGATCGTCGCCAACGACCCGCAGCGATGCATTCTATGCAAACGCTGCACGCGTGTTTGCGACGAATGGATGGGCGAGGACGCGATCGAGGCCGGTAACCGCGGTGTAAATACGGTGATCGGAACTTACGGCGGCTGGCTCAACTGTTCGCAGTGCGGCAATTGCATCGAGGTTTGTCCGACTGGGACGCTGCTTGACGGCGTCTATAGGCACGAAACGCGGCCGTGGGAACTCGACCAGACTATCACGACGGATGTTTACGGCTCGGACGGTATGCAGCTTAGTATCGGCTCACGCGCTGGTGAGGTCCACAGAATAGTTGCCCGCGACCGCTATGTAAATGGTCTGAACGGCGAATTTCTCGACGTAAAAGCGCGATTTGCTCACGGCTTTATCAATCATCCGGACCGCGTCAAAACACCGATGATCCGCTATTCAAAAGGCGGCAATCTGATGCCCGCGACCTGGGACGCCGCTATAAAATTTGCTTCGGACAAACTAAAGGAACACGGTAAATCGGTTGGCGTGATCGCAAGTCCGAGGCTGACGAATGAAGCTGTGTTCACGCTCAAACGGTTCGCCTCGGAAGCCGCAGGCAGCGACAACATAGCAATTTCCGATGTGAATGATCTGACGCCGGTCTTTGACAATCTGAGCGTTCCGCTCTGCACGCACAAGGAAATCCGTTTCGCGAAAACCATCGTACTCATCGGCGGTGAGCCTGAGGAAGAGCAGAGCTACACGGCCAAACAGATCCGGCAAGCAGTTCGCAATGGCGGCGCAAATTTTATCTGCGTTAACGATACGCCGATCAATCTTTCGAGGCGTGCGACACAGTTCGTCCATGTAAATGCCGGTTCCGTAGATTCCTTCGCTTTGGCCTTGGCCGATGCCGGAAGTGACTCCTTTGCCGCGGGAAAGCTTGGGATCGATGCGAATGAGATCGAGGCAGTTCGCAAGACGATCGGCGAAACTAGCGGTGACGTTATTATCATGTTCGGGAGTGAACTTTCAGCCGAAGCGCAGGCTGCTATCGTGGCGTCGGCTGCTGGATTTGTAGGAGACAATCGCCGGGTGACATTGCATCCATTGCCGAAATACAACAATTCCGTCGGCGCCCACGATATGACGCCGGGCCGGAAATCGGTCGATGACGTCGTAAAGAATTCTAAAGCATTGCTAATAGGCGGTAGTCTGCAGGACGCCAGCGTTCTTGAAGGCAAAGATTTTGTCGTTGTACAGGAGCTTTTTCAAACCGAAACGACTGCCTTTGCCGACGTCGTATTTCCCGCGGCGAGTTTTGCCGAGGTCGACGGCACGTTCACGAATAACGCCGGTAATGTTCAGCGTGTCCGCAAGGCCATCGAGCCTGTTCATCAGTCGAAGCCTGACTGGATGATCACGAGCCTGATCGCACGCGAAATGGGCACTGAATTTGGCTATGATTTCTCTTCGTCAATGGTTTTTAAGGCTATTGCCGAGACAATACCGGCCTACGATGGGCTTCGTTATCCAATGCTCAAGGACGAATCGAATCCGGTGCAAGTGAAATATGCAGTATCCGGTAAACAAGATATCTCAAAGCACGTCAAAGCCCTGAAAACAAAGGTCGAGGCGATGAGTGATTCCGCCGAAAAGATCAATACCGTGCCAAAAGTCGGCCATAAACTGCATCGCCTGACGACAATGACGAGCAAAACTGATCAGTTTCACTTGCTCGCTCACGGCAATCCGAAACCGGATAATTTGCTGGTTTCGCCATTGGTCCAGTTCGGATTGGACGGCCAGTCGCGTGACGAGGGCTTGGCCGAAGCGGCCGCCGTGGGAGCTTCCGATCGTTCGGCGCCGGTTAAATAGTTTTTGATATGGAGTCTATTCTCAAAACTGCATTTCCTTTCGTCGTCGTACTGGCCGGCATAGGCGCGGCGTTTGGCGCCGTGATGATGATCGTCGCGTACACGGTACTTGCAGAGCGGAAGGTACTCGGCTGGATACAGGGCCGCATCGGGCCCAATCGCGTCGGGCCCTGGGGCGTTTTGCAGCCGTTTGCGGATCTTCTTAAGTTCATTTTTAAGGAAGATCTAACGCCTGATAAGTCCACTAAATTCGTTTATTTTCTTGCTCCGTTGGTGGCCCTGACTTGCGCACTCATGCCGATGGTTGTTTATCCGTTCGGCCCCGCGATCACGAGTGTCGACTGGAGCTTTTTACCATTCGGCCTTGGCGAAGGCGTCCGCGTGCTGCCGCTGACCATCGCCCGAATCGACGTCGGCGTACTTTTTGTACTGGGAATAACGTCGGTCGGTGTATATGGAATCGCTCTCGCGGGCTGGTCGTCGAACAGCAAATATTCCCTGATGGGCGGCCTGCGCTCAAGCGCACAGATGATCTCGTACGAACTCGCGATGGGAGCATCTGTGATCGGCGTCGTAATGCTCGCCGGCACTTTGGACCTCAACGGCATCATTTCCGCACAGCAGCAATCGCCGTTTCGTTGGTATATCATTCCCCAATTTATTGGCTTTTTCGTATTTTTGATCTCAGCATTTGCCGAGACAAATCGCGTCCCGTTCGATCTGCCTGAGGCGGAAACCGAGCTCGTCGCTGGTTTTCACACTGAATATTCAGCATTGAAATTCGCGCTCTTTTTCATGGCCGAATACGTGAATATGTTCACCGTTTCGGTAATGGCAACCGTCCTGTTTTTGGGCGGCTGGTACGTGCCGGGTCTGAGCCATCTGTTCGAAGTCGGCTCGATACCTTACGCGCTTGTGAGTCACGGGTTCTTTATCTTTAAGATTTGCCTATTCTTGTTTTTCTACATTTGGGTGCGCGGAACGCTGCCGCGTTTTCGCTTTGACCAGCTGATGAACTTTGGCTGGAAGTTTTTGCTGCCGGTCGCTCTTGGAAATGTGATCCTGACGATTATTGTTGTGTATTTTTTGAATAGGTGATTTTTACCGCAGAGACGCTGAGACGCGGAGATTTTGAGATGAGGTTGAGAGTTAGTGCCGTTGATTTAGTTTTCTCTGCGTCTCTGCGACTCTGCGGTTAAATTTATGGTTAGTACCGCTTTATTCTTTTTATTTGCCGGGTTTGCGATCGCATGCGCGATCTCGATGGTCTATCACAAAAATCCGCTTTACAGTGCGATCTCGCTTGTTGGGGTTTTTATTGCACTGTCCTGTATTTATGTGACGCTCGCGGCGCCGTTTATCGCGGCGGTGCAGATACTTATTTACGCCGGGGCGATCATGGTGCTCGTCGTTTTTGTGATCATGCTCTTGAATCTCGACGACGATACGGGCCGCAACAGGCTTGGCTATCTTTACGCACTTGGCGGCGGTTTGGGCGTGATATTGCTCGCGCAAACTATGTTTATTTTTTACGCAGTAATGCGGGCGCCGAATGTCGCAGCCGATCAATCGATGAGTGCCGGCAAGACCCTGACAATAGGTCGGGCGATGTACTCTGAGTACTTGCTGCCGGTCGAGATCGTCGGTGTTTTGCTTTTAATGGCGATCATCGGTGCGGTGATCTTGGCGCGTCGTCTGGCACAGCCGCAGCTTGAATTAGTCGTCGAACACGAACTCGAAGAGCGCGGACTCGAGGATGAATAAATGGTGAATAGAAACTAGTAAATAGAAGGCGTCGGGATCCGAAAAGCACTATTCACTATTCACTATTCACTATTCACTAACTTATGGAACCGAGCTTAGCCAGCTATCTGGCGTTATCAGGAATTTTATTTACGATCGGCTGCGTCGGTGTGATCTTTAAGCGCAACGCGATCGGGATGTTTATGTGCATCGAGCTGATGCTCAACGCGGTAAACCTGACGTTTGTGGCGTTTTCGCGATATTACGGAGACGTGACCGGACAGCTTTTTGTGTTTATGGTGATGTCCGTCGCCGCCGCCGAAGCCGCGGTCGGCCTCGGCATCATAATCGCGTTCTTCCGCAACAGCCAGTCGGTCGATGTGGATGACGCGAGTATTTTGAAGAATTAGATGTTAAATGCCGACGTACTTACATTTCAGGAGTTTGTGATGCACGAACCGCTGCCCCTATCGAAGATTCAGGAGGCCGTGCTTGAGTTCTTAAAAGGGCGGGACGATGCAGCTCTGTTCGGTGCTCAGGCCGTCAACGCCTATGTCAGCGAACCGCGTGCGACGCAGGATGTCGATATCATTTCATCGCGGGCAAAGGAATTTGCTGAGGAACTCCGAGAACATCTGAGCGAGCGGTTTCACATTGCAGTTCGTGTGCGAGAAGTTAAAGACAAGGGATTGCGGCTTTATCAGGTACGAAAAGAAGGTAATCGGCACCTTGTCGATGTGCGACTAGAGAGTGATTTGCCGGAATCAAGAACGATCGAAGAGATTAATGTTTTGACGCCCATTGAGTTGATTATCAGTAAGGTTTTGTCATACGAATCGCGACGAGGAAAACCAAAGGCCGGAACCGACTGGCGTGACTTGGCGATGCTGTTGGTTCGATTTCCCGAATTAAAAACGGCGGATGGCGAAGTCGCGAGACTTCTTCGAGAGCGTGGCGTGAGCGAGTTTGCCATTGGTTTTTGGCATGAGCTTGTCGAACAGGATTTCACCGTAGACGAAGACGACGATCTGAGTTTTTAGAATGACTGAAAACAATCTTTTAAGTCTAATAATTTTCGCTCCGCTGGCCGGGGCCGTGATCAATTGGCTGATCGGCGGCTATCTGAAGGATACGCCGTACAGCGAGATGTTCAGCGGGCTGGTCGCCTGCGGTACGATCGCGATCTCGACCGTCGTGGCGTTTGCGATCGCCTTTGGCATCGGCACGCCGCATCCGGGTGCGTTGATAGATCCAGAGGGCAAACCGATCCTGGATCATCTATGGACATGGATACAGGTCGGTGGATTTCGCGCGGATTTTGCGCTGGGCATGGACGAGCTGTCGGGTATCTACGCCTGTTTTGTAACGTTCGTCGGTCTGCTGATTCATATCTTCGCGACCGGTTACATGCACGGCGATAAAGGTTTTTACCGCTTTTTCGCTTATTTGAACCTATTCATGTTCGCGATGCTGACGCTCGTTCTGGCGGATAACTTCCTGTTGATGTTCGTCGGCTGGGAAGGCGTCGGACTTTGCTCATACTTGCTGATCGGTTACTACACCCAAAAAGACGAGGCCCGAACCGCTGCTAAGAAGGCCTTTGTGATGAACCGCATCGGCGATTGGGGCGTGCTGATCGGGATATTTTTGATCTTTACATTGACCGGGTCGATCTCGTTTTTTGACAAGGTCGTCGACGGCGCGCCGGTGCAGAGCGTATTCACGTTTGTCACGCAGAATATGTCCGCCGATCCGTTTACCTGGGGAGCGATCTTTGCTGGCGGACTGACCTCGGTCGGCGTTTTGTTGTTTATCGGTGCGACCGGTAAATCGGCGCAGATCCCGCTGCTCACTTGGCTGCCAGACGCGATGGCCGGCCCGACGCCAGTGTCAGCTCTGATCCACGCGGCGACGATGGTCACGGCGGGCGTTTACCTCGTCGTCCGTGCAAACGCAATATATCAATTCGCTCCGACGGCGATGTGGATAATTGCGGTGATCGGAGCTGCGACCGCGATCTTTGCGGCTACCATAGCGATCGCTCAGAACGATATTAAAAAGGTGCTCGCATATTCGACGGTTTCGCAGCTCGGATTCATGTTCCTCTCGGCGGGTGTCGGAGCATTTGTTGTCGCGATCTTTCACGTAATGACGCACGCCTTCTTTAAGGCGCTTTTGTTCCTCGGCTCTGGTTCCGTCATTCACGGAATGCACCACGAGCAAGATATGAGGAAGATGGGCGGCCTGAAGAAATACATGCCGATAACCTTCATTACAATGGCGATGGGTTGGCTGGCGATCAGCGGTATTCCGATCTGGGCGGGCTTTTTCTCAAAAGACGAGATCCTTTATAGGACGTTTGCAGCGGACAACTATTTTCCGCGTGGATTGTTTCCTGGTGAAGAAATATTGTGGGCGGTAGCAACGCTGACCGCCGTCCTCACGGCGATTTATATGACCCGAATGATGGTCATGACGTTTTGGGGCAAAGAGCGATTTCACGACGCAATACCGGGCGAAGTGCATCATGCCGATCACGGTGACGACGCTCGCGCCGATGTAGACGCGGCCGATGACGATGACGAACACCACGCTCTGCCTGCTGATTTTAAGCCGCACGAATCGCCGTGGTCGATGACGCTGCCGCTGATCGTTCTCGCTTTACTATCTACCGTCGGCGGCTTGGTCGGTATCCCGTACGCGATTAGTTCGTTGGCCGGAGCCGGCGATGTCAACGTTTTTGAGCAAACTCTCGAACCTGTCATTGCCGAAGAGGGACAGGAAGCGTCGAAGCTGCACGCGGCCGATTCGCGCGAAGCGATATCAGAGCCTGCGCACAGTGCGAAGGTCGCCGAAGCGTCTAAGGCGGACGCGGCAGCATCGCACGAGACCCATTCACCTGAGGTGATCGCGAAGGAGCGTTGGCTCGCCTTGCTCTCGATCGTACTTGCGGCCATAGGCATTGCGATCGGATGGTTTACGTTCCGCAATAATCCGCTTCGCAAAATGCCACAAATACTCGAACAAAAATGGCGCGTCGACGAGCTTTACAACGGCTACATCGTCGATCCGATCACAAATCTCGCGCGAAACGGTCTATGGAAAGGCTTTGACCTCGGATTTATCGACGGTATCGTCAATGGCATCGGCCATTTTGTGATGGAAGTGGGCGGCGTTGTGCGGCAATTACAGGTTGGATTTGTCCGAAGCTACGCGGCAATTATCCTGATCGGGGCTCTAGTAGTGATCGGATATTTTATTTATTACGGGCTGAAACTGGTTGTTTAGATGGACTTTATTAACCAAAATCTCATAACGATATTGATCCTGCTGCCGGTGATGGGAGCGGTTCTGACGCTCGCCCACCAGGTGTTTTGGAAGCAGGAGAGCCAGCTGAAATGGGTGACGCTCGGTTGGACGATATTGAATTTCATCGTCTCGCTGTTCTTGTTTTCAAAGTCGGCTGTCGCAGGGCCGGGCGGATTTATCTTTGAGCAAAACGTGCCGTGGATCAAGGCGATCAATACCAACTATCACGTTGGTGTCGACGGCCTTAGCTTTTATCTTGTCCTACTGACGACGTTCATAATGCCGATCGCGGTGATCTCGACATGGCACGCGGTCGAGAAACGGGCAACGGCGTTTTACGTCTTTTTGCTGCTGCTCGAGTCGGCAATGATCGGCGTTTTTGTCTCGCTCGATCTGCTTGTTTTTTACCTTTTCTTTGAGGCATCGCTCGTCCCGATGTTTTTCCTTATCGGCATCTGGGGTGGTGAAAATCGCATTTACGCGGCGGTCAAATTCTTTATCTTTACGGCACTCGGCAGCCTGTTGATGCTGGTCGCGATCATCGCACTTTATTACATCTACGCGGATCAGACCGGTCTAGGCGGATCGTTTGATTTTGTAGCGATCCTGAACGCAATGAAAACTGGCACGCTGGTGTTGGTTCCAAAGACGGGAATGCTCTTGTTTGGTGCGTTCGCTTTGGCGTTTGCGATCAAGGTTCCGCTCTTTCCGTTCCATACCTGGCTGCCTGATGCACATACCGAGGCTCCGACTGCCGGTTCAGTTATTCTCGCCGCCATTTTGCTGAAAATGGGGACGTACGGCCTGATGCGGTTTAACTTCGGCTTATTCCCGGATCAGAGTCGTGACACGGCCTGGCTGTTTATCACGCTCGCGATCATCGGCATCATTTACGGTGCGCTCGTCGCTATGGTTCAGCCCGATGTCAAACGCCTTGTTGCCTATTCGTCGGTTGCTCACATGGGTTTTGTCATCCTCGGAATGTTTTCATTCACCGAGGCCGGAATGCAGGGTGCCCTTTTCACAATGTTGAGCCACGGCGTCACAACCGGCGCTTTGTTCCTGCTGGTCGGATTTATTTATGAGCGACGGCATACGCGCGAGATCACACAGTTTGGCGGGCTATCGAATGTTATGCCGGTTTACGCCACAATTTTTGTCATCACGACAATGGCCTCGATCGGGCTGCCATTTCTTAATGGTTTCGTCGGCGAATTTCTGATCATGGTCGGCATGTTCCAGTCGCAAATATTGGGCGTCACAACGAGCGTCAACTGGAATTATGTCGCGACAATGCTTGCGGGCACGGGCGTGATCTTTGCTGCGGTTTACCTGCTCTGGATGGTCCAGCGAGTGTTTTTTGGTAAGGTGACGAATGACAAGAATAGGACGCTGGCCGATCTGAGTTGGCGCGAGATCGGGCTGATGGTTCCGCTCATCGTTCTGATGGTTTATATGGGAGTGTTTCCCAAACCGATTCTGAAAAGGTCCGAAGCTGCAATCAAGGCGCTCCAGACGCGTGTAATGCACCAGGCCGGTGGCACGATCGAGCAAGCGGATGCGAAACCAACTATCGAAATCCCGAAGGCAGTCGAGCATTGATCCGATGAAGTATTTTGCTTTTTGCGTTTTAGCTTTCGGACTTTTTACGTCGGCGTTCGGGCAAACCTATTATGGGTCAACCGATATTAAAATTTTTCGCGACGGACGCGACAACGAGTTTCGGAACAAGGCAGAATCGCCCCTCAAGGACGAAGATTATGCAGCCTTCGAGGGCCTTGACTACTTTCCGGTTGACAAGAAGTTTCGCGTAAAGGCAGGTTTTACGCGGACGCCTAGCGAAAAGTATTTTCAAATGCCGACTTCGTCAGGTATCACTAAGAAGTTTGTTAAGTTCGGTGTTTTGAAATTCAGACTTGGAAATAAAGCATTTAAGCTGAGTGTTTATCGGATCGACGAAGCAATTCTGGCGAAATTTCCGGAGTACGCGGATCTATTGTTCGTCCCTTTCAAAGATCTGACGAGCCGGGCACAGACATACGGCGGCGGACGCTACATTGATATTAAGATGCCAAAGGGCAAAGAGGTGATTTTGGATTTTAATCTGGCTTACAATCCAAATTGCGCTTACGGCAGCGATAAATACAATTGCCCGATACCGCCGCGGGAAAACACTTTGAATACGGCGATAACGGCAGGGGAAAAGAGATTTAATTATTTCGGCTATAAGCCGCATTAGGCGATTGAATCGAGACTAAAATGAACACGCTTTTCTTATCAGATCTAATAGCCCCGGATACGAATATTCCGATAATACTTCCGGAATTGATCGTAGCTCTTGCGGGCGTTGTCGTGATGTTATACGACAGTTTCTTTCCAAATCAACGGTCGGTCACGGGCGTGATCTCTATCGTCGGATTGGCCGTTTCCGGCATCGTGTTGGGGACAATGTGGGGTGGTGACGCGGCGGCGTCGGGTTGGAACGGAATGATCGCCCACGACAATCTGCGATTGAGCTTTTCGTTTGTTTTTCTGTTTGTTTCGGCGATGACCGTGCTTATTTCGACCGTCTGGGTCGAGCGCGAAAATGTCCCGGTAGGCGAATACCACGCCCTTCTGCTTTTCGCGACGTTTGGAATGATGATGATGTCGGCGGGCAATGATCTCGTCGTTATCTTTCTCGGTCTCGAAACGCTTTCGATCGCGACGTATGTAATGGCCGGCCTTAGAAAGGGCGATCTAAAATCCAACGAGTCGGCGATGAAGTATTTCATTCTCGGCTCGTTTGCATCCGCGTTCCTGCTCTATGGCATGGCTTTGATCTATGGTGCGACCGGTTCGACTAACCTCACGCAGATAGCCGAAAAGATCGCGAATCCGAACTTTCCTGCGTTGCTGTTAGTTGGCGGAGCGATGATGATAATCGGATTTGGGTTTAAGATCGCGATGGCGCCCTTTCACGTCTGGACGCCGGATGTGTACGAGGGAGCTCCGACGCCGATCACGGGATTTATGGCCGCCGGACCAAAGGCAGCCGCATTCGCCTCGTTTTTACGGGTTTTCGTGCTCGGTCTGCCGTTGATCGCGGGAGCCCAGGCGTCTGCTTATTTACACGAGACGTGGGTTACGGCATTGACAGTCATGGCGATGATAACGATCGTCGTCGGTAATGTTGCGGCGATCATGCAGGACAACGTCAAGCGAATGCTCGCTTATTCGTCGATCGCGCATGCCGGGTACGCACTTGTCGGCTTTGTCGGCGCCGGGATGGCCCGCACGGATCAGGCTCGCGACGAGGCCATAGCCGCTGTTGCATTTTATATGCTGACCTATGCGGTGACTAATCTTGGTGCGTTCGCGATCGTCACTTTGCTTGCACAAAAGAACGACCGCCGAACCGAATTCGAAGACTACAACGGCATCGGATTTAAGTCGCCTGTCTTGTCGTTCTCGCTGTCGATCTTTATGCTTTCGCTCTTGGGCCTACCTTTGACTGCTGGATTTATGGGCAAAGTGCTTGTTTTTCGGCCAGCGCTTGAGGCCGGAAACACGCTGATCACGATCCTTGTCGTTGTTGCGGTGGTAAATACGGCGATCTCGGCCTATTACTATTTGCGGTTGATAGTCGTTATGTTTTTTCGCGAACGCACGACTCAATGGCTCGAACCTAAAATATCTATCAGTATGGCTGCAGCACTGATAATCGCGGTGCTTGGGGTGTTGTATTTTGGTATTTTCAGCGACCGGGTGATCGAAAAATTTAATCAGTCGCCATCGACGGCCGTTGTGAGGGCAGAGCGTTGAGCGGGCAATGTTTACCGAGTTTGACATAGATACCTGGCCGCGGAAGACAACCTACGAATTTTTCAAAGATTACGACGACCCCTTTTTTAATTTTACCGCGAACGTTGACGTTAGCCACGCTTATCGATTTTGCAAGCGGAACGACCTGGCTTTCTCGTTGACTGCCTTGTTTTGTTCGCTGCAGGCGGCGAATGAGATTCGCGAATTCCGCATCCGGCATTTAGACGGACGCCTTGTCGAATTTGATAAGATCCACGCAACTCAGACAATATTAAACGATGACGAGACGTTTTCATTTTGCTATTTTGAGATGCAGGATGACGTAATCGAATTTAATAGGTCGGGCCGCGGCGCCCTTGCAAAATATAAGGCTTTGAGATCTTTCGATGTCGAGTCGGATCGGGTCGATCTGATCTATTATTCGGTCATACCCTGGGTCTCGTTTACGAGTTTCAAACATGCAAGCAAACTCGATGGCCGGCAGACTGTTCCGCGAATAGTGTTCGGAAAGATATTTGATGAAGGTATTGTCAAGAAAATGCCGCTTTCCGTTGAGGCGAATCACACGATCATGGACGGTATCCATGTCGGAAAATTTTTTATCCGGTATCAGGAGATACTCGATTCACTCTAATCCGACCGCGTTTTCAAGAATCCACACCCGTGAAAATTGAATCTACAATTCGTGAGACCCTTGCCGAAAAGTGGTTGCCGACCATATATTTGGAAAAGATCCGTTCTCAAAGGACCCGCTCGGTAAAATTAGAGATCGCGGAGCGCGAAAACCAAGCTGAAATACAATACACGCTTCTCGGAATTGAACTAAAGGTGGGCAGGCGGCGTTTTGCATGTCCCGATCTCTCGACGGCGCGGTATATGCGGGTGTTTGCACGCATTGGGTGTAACGAATTCGCTATTCCGTACGATATCACAAAAATCTCGGCGGCTGCGGACGAGTTGGAAACTGCGTGGCAGCTGACATTGCTCCAATTTGACGAAGGCAATCGCGATCGATCGTCGAAAAGCTTATCCCAAATGCGTTCGAGGTTAATCAAGACAATTCGCGACGAAGTACGTGCTATCGGTGCCGGTGACGCAATGCCCCAGTTTGATCGCAAAACACGGCAGCGAAAATCGTGATCTATGCCGTATTACGACGACGATGGAAACGAACTCGATCCCTCAAGCATCCCAATGCCGCGGATGTGTTTGATGTGCGAGAAAAAAGACGATCCGAACGAAGAAATTCTCTGCAATCTAACGCGTTTGGACCAGAAGGACGAGCCCGTCTTCAAATGTGGGGCGTTTGTTAGCCTTTACGGAGCCTTGATTGATGATATAATCGTTTGATGCGCGCCGGGACGCGCGTTTTTCGAGATTTAAGATAGCTATGTTTGATTCAGTGGCAAAGGTAAGCGAACCAGAACAGCTTCCGTTCCCGTACAACAAGAGCAGTTTTTGCCGGTACGAACCGATCGAGAAGAAGATCGAACACGCCAAAGTTCTGATCGTCAACGATCTTTTGCGATATGACTCGGACCTTTCTGATCTGGCCCGCAGGGACTGGAATGGCACGACTGAGGCAAAGCTCGAGTTCGAACGGAAAGTTTCCGGGATGGCCTGCAACAACATCGCCAAGAACGTCCTGCGTCTTGTCAACAATCCCAAAACAATGACAGTTCACCTGTCTGAGCTTGAGGATGCTGCCGAAAAATTTTGTCCGGATGCGATCGTAATGAGCGGCACGTTTGCCGATTTCGATTATTACAATCCGGATTACATTGCGAGCTTTAGGAAGTTTATCCGCAAAACCAAAATTCCCGTATTGGCGATTTGCGGTGCCCATCAGCTGGTAGGAATTGCTTTTGGGGCTAAACTGAAAACGCTTGACGATCTCGAACTTGCGGCAAAACGTACCGACCGCGTCGTTGAATATCAATATCGATTTGTAAAGATAGTCGATAAATCGGATCCCATCTTTGAAGGGAATGACGACCAAAAATCGGGTGTCTGGCAGGATTACACAAAAGAAGACGACATACTCCGCGTTTGGCAAAACCACGGCGTCCAGGTCGATGGCGTCCCGACCGGATTTAAGCTCCTGGCGACGTCATACCTCTGTAAAAATCAGATGATGGTCAAGAGGTCTGACGGTCAGATGATTTACTGCGTACAGTTTCACCTCGAAAAATCTTTTGAGGATTGGTCTAAAAACCCGACACGTTGGGAACATCCAAACGAATCGCGCGACGGCCGGATATTGTTTGAGAATTTCCTGCAACTTGCCTTACAGCACAAGGATTAAGGCAAGGCTCTTGCCTTTTCGAGCATATCCGCTGGGTTAGCACGCAACCAATAATTTTCTGTCAAATTTAGCCAGCGAATGGTCCCGCTCGAATCGATCAAAAATTCAGCCGGCCGGGCGACGCTGACTCCTTCTTCGACCGCGTTTTCGTGGACAAGATCGTACTTACTGATGGTTTCGAGGGTTGGATCGGAAAGTATCGGAAAAGTAAAACCGTGTCGCTCGGCGAGCTCACGCGAAGTTTCAGGAGGATCAACGCTAATTGCTATCGGCTGAATTCCCGCCGAGGCAAATTTGTCGATGTTTTGCTGGATTCCCCGCAACTCGGAGATACAGAACGGTCACCAGTAACCTCGATAGAATACCAGAAGCACGCCCTTTTGTTTGGATAGGGTTTCTGCAAGCGAAACTTGTTTGTTGCTTGTATCTGCGAGCGAAAAATCGGCCGCCTTTTGCCCTACCTGCGGAGCACCAACAGATTTTGGCAGCCAAGTTGCCATTATGAACGCAAGAAAAATAAATAAACCGAGGGTAAAGGCACTGAACAATGTGAGAACCGCCGCGATAACCTTAGACAGTTTTCCTCGCCCCGATGCAAACGCCCGGCGCAGTCCGACAATGACAAACACCGCCGCAAAAACGAACAACGCTACGCTGGCCCACCGAATATCGCTTCCGAGTGACCACCCGGAGAAAAGTAGTGGGTAACTGAACGCCAAGAGGCTCAACAGAAAACCAACTAAAATCTGCCAATTGAACCCGTCATCTTTCATAATGTACCTTCTTGCCCGCCGTCGGCCAGAATTCAATCAAAGCAATTCTCAGGAACGTTCTCGAGCGTGTTTACCATCAACATGTCGACAACTGCGTTAAAATCATGACCTGATTCCTCATAGACTCTTAACTGTTCGTCGGCCGAGGTGCCGCGATCGAGAATAGTATGAATGTGCTCGATCTCTTTGCGTGAGTCGAGCGGATCGACGACATCATTAACAAAATCAAGCAGTTCGCGTATCAGGTCTCTAGCCGGGACCTCCTTTTGTTTACCGAGATCGAGCAAGTTTCCGTCGAGGCCATAGCGGATCGCCCGCCATTTATTCTCCAAAATTAGCCGACGGTGGTAAATACGAAAACCGATATTGCCCTCGTTGAGGACCATTAATTTCGCGACAATTGCTTGAAACAGAGCTGCGATCGCGATCGTGTCGTCAACACGAGTTGGTATATCGCAGATGCGAAATTCGAGCGTTGGGAAAAGGTGATGCGGTCTCACATCCCACCAGATCTTCGATCCGTTCTGGATGCAATTCATCTTGACCAGCAGATCGACGTAGGCCTGATACTGCTGGTACGACTCGAAGGTGTCCGGTATCTCGGTGCGTGGAAACTTTTTGAAAACCTCAGACCGATACGATTTTAAGCCTGTATTAAACCCGAGCCAAAACGGTGATGATGTAGTCAGAGCCAAGACGTGTGGCAGGAAATAGCGTGCAGCGTTCATTACCTGTATCCGCTTTTCCATATCGGGTATCCCGACGTGGACGTGAAGCCCGAATATCAGCAGCGAGCGAGCAACCATCTGCAGCTCGTCGACAAGCAGCTTGTAGCGGTCGCCGTCGTAAATTTCCTGCTCCGACCATTTAGAGAATGGGTGCGTGGATGCCGCAACTATAGCCATTCCTTTCTTCCGCGCGAGTCCGGAAATAATGCATCGCAGCTTAGAGAGATCTTCGCGGGCTTCCTGAATATTGGCGCATACGCCCGTGCCGACCTCGATCATTGACTGGATCATCTCAGGCTTGATCTTTTCGCCAAGCAGCATTTTCCCTTCGTCGAGGATCTCCGAAACGTGTGATTTCAGCTCTCGCGAGACGGGGTCGACGATCTGAAATTCTTCTTCAATGCCGAGTGTAAATTGATCAAACATACGTGGTTACGATTTAGGAATTAAAGCTCACCGTTCAGGATTTTCAGGTCATCTTCGCGTAGGTCCTTGAAACGCACTCCGACCCCGTGTCCAGGGTCCGAATATACAACAACACCCTTGATATTGACTGTCTGCCCGCCGACGCCGATAGACATCAAGATCGGCATTCCGGTATCGAGATCGGCCGTGGTCGTCATATAGAGACCGCCCACGCCGATATCGCGCGTATTAGCGATACCCGTGCCGTCGCCGCCGTCAAAGCGAACATCAACGATTAACTTTTTGCGGTCCGAGCCCCGACGTTCTGATGGTGACCGAGCGTCACCGAGTTCTATTTCAGCCATTGATTCCCGCCATTTTAATAAAAATACGAGTTACAAACTCTTTTGGACTTGTACCACATTCTAACCCAAACTCCCGGCTAAACATAGGCGAATTTTCAAGGTCTGGTTTCATTATTGGAAGTAACTCAGAGAAATCCCCCGATTAGTTGTGAAACTGTGGCGTTTTGTTAGTGAATTTAGGTCAAAAGATATAAGATAGGTATACTTTTTTTAGGTATTTTTCGATCTTTTTTATGGGCTTTTCAACGACTGCGATTCATGCCGGCAATGAGCCTGACGCCTCGACGGGCGCGGTAAGCGTGCCGATATATCAGACATCAACCTATGCTCAGGACGGGCTTGGCAAACATAAGGGATTTGAGTACGCGCGTACCCAAAACCCGACACGCGCCGCTCTGGAAAAAAATATCGCGGCGCTCGAAGGTGCCCGATTCGGATTTGCGTTTGCGTCGGGAATGGCCGCGATCGATGCCAGCCTCAAGCTGGTCAAGTCAGGCGACCATGTAATCCTCGGTGACAATACCTATGGCGGGACATTTCGGCTTTTTAACCGCATTCTCGTCGACTATGGCGTCGAGTTCGACCTTGCTGATACCTCCGACATAGCCAATCTCGAAAGTGCATTCAAGCCTAATACTAAGTTGGTTTTCGTTGAGACGCCGACCAACCCGATAATGACGATCACTGACCTGAAAGCAGTCTCGGACATGGCGCACGCTAAAGGGGCCAAGGTTATCTGCGACAACACGTTTATGTCGCCATATTTTCAGCGGCCGATCGAGTTCGGCGTCGATATCGTCGTCCATTCGACGACAAAATATCTTAATGGGCACTCCGATAGTGTCGGCGGATTTGTTGCCTTGAATGACGAAAACGACGCCGAGTGGATAGGATTTGTGCAAAACGGAATTGGTGCCATCCTTTCGCCGTTCGATTCGTTTTTGGTCCTGCGCGGAACCAAGACGCTCGCGGTAAGAATGGAGGCCCATGACAAAAACGGCTGCGTGATCGCGAATTTTCTCGCTGAGCATCCGCGCGTTCAAAAGGTTTACTATCCGGGCCTTGTGTCGCACCCGCAGCACGAGTTAGCAAAGCGCCAACAGAGTGGATTTGGCGGAATGGTGTCGTTTGAGACCGGGTCGCTTGATAGTGCACGAAAGGTGCTGGAATCGGTTAAGCTTTGCACGCTCGGCGAGAGTCTCGGCGGTGTCGAAAGCCTGATCTCGCATCCCGCAACAATGACCCATGCGTCTGTTCCGAAGGAAAGCCGTGATAGACTTGGAATTACTGACGGTCTCGTGCGGATCTCTGTCGGCATCGAGGATGTTGAGGATATAATTGAGGATCTCGATCAGGCACTGGCCTAGTTCACAGTGCAAGGCTCAATGTCCAAGATCAATGTTCTAAGATTTGGATTGTATGTTAATTTGATCTAAATTTGGAACTTTGGACCCTGAACTCTAAACTTAGGAAATATGTTCACAGTTGAGATACACGCCACCTCTCATATCGGGCGCGTCCGAAAAGGCAACGAGGATAATTACCTGGTGCTCAATGTTTCGCGCGAAAAAGCCTGGACGAGTTCGCAGGGCGACGGTGAATTTGTGATCGAAAGCCAGTCCTTTGAAATAGATGACAACGGTGTTGTTATGGCCGTCTCGGACGGCATGGGCGGCGCTCTCGCGGGCGAGGTTGCGAGCACGATGGCTGTCGAAACCGTAAGTGAAAAACTGCTTGGCGAGGACACCCAAGAAACTGTGCCGCCAGAAGATGGTGACCATCAACTGATAAGCAAACTATACGAAGCGACCGTTTTTGCTAATTATTTGATCCATCAACAAGGCCGCACCGATCCGCAATTTCAGGGAATGGGGGCGACCTTTACCGGTATCGGCGTTACGCCCAACGCTGCGGATATTATTCAGGTCGGCGACAGTCGCGCATATTTGGTGCGTAAAGGCCAAATATATCAGGTGACAAAGGACCAATCGCTTGTCCAACAATTGATCGATGCGCAACAGATCTCAGCCGAAGAGGCGGAGACGCACACTCTAAAGAACGTGATCTTACAAGCTCTCGGAGCGCAGAATGAGATCTATCCCGTATCGGCTCGCCTGCAGCCGTTTAAGGA
The DNA here is from genome assembly GCA_036802885.1 of Pyrinomonadaceae bacterium. Lineage (GTDB taxonomy): Bacteria > Acidobacteriota > Blastocatellia > Pyrinomonadales > Pyrinomonadaceae > OLB17. The sequence goes on from DAIRVI010000019.1 coordinate 30,826, forward strand.
TGATGTATTCCTGCTCTGCAGCGACGGTCTCTCAAACAAAGTTCGTGCGACCGATATGCAGCAGATCGTTCTCGATAATTTTGACGAACTGGAAAATGCTTGTGCCGAGCTTGTAAAAATGGCTAACGAGAATGGTGGCGAGGACAACATCACCGTTGTGATAGCTAAATTTACCGGCGGAGACCTAATAGAACCACAAGAAGACGGCGTGCAATTGGAATTGATCGATCTAGGCGGAATTCACGATACGGCGGACCAAAATGCCGAGGAAGAAGTCATAACTGAGACAAAGACATAAGCTCGGAGATTTTATTTACCCGTCCCGCCATTCTGGCAGTTCGTCCCTGATCCGTCGGACATAAATTGACGACCCCTTAACCTCGACCACCTCAACTTTTTCACCTTCGACTAATTCAGTTTCTCCATCGACCGGAAATGCGGTCCACGTTGAGCCGAAAACCTTGACCGCACTTTCTTTCAGCGCGCCTTTGCTTGCGGTCGTTACGGTACCTATTTTGCCTGGCAAGGAATCGACACCCGATTTCATCGCATTGCCGTCACCGTGCGGCAGATACCTGGCGAAAATCGTTCGCGACATCGCGGTCAGTGCGATAGAAACAATTGCAAAAACCAAGAATTGTAATAGAAATCCCCCGCCCATGGTGCCGACTAGCGCCGCTGCAATTGCTCCGATGCCAAACCATAGAAGTACAAAGCCGAGAGTGAATATTTCGGCAATTATCAGGCCGACGCCGAGCACGACCCATAGAATCCAGACGATCTGATCCATATAAATAATAACGGCGAAGTTACGCCCTGCACCGATTTCAATATACACCAATCTCGGCCGTTAGGTAACCATTAGTCTTAGTCACTTGGCCGGTTTCCTGCCTACCTGCTTCCGCCGCCGCTGCCGACGACTGACAATTGATGTTTATCCGTGCTAATCTCTTAAATCGTGCTGGGGTGGCGGAATTGGTAGACGCCCAGGACTTAAAATCCTGTGCCCTTAGGGGCGTACGGGTTCGATTCCCGTCCCCAGTACCATCAAAGTTCGTTGTATTTGTAGGATGAACGGCGAATGTCGTTCATCCTGTTTTTGTTGGTACGATAGTTGCGATAGATATCTGTGTTGGATAGCTGTGTTGATAGTATTAAGGACTACAGATCATGAACAAGAAGGTATTTTTCATCTTTACGATTTCCGCATTAGCGGTTTTCGCATTTTTTAGTCAACAGGGTTTTGCGCAAGATCGACGCGTGCTGGCGGAAGCACAACGAGTCACGGGCGATAGTTTTGCTTTCCGGACGCGGACCCCAAAAGGCGCGAATGTATATGGCGTCATTCGTCCGTCATCAAATGTCCTTAGGGCAATTGACACTGGGCTGACCGACCTTTTTGCCGTCGCGAGAAAAAATGGTTATCGCAATCGTCTAAACTACAGCAACTATTCAATTTACATCGGCAAGGCAGATCGTACAAAGGATAGCACCGGGCAGTATTCGCCTGATTTTGCCATCGGCTCGGCTCAATACGCAGGTACAATTTATGATCAAGGCGGTTATATCTACGCAGCCGGAATGGTAATCGCAAATGATCCGTGCTCGTTCGTGATCGCGGAGCATACAAGGAATTTTGAACGCGTTGCAGATGTCGTTCGCTACGAGGGCGAGCATCTTGTGCTTTATCATAACGACCGGCGCCGGTACGCTGCGACGGCCGACCACAGCAGGGGCGGCGGCCATCCGATTCTCCAATAGTCTGCGGTCTGGTAGTAGATCGCCTACGCTCCCATATCGTGCATGCCATAACGGAAACGGGTGCGAACGTAATTGAGGACATTCGATTGGCGAGAAAAATGCCACGATTAGCGGGCATTTTCTTTTGTTCGTGCATCAAAATCGTATTGGCACGGTCATTGCATTTGGAATTCGCGGTTACGACCCGGCTGTAAGCGCGAGGATGGAGGACAGTTATGAACCGCTTCACAGCCGCCACCAGTTTAACGATTGTCTCGTTTTTGATCTTTGTAAATTCAATTGTGGTATTTGGCCAAACGGATTCGATCTACCGCTTGCCGGCGGGAACACGCATCAGGCTAAAGATGGAAGCTGAGATCAATTCGCGAGTCTCGAGGCCTAATGATACTTTTATCGCGGCCGTCGTGACGCCGGTTATTGTCCGCGAGGTGGTCGTGATCCCGGTTGATACGATTATCGAGGGCCGGGTGATACAGGCCTCAAGCGCCGCTTTCGGAGGGCAGAATGGCAAGCTTGATGTGATCTTTGAAACGCTGAAGTTCGGCGATGACGCAAGGCGGATCGAGGGAATCGTGACGCACCCGTTTAACAACCGTTCGTCGAATAGCTTTGCCGTGTTGAGCATTCTCGGCGGTGCTGTCGTCGGGGCCGCGGTTGGAGCGGCGAATTCGGCCAAGGGAGCTCTCATTGGGGCAGGAGTCGGGGCGGGTGCCGGGACCAGCATTGCGTTGGTGAAAAAAGGCAGGGAAGTGAGAATCCGAAAGGGTCAGGAGTTTGAGATCGAACTGAGAAAAGAAGTTTTGCTGCCCGTGCTCGATTATTGAAAATTTATTTTAGGTTTGGTCGTTGGCGAGATCCATTCGGCCATTACGAAAAAGCCCGATGCGAAGGGGAGAGCGCATTGGGCTTTTTCTCGTTTTTCGAGACATTCCGACGCCGTTGTTTGCGGGAATTTTCCGCTCGTCATAGAATAGTTTCTTTAATCACGCAAGTATTTTATTAACTATTTAAGAGAGGAAAATAATGGCTGGAAGAAATAAGGTTACGGTAGTTGGCGCGGGTAATGTGGGTGCGACCGCCGCGCATTGGATCGCAAGCAAAGAACTTGCGGATGTAGTTTTAGTGGACATTGTCGAGGGCACGCCGCAAGGCAAGTCGCTCGACCTGGCTCAGGCCGCGCCGATCGACGGCTTTGACGTAAAGCTAGTCGGTGCTAACAGTTACGAGGAAACGGCTAATTCCGATGTCGTCATCATCACCGCTGGCCTGCCTCGCAAACCCGGGATGAGCCGCGACGATCTGCTCAAAACTAACTCCGATATCGTTGGCGCCGTCACCGACCAGGTCGCCAAATACTCGCCAAATTCGTTCATTATAGTGGTTTCGAATCCGCTCGACGCGATGACGCAGGTTGCATTTCGCCGCTCGGGTTTCCCAAAAAACCGCGTGATGGGAATGGCGGGCGTACTGGATTCTGCTCGTATGCGCTGTTTTTTGGCCGAGGCGTTGGATTGTTCCGTAGAAAACGTCACGGCATTTGTCCTCGGTGGCCACGGCGATACGATGGTGCCTTTGCCGCGATATTCGACTTGCGCGGGGATTCCGATCACCGAACTCCTGCCAAAGGATAAAATCGACGCAATCCTTGCCCGAACCGCCAATGGCGGCGCCGAGATCGTCGGCTTGCTGAAAACTGGTTCTGCGTATTATGCTCCGAGTCTCGGCGCGGTCGAGATGGCCGAGGCGATACTAAAAGACAAGAAGAAGATACTGCCCTGCGCCGTCTTTCTCGAAGGCGAATATGGCATCAGCAATCTTTTTGTCGGCGTGCCGGTCAAGCTCGGCAAGAACGGCGTCGAGCAGATCATCGAGATTTCGCTGACCAATGACGAGCGGACAGCTCTGCATAAGAGCGCGGCCGCGGTTCAGGAACTAATTGACATACTTAACATTTGATTGGAACTATCACGGTCGGATACCCGAGGGAGGCGTTCATGCCTCCCTTTTTTTGATTCTAAACCAATCACTTTGACCGATTCGGTCAATCAGATTGACATAATTCGGTCTAACCTCAATTCAATCAGTCTCCGGTAAACCTAATAGATACAGCAATTAACTCTTTGGCACGCGCCTTGATATAAGGAATGGCGTCTGGGCGAATGTTGCCTCGACAGAGACAGACCCGAGACAGAGGGAATTATGAGAAACGAAACTAAACAATTTACTTATCGCCTGATAGCCGCCGGCCTTGCGTTATTTTCGCTGGTCGCCGTTACGTTGTTTGTGCAGCGTGACAGCATCCACGCTCAGAAGAACACGCGTTCGGCCGCTACAACAGTAGCTCCGATGGACAAGGTTTCTCACGATCTGCGTGACAAGATGAATTACGCGAGCCTGAGCAGCGGAACGGTAAAGGTCATCATACAGAGGACCGGTGCCAAGAGCCCCGAGCTCGATGCCCTGCTCAAGCAGAACGGCGTCCGTCCCAAAGGCGATTTCGATAAGCTGAACGCAACTGCGGTCGAGCTGCCAGTCAGCGTCGTTGACGAATTGGCGTCTATGGATGAGGTTGTTTCCGTTGTTTATGACGCCCCGATCAATTCCCTCGGTCACGTCAATAACACCACAGGAGCCGACGCAGTTCGCACACAGACAAACGCGACGGGTGGAACTTACACCTTGGACGGAACCGGCATCGGCATCGCGGTGATCGATTCCGGGATGTTTTCCGGACACAAAGCGTTTTTAATACCTTCTTCAAAACCTACCAGTACCAGTAGAATCAAATACAGCAAGGATTTTACCGGTGAGAATCGCACGGATGACCCATTCGGTCACGGTACTCATGTCGCCACAGCCGCGGCCGGTATTCGCGTATCCGGCACGAACAGCAATCTTTACGAAGGCATCGCCTGGAATGCGAATCTTATCAATCTGCGCGTCCTTAACTCACAGGGAACCGGTACGACATCAGCACTGCTGGGCGCACTTAATTGGGTGCTTACAAACCGAACAACCTACAACATCCGTGTTGTCAACATCAGCCTCGGAACGCCGGCGATCAACTCGTACACGGTCGATCCGATTTGTTTGGCGGTCAGGTCACTCGTCAATGCCGGTGTGGTTGTTGTTGCGGCTGCGGGTAACGACGGCAAGAGCGTCTCGGGACAGAAACAGTATGGCACCATCCACTCGCCGGGCAATGAGCCGTCGGCACTCACAGTTGGTGCTTCGAACTCGTTTGGAACGGACGTCCGTTCAGATGATATCGTGACCACCTATAGTTCACGCGGTCCGACCCGTAGTTACACCACTGACACACTTGGTGTCAAGCATTATGACAACGTCGTAAAGCCAGACCTCGTAGCTCCGGGCAACAAGCTTGTTTTCGGCGAGGCAGACGGTAATCTCATTGTCACAACCTATCCGAACCTCGACCGGGGAGCTGCGAGCAGTAACTATAGGTATATGTACATGAGCGGTAGCTCGATGGCGACGCCAATTACTGCTGGCGCAGCAGCTCTTGTCTTGCAAGCAAACCCCAGCCTCAGACCGAATATGGTCAAGATGATCCTGACCTACACGGCTCAGCAGTTGGCAGGATTCAACACGCTAGAACAGGGTACGGGACAACTAAATATCGAAGGTGCGATCCGATTGGCAAAGTCGATCAAAACGACTCTGCCGTCAGGAACTGCACTTGGAACCTCTATGTTGACTTCGGGAGCACCGACTGCCCAGTCGACTGTTGCCGGCACGACATTTCCGTGGGCGGGCGGCATGATCCTTGATCAATCTTACGGAAGAGGAACTGACCTGATCACCAAATATCAGAAGATCTACGACCTCGGCGTTCTGGTCGGCGACGGAACCACCATCAACACGAGCGGCGTTCTGGTCGGCGACCTGACAAAGGTCACAAACGGCGTCCTGGTCGGCGACAGTATCAAGACCAGCAACGGCGTGCTCGTCGGCGACGGAGCTTTCTTTATGGGCACAAGCTTGTTTTTGGGCAACGGCGTACTTATCAGTGACGGTGTTCTGATCGGCGACGGTGTCTTGATCAGCGACGGCGTGCTTATCGGTGACGGCGTCTTGATCGGCGATACAATTGACCCTCAGGGCGTCCTGATCAATGGCGACAATACGGCATGTATGAATTAGTTATCTGATAATTAACAATGACCCCGCATAAATTGTAAAAAGGTAACCACCATGAGACAGCTGATCAAAACAATCGAACCCCGACGGCAGCCAAAGGCCAGCGAATGGTTCCTGAAGGTTGCACCCGACCTGTCAAGGTTGTGCGAGCTGACAGAATCGAACCTGAGCGAGACGCTTGAGTTCCTGGCGGTCAGGCCGGTGCACACGGTGGTAATGACAAGTTTCATTCACGATAACGGTATTGTGAGCGAGCTTAACCGGGGCAAGTTCTACGGTTACAGAAACGCAAAAGGTACGCTCGATGGAGTCGCTTTGATAGGGCACTCGACATTGTTCGAAGCCCGGACCGAGGAAGCGATCGAGGCCCTTGCCGTTGTCGCCAAATCATCAGAAACGCCGATCCATTTGATAATGTCATCCGGTGACGCGGCGGACAGATTTTGGAATGCTTATTCAAACGGATTCTCGGAACCGAGACTGCGATGCGAAGAGATGCTTTTTGAAACAGCGTTCCCGTTCGCCGTTCAAAAAAGCGAATGGACGATCGAGAACGCCGACGAGTCTCAGC
>DAIRVI010000020.1:0-30718 GCA_036802885.1 Pyrinomonadaceae bacterium
CGGTTGCTCGATAAGCACGATTCTGGGCCTGTGCCGTCGTGCTGAATGTGACCGCAATAGCGATCAATATAAAATATGTAATATGTCTTAAACCTGTTTTCATAATGTAGGTCCTCCTTAGACCTGAAGTTTGGGATGTTAATTCTTACGTTCCCGAATCTGCTTATTGTTATCGACGTGGGCGCATTGCCCCCTGTCGGAAACTATGCAATGCTCGTCGATTTTCGGCCGTTTCCGGCCTGTTTAGAGGGCAAATCCGGCTCGCCTTGTATCCGCTCGATCCTGTCAACGACCGACCCGGCCGCTTCGGAAACGGCGTCGGTTACGACCTCTTTGCCTGAAGCGAGTTTGTCCGATGCAAATTCATAAGCGGATTCCGTTTTGTCCTTTACGGTGCGAATAACATCCAAGGATCTATCCTTTAGTTCATTCGCTTTTTCGAGCGTTGCGCCATAGTTTCTTCGCGAGGCATCAGCGATGTCTCCGCGTAATTCGCTGCCCGATTTAGGAGCAAAAAGAAGCGCCAAAACCGCACCTATACTGCCGCCGATCAACAAATAGGTCAGCTTGTAGGCAATTCGGTGTTCACATGTATTACCGTCTTTCATTTTATTTATTCCTTAATTATCAATTTATCAAAAATGGGTTTTTGCCCATGAACTTAAAATCGCCGCCGATTCCAAGCCTGGCGGCGACGAGGTGTTATTTCGAAAAGCTTGGAATCCTTACTCAGGATATCGGATACAGATCGCGCCGTATGTGCGATGAAGCACAATGCGATCTTTACGATCTATGACGGCTCAATTAGACGCGTCGCCCTCTGACCAGTTGAAGAACCAATACGATGACAGCCACAACCAGCAGAATATGGATCAGATTGCCGGTGGCCGCACCCGCAAAGCTGAACCCCAACGCCCAAAGCACCAGAAGTATAATAATAATTGTCCAAAGCATAGGTAATTCTCCTTTTTCTATCTAATCTTAATATCATCAAAAATCGTGCCAAACGCAGCACCAACTGCATTTTTCTCCCTCGGAGCCACACGTCTCGCTTCTACCATCTAAACAGACGCCGCAACCTAAGTCTGTGCGTCAACACACGTATCGCCCAACTGTTAGAAACTCTACGGTTACCTACAATCTGGAACATGGATGTTCATTTGTACGAACAGCGAAATAGCATCACGGGACTGCGGCTTCGACGCGATTTAGAAGCAGAACCTGATATCTGATCATGAGAGAGGCTCGATTCTTTCGCATAGTTTGTTTTGGAAAGGACGTTGAGCGATAGTTACCGATGTTTCGCGAGGATTTTCGCGCCCTCCTGCGAAAATCCTCGCTATGAGGAGATAGAAAGTGGATTTCGCACATATTCACTTAATGCTCAATCATGTCCCCGTCATTGGAGTCGCTTTTGGTTTATTCATACTTTTTGGAGGTGTTGCAGCGCGGTCAAAGGCGGTCACCCGCGTCGGGTTGGGCCTTTTGGCCTTTTCCGCGATCGTTGCGATCCCCGAGATCACCGAATTCAACATCGGCCACAACATCATCTCGCGTGCCGTATTTGTAGGGTTGAATCAAGCCGTAAAGGAAATGATCGAGGCGATCGCCGTCTGATCGCTCCGCTACTTCGGTACCCCGGTCACGGTAAATTTCATATCCTGCGATGTTTGCGATAGCTTGCGGTCGTTTGCGTTAAATGCCTCGACCTTGGCGGTGTACTTTCCCGGAGCCAAAGGCTTATCAAGGCTGATCGACGTGCCGTCAACGCGTTTGTTGATGTAATCGTAGTTGGTTTCCGCTCCGCTGGAGCTATCGGCGTGGATGCTGTATTTATAATAAGCCGCATCCGGATACGCGTCCCACTTGACCTCGGTACCCGCAGCCGCGACCTTTGAACCGGCTTTTGGATTTACGAGTTTCAGATCATTCTTAAAGAGGTGCGTGTCGGGAGCAAAATATGTTTTGCCGTCCTCGATGTTGTATTTAGCGGCCGAGATAAAACCCGCCGTCGCAAACACAAAATACGGCGTCTCAAAAACCTGCACGGTCAACCCCTCATACATCCCAGGCGGAACGTCCTTAATCAGGTACTCACCCGCGTCGTCGGTCTTTGTGGTAAACGTTTCCCCGCCGCAGCCGTTCATATACTGGCTGAACGTCTTGCAAAGTTTTACCTGCACACCAACCGCAGGCTTGTCGTTATAAAACGCCTTGCCCTGAACATTTGCTTTACCCGCAGCAGGCTTTTCCTTTTCGACGCCCGTGCCCGAAGGGATAGTGCCGTCTTTGTTAGGCTGCACAGCCTCTTTATTCGCCTTGGCAGTTCCACCGTTGCCATCAGCCTGATCCGCCTTAGAGCCGCATCCGCCCGCGATCAACGAAACCATCACAAGTGCCACACACGTTAACTTAAATACTATCGACATAGATCGTTTGCTCCCTGAAACTAAAAAGATAGGCGAATAAACCGTCTCGCCGTAATTCTAAGAATTATAGGTTTGAACGGAGGGAAAGCAAAACTCTTGCACACAAACAAAAAATGGGAGTAGTTAAGTTTTTCGAGAAATAAAGTTCACTGAGCAAAGCTGTTGCTTTGCTTTTCAATTGCCTCCAGCTTTATTAAATTGCCACTAGCTTTAGCTAGTGGATCGTATGCAATTAAAGGATCGGGCTTTAGCCCAATTGTTTCGGCTAAAGCCGGGAACATTCAGAAGACTGACCACGCACTAAAGTGCGTGGCAATTGATAAGACCGCCATCGAAAAAGGCGTCACCATCAACGCCACCGCCCGCATGACCGACGACCGTCAGAAGGGAGTTGCTAAGTTTTTGGAGAAGCATCTCGTCTCGCCGAGCGGCGAAGCTTTGCTTCGCCGCTCGACGCTAATCGACCTTTCGGAGGCTGAGCCTCCAAATGGCGGCGCAGCCGCCGGAGTATCAAGGGGACTGCCGGAAAAGCCCAGCTTTTCCGCTCGGCGATGCGAACCCGCCATCGAAAAAGCCATCGTCGCGGGCCACGGCCCGCAGGACCTCCGACTGTCAGCGAGGAATTGCTAGGTTTTTGGAGAAGTAAGAGGCTCTGATGATTTTGGCCACTTCTCGGATACATTAAGCTCAATTAAAGTAGATGGGCTAGCAATAACCGAAACCATTCATGATCAAGAGCCCTTTGTTGATTTTGATATATTCCAAGGGCGTTAAGAACGCTCAATTGTCGCGGCAACTCGTCAAGATCCATAGCAAACCAGTGCGGATAACCAGTTTTGCCCATTAATGGATTATGCTCGAATCGCAGCATGTTCCACGTTCCGAATCGCTCGTCTGCACTCGTAACTTTGTACCCTAAATTGAAACTGCCAAAGCTGTCTTGGCTATAGACTAGTTGCGGATCCTTTGGAGCGACAGGCATTGGGATAATCCGAGCAATAGCAAGTACTCTGTAAATCTCGTTTTGAGTACTCAGGTCACTGATGATTTTCGTTTGAACTATCAAGCTTTTACCACGAGCCGGTCCCGTAACCTCAAAGAGTGAATTATCTCTGTCGGTCAGAATAAGCTTTCCTACATCGCTTGCGCTGTTGAAGGCGTCGACCAACTCCTGCAAGATATTGATTGGCTCCTGAATTGTTTGTTCTAGTAGAGCATTCCGCTCCGCTATTTTTTCTGTTTCTGCTCTTCGATTGGTCTCTTGCTCGGTCTGTTCAAGTAACGATTGCGTTGCTTTCTGAACGAGGCCTCTAACATCTACTCTTATCTCGTTCTGTTCCTCGTCGTGACGGAGACGATCTATTACAACCGCCCAATTTTGGGGACGTCGCTTCGGGTCTTTTTGAAGCATTAGGATAAATAGTTGAACGATACTATTGGGGAGATCGGAACGCGAGATCCGTGCATCCGATGGGGGCGTTAAAAGATGGGCGTTTCGCCAAGCAATCGGCCCGTCATCTCCGTATCGCGGCTGAATAGGAAATGTTAGCGTCGCAAGTTCGAAGAACGTTACCCCACCAGCATAAATATCCATCGCGACTGTATTCGGCCCTTGTTCAAATGCCTCAGGTGCTTGGTAAGGTCGCGTTCCCCAACCCTTGAATGTCTCGGAACGGGTTGCCGCGTCCGTTAATTTTGCTAATCCAAAGTCAGCAATTTTTAGTTGGCCGGTTGCGTTGTCAATAAGTATATTTTCCGGCTTAAGATCGCGGTGCACCACTTTTTCGTTAATAGCTCCCATCCCGTCTGCGATTTGTAGATACATGCCGCGCAAATCATTTACTTCTGGCTTTGAACCCGTACTTTGATGAGCTTCTATTACAGAACGCAACGTTCCTCCATCGACGAATTCCATGACGATGTAGGGCGGAAGTCCGGTTTCATTTTCGCCAGTGCTTACATGGAGAATTTGAACGACATTTGGATGATTGATATCTTTTGCTAAATTTGCTTCGTTTTGCAACGCCTTTAATTCGTCGTCATTGAGTGACGAAGTTAGTACGGTCTTGACAGCAACGCGAGTGCCATCAGACATAGTTCCGGCGAATACTTGCCCCATCCCACCGTTACCTAATACGCTATCTATTGAGATTTCTTTATTTTCGGCTCCGTTAAGTGTGTCACCAATTCGAATGTCCATATTCTTGACTTAGTTGAGTCCCGCGCGGAGGCGCCGAATAGATTCTTTAGTTCCTGAAACTCACATAAATCGCGGGGTCAGGCACCCCGATTTACTTCACATTTCTATTCTTTTCCTGGTACCGAAAGATCGTGGAATCTAGGTCTTCCATAAATTGTTCTTTCCTCACATTCCTGCGTCGAAACTGTGAGTAGATAGTCAGCCTTTTGTCTACTGTGCCTAATGTTGTTTTGATATTGGTAAGGTGCGAGGTAATTGAGGCAAGGGAATCGTTGGTGATCATTGAACATAATAAAACGGTAGTTTGTCCAAGAACTCGTGTTCGAGGCTCCGGACGCGTCAGGTACTCAAGTTCAGCTTCTTGGCGCACTTTTTCCAAAACTGTTTGTTTTGCAAGTTTGGTTTCGCCCAGTCTGTCGCATGCCTCCGCATATCCGAACCAAATCCACTTATTCTTAATTGGAGTATTTTCTAACGTTGTCCGCGCCTTTTCATAGTACATTCTAGAATTTGCATCATCTCCCTCTTCGAGACTAGTCCTACCTAGGTCGAGGTAAACATTTCCAAGGGTGGTTGCAATCTGGCTCTTGACTAGCCGAAATTCCTCGCTGTCCTCTTGCCCTTGGACCTCTCCATGCAGGGTTTCAAGTTCGGAAACAATTTGACTTGCTGAAAACTTCTGTACATTGAAGAACTTCGATTCAATTCGGATTCTTCGAAGTTCAAATTTCAGATGTCCAGTTGCAAGTTGCGCTGCTTCGTCAAAATGTTTTGTCGCGGCTTCAAACTCACCAAGGTTATTTTGCTCGTAGCCGATCCAGTAAAGTGCTATGATGCGAAGTTCATTGGGAGCTCCGGTATATTCATCGGCATGTTTCCAAAACTCGATCGCTTGCTTGAAATGCTGATCGAGGTGCTGCTCCATACCTTTGATGAAACTACAATATGGAGACAATGCTATATCATCTGCACTTTCGAGAATATTAAGATTTGTCTGCAAAGCGGTAATTTCAGACGCAAGGGTTTGAAGAATAGATCTGAAGTTCGAATCTTCTACTAGAACCTTAAAGTTCGTATCTGCACTTGATTCTTCAATCAGGTCTGCCGCGTCCTTTTCTAATTTTTTATGCTGTCGATTCAGTCTTTCTTCTAGTGCTTTTGAAGCCCGAATGCTTGCGTCCTTAGCGAGTTTCAGTGTTTCGTTGACTAAAAGAATTGTTTCAGTCGATTGCGCAAAAAGACTACGATCGCGCTCTGATGATTCCATCCTGCTCTTATGGGAAAGGTCGTACAATATGTCTTCTCTCGATTGAAGTGTCTCTTCTCTGACAGACGCGTCTTTCTCTCGTTTGAGCGATAAATCATACATCTCAGTAAGCCTCTTACGATCCGTCCATAATGTTGAAAATGAAGAAATGGAGCCAACAATCAGAAGTAGTGAAATAAGTCCGCCAAACCCGAAAACCACAACCTGTTGAAGTTCCAAAGATTTAGTCAAAACTGCGGTATTTGACTTTAGTGACTCAATTTCCTTCCTCTGATTCTCGATTTTTTCGTCGAATTCCCTTTGTTCCGCTTTTACAGCCGAAACACTACTAATATTTGAGTTACTGTTCGATTCCTTCGGAGTTATCTGCGCACCTGCAAATGTACTTGCCAAGGCGAGCGCCATTATTAGCTTAGTCAGTCTTACTGATGTCCTCATACTGCACCTCCTGCTCAAACCACGAATCATGGTGTTGGCGGTTTCTTTTTTTCCGGGGCCTTTTCGACGTGGGCGGCGGAGTTCCAGGCGGCGATGGCGCCGGGGCCATCCAATTTTGGACTGCGGATTGTGGATTTCGGATTGCCAATGAAGCCCTTAAATATTCCATCCCGAGGATGAATCATCGCCATGCGGGCAGAAAGAGGGCCGCAGAGTATGGCTATGCCTTGACGAATCTTGGTGGCGATCTGGATGTTGTCGTTCATAGGGCGAAATGAACCTCCAATATTTTTAAATTACCGTGAAAGATTTGCGGTAAGACGATAATACGCCTGTTTTTTATGATGTCAAGCGGAAATTGCTATGTGGTGAACGGAAGCTGCTTCGTAGTCGTTGTAAATGGCAAAGCGGTCATCTGATATTGCTCCGTGCTCGATTTACATATTCGCCGACCGCTTGCTCACGACTGCTTACTTAAGTGCGGCTTTCAGCGCTTGGCCAGTGAACGATTTCTTTACTTTCGCGACTTCTTCCGGTGTGCCTGTTGCAACGACTTTGCCGCCGCCGGAGCCGCCTTCTGAAGCGAATTCTTAAAGGTTCTCTAAATCGTCAATATCCTTCGGGCGCCCGCTGGCTTGCTTGTTGATTTTCAGATCGGCGAGGCTGATCAGAGTCACATTACAACCATCGATAATCACCATTTCCCTTCGCCGAAAACAAGAGTCAAATTCGACGCCGTCGATTTGGGTGATAATTTCGAGTTTGAATGGCGGAATCCCCATTCGAACAATGCTTTTTACCAATGTGAACAATCCAATTGTCAGGTCGGAAGAGGAGAAACCAAATTCATTTAAAACGGCGACGACCTTTTTGGCGTTTTCAGGCGAGCGGGAGATCCAAATATCAATATCGCCCGTCGGTCGCGGATAACCGTAATAGCCAACTGCGTAGCCGCCCACGAGAAGATAATCGACCTCATTCGCCTCTAACAATTTCAAGAACTCTCTGAAGTCTTCTTGTAGTCGAATCGTCGTATCCATAGGCGCTTTGACGCATCAGTTCTAAGGCTTCTAGCCGTTCGGCAGGCGACTTTGACTGCCAGTATTCGCGGTCAAATTCATCGGATTCCGCGAACGAGGAAAACACGCGGATCTGGGTCTTGTCCATTCTGGCTTCGCTCAGTTTCACTCTCTAATTATAGCAAATATTGAGCTGTTTTTAGTTATTGAGAACCGACTTCAACGCTTGGCCAGTGAACGATTTCTTCACTTTCGCGACATCTTCGGGAGTGCCTGTGGCGACGATTTTGCCGCCGCCGGAGCCGCCCTCGGGGCCGAGATCGATGATGTAGTCGGCGGACTTTATGACGTCGAGGTTGTGTTCGATAACGATGACGGTATTGCCGGTATCGACAAGGCGTTGGAGGACTTCGAGAAGTTTGTGGACGTCGGCGAAATGCAGGCCGGTCGTCGGTTCGTCGAGGATGTAGATGGTCTTGCCGGTCGCACGCTTGCTCAACTCTTTGGCGAGTTTGATTCGTTGGGCCTCGCCGCCGGAAAGCGTTGTGGATGATTGGCCGATCTTGATATAGCCGAGGCCGACGTCAAGCAGAGTCTCGAGCTTTTGCCTGATCTGCGGGATGTTTTCGAGCAGCGGCAGAGCGTCTTCGATTGTAATGTCGAGCAGATCGGCGATCGATAGGCCTTTGAACCGGACGGCAAGCGTTTCGCGATTATACCGGTGTCCGCGACATACGTCACAGGTGACATACACGTCGGGCAGGAAATTCATCTCGATCCGCTTCAGCCCGCCGCCTTCGCACGCCTCGCATCGACCACCCTTGACATTGAACGAGAAACGTCCCGCCTTGTAACCCCGCGTCCGCGATTCCGGCAGCATAGCGTAAAGCTCGCGCAGCGGCGTGAAAAGCCCTGTGTATGTCGCCGGATTGGAACGCGGCGTCCGGCCGATCGGCGTTTGATCGATCTCGATAATCTTATCGACCAATTCGAGACCGTCGATCGAGTCGTGTTCGAGCGGTTCGACCGCGGATTTGTAAACGTGCTTGTACAACGCCGGATAGAGGATCTCCTCGACGAGCGTCGATTTGCCCGACCCCGAAACGCCTGTAACGACCGTAAATAGTCCAAGCGGAAACTCGGCGTCGATGTTTTTCAGATTGTATGCGCGGGCACCTTTTACCTTGATCCGGCTTCCGTTCGGCAAACGCCGCAAGTCCGGAACATCGATCTTCAGCTCGCCGCTAAGGTATTTTCCTGTCAACGAATCCTTGTTCGCCTCAATGTCCTTCGGCTTGCCAAAGGCGATGACCTCGCCGCCGTGCGTTCCGGCAAGCGGGCCGAGATCAATGACGTAATCGGCGTGTTCGATCGTCTCTTGATCGTGTTCGACCACAAGCACCGTATTGCCAAGATCGCGAAGCGTGTGCAGCGTTTCGAGCAGGCGCTTGTTGTCACGCGGATGCAGTCCGATGCTCGGTTCGTCAAGCACGTACAAAACGCCGCGAAGCTGTGACCCGATCTGCGTCGCGAGCCGGATACGCTGCCCTTCGCCGCCCGAAAGCGTCGCCGATGCGCGATCGAGCGTCAGATAGCCAAGCCCGACAGCGTCGAGAAAACGGATGCGTTCGCGAATCTCTTTGAGCACGAGACCGGCGATCTTTTCGTCACGAGGGCTGAGTTTGATCGCGTCGATCCGTTTACAAGATTCCGATATCGGCAACTCAACGTAGTCTGCGATGCCAAGGCCGTTCACCTTGACGGCAAGGCTCTCCGGCTGCAGACGCCGGCCCAGACACGACGGGCATGGAATCGGAGCAATTAATTCCACCAAAGCAGCCCTGATCTTTTCGGACGGCGGGTTTTCGATCCGCTCGCGCATCGCACGCATCGCACCGAGCCAATCGCGTTCGAATTTATAATCGCCGTGACGGAATGTCAGCCGCCGCTTTGTCCCGTTGAAAAATGCGTCGCGGATCTCTTGCGGCAGGTCGCAGAATTTCGCATCGAGCAAGGCCTGAGCCGATTCACCCGAGCCGCCGTCCTTCGACCGCTTTCGCTTTCCTTTTCTGGACTTTTCATTTCCGGTCGGCGGTTCGAGCGGGTCGCCACCGGTAAACTTTTCGATGATCGCTACCAAGGCCGAACGCAGGAAGCTTGCACCGGCCTTATCGGCGCCATTCAAAAATTCGACCTTTCCGGCCGTTAAACTCTGGTCGGGAACGATCTTGTTCGCATCGATCTCAAGAACCGTTCCAATTCCCTGACAGCGCTTGCACGCACCGAACGCAGAGTTGAACGAAAACGAGCGCGGCTCGAGCGGCGCGATATTTATGCCGCAATTTACGCAAGCCATTCGCTCGGAATATAGCTTTTCGTCGCCGTCGACGATCGAGATCAGGACCGCTCCGCCGGTCAGCTTAAGCGCAGTTTTTACCGATTCGGCGAGACGCTCACGCACTCCGTCTTTCATCAAGAGCCGGTCAACGACCACCTCGATACTGTGATTTTTGCGCTTATCGAGAATTATCTCTTCGTCGAGCTGGCGAATTTCGCCGTCGATCCGGGCACGGATAAATCCGTCTTTGTGCAGTTTTTCAAGCTCTTTTTTGAATTCGCCTTTTCGGCCGCGAACGATCGGCGCCAAGATCATCACACGTTCGCCATCGGGCAGATCGGCAACGCCCGCGATGATCTGATCCACCGATTGCCGCGTGATCGGAGCGTTGCATTGGTGACAATGAGGCAGGCCGATCGACGAAAAAAGCAGGCGCAGAAAGTCATAGATCTCGGTGACCGTGCCGACGGTCGAACGGGGTGAGCGCGAAACCGTTTTTTGCTCCATCGATATCGCGGGGCTCAGACCTTCGACCGAGTCGACGTCAGGTTTTTCAAGCTGATCGAGGAATTGGCGGGCATACGCTGACAGCGATTCGACATACCGGCGTTGACCCTCAGCGTATATCGTGTCGAACGCAAGCGAAGATTTACCCGAACCCGACAACCCGGTAATCACGACGAATTTGTCGCGCGGTATGTCGACATCGATGTTTTTTAGATTATGCTGCCGTGCCCCGCGTACGCTTATCTGCTTGATGCTCATTACAGATCAAAATCCCGACCTTATCCGAAACGAGTATTTTAGCAAATCTGCGCTAGAGAATGCGAAGTACGGCAAAAAGGGAGACGGCGGTTATGACGATCCACAGAAAAACGCCCTGAATAAGCGGCTTTGCACCGACCTTCCTAAGCGTACCGCGCGAAAGGCTCGCACCGATCAGAAAAAGCGTTACGATCATTCCGGCCTTTGCCAGATTTACAATCGAGTCAAAAACGCTCGGGAATATCTGCGACGGTGCGTAACTCCTGACCGCGGTTGCGGCCAAAAACAGAAAAATGAACCAGGGAATCGCGATCTTAGTGCTCCGCCCACCTTCCTTTTGGCGATACAGATAGGCGAATAGCAATGCCACCGGAGCGATCCACAACGCACGTGCGAGCTTGACGGTCGTCGCGATCGTGAGGGCCTCTGAGCCGTATGTACCGGCGGCGCCGACGACCGAACTGGTATCGTGGATCGCGATCGCCGACCAAACGCCAAATTGCGATTGCGAAAGGCCGATTGCGTGTCCGATGATCGGAAATACAAATAGCGCGATCGAATTGAGAACAAAAACCGTCGCCAGCGAGACCGAGATCTCGTCCGCCTCGGCATCGATCGCGGGTGCGACCGCGGCTATAGCGCTGCCCCCGCAAATTGCGGTTCCGGACGAGATCAGCGTCGAGGTCCGGGCCTTAACGTTTAGAAGTTTCCCGACAAAATATCCGAGGATCAGCGTGCCGAATATGGTCGCGATCGTAAACAGCACGCCGTCCTTACCGGCCTTGTAAACGGCCGTCAGGTCCATTCCAAATCCAAGCAAAACAACCGATGTCTGAAGAAGATATTTTGTCGGTTTCCCGCTCAGTGATGGGAATGGCGAACCGATCGTAAATGCCAAAACCAGCCCTAGTGCCAAAGCGAGCGGCGGCGAGCCCAGCGGGCCAAGACAGAACAATATCAATAATACAAAAACGGCTTTTTGCCAGGACATATAGGGAAGCTACCGCAAAATACCAAAAACTTTAAGGGGAAGGCCGCCCGAGAGCTCAGTGTCCGGACCCGCTTTTGCTTTTGCCCTACTCGTCCTGGTCTGCTGCGCTGCGGCCAGACCCGTTACCGCTGAAACGACGATCAATGCGCCAAAAAAAGTCCTGAATCTTAACATTTATCTCTCCCAATACTGAGCCGATCACACCATTTCGTTTTGGATCGCGACGCTCTGCCTTGCCGGCTGACAAAAGGCCATTAGCTTCCTCTTGCCGCGAGGCAGATCGAATATCACCGTCATGGCTAATTCCACGAATGAAGTCAGAGACGTGATCGCCGTATCTCTCGCGGACGGCGGGCAACTGAAAATCTGTACCGCGTACCACTGATCGACAGTCGGGCGCCTCACACGAGCACTCGAACGAAGGCATTGACGGTCCGCAGAACGTCGCGTAATCGACCGTCAATTCCTCGCCGGCATTAATATCACGCCGAGCCACGAGGTCCAGGCCGTCGAGCCAGGTATTCGGGTCGCAACTATGATTTACCGGCCGCCAGTCCTCGGGATTTTCGCTCCAGAGCTGAAAGACGTTTTCGCTGACTGGCCACGCATAACGCTCAAACCACTGTCGCTTGAGACCGGTCCAAGACTGCTGGACGTGCCGACGGGACACCAATGTGTGCGAGGCCTCTTCGTATTTGACAACCACCTCACCATTGGACACGCCCTGAGTGGCAAACAGGCCAAAGCCCTGCGGCCGACGGAATTGCAGCTCCCAAGATTTACGGCCTCGTTGTTGCCGACGTTTCGCACAGAACAAAAGGTGTTCGAGGAATCCCTTGTGCCCGCTCGGATCCGCTGCCAGAATTTCGTCGGCACTGCCGTATTCGTCCTCGGGGCAGAACATCTCGCAATTGGGATTTATCTCAAGCAGAAAGATCTCGCCCGCATCATTCATCCGCAAATCGCAGCGGCCGAAACCAGAGCCGCTCAACGCCTCGAATGTCAGCGACGCGATCTCGCGAAGCCTCGTATCGAGCACTTGGTCGTCAACCCAGCGAGTGTGCATCTTTTCAAAATCCACCCACTTGATTTGGAAATGCTTAAAAGTTTCGCCCTCAGGGAAACAGTATTCGACGGGTTGCAGGACCCAGGGTTTGGTTTCCCCGGCCTTGGGCTCCGTCACCAACACCGTAAACTCGCGGCCGTCAATGAACTCCTCAATGAGCGCTCCGCCAAACATCGTGAGAAATCTGGCCACCTCGCGCCGCAGCCCGTCCGGGTCGGTGACCCTCGAGTCCTTTGTCATACCGACACTCGCATAGCCGTGCGGATGCTTGACGATCATCGGAAATTGCAATCGCTGAAGGGCGCTGTCTGCATCGGCGAGCGTGCGTGCCTGCACATAAGCGGGAACATTCACACCCGACGAATACGCCGCCATCTTCATCGCCTCGCGTGTCGGGTCGTAAAAAGCCGAACCTGCGCCAGTGAAGGCGAGGTTTAGCCGTTCGAGAGCCTGCGTCACTTCGATCCCGGGTCGATCCTCGTCCCAGGCTCCGTCGCACAAATTGATGAAGACATCAAAGCCTTGCTGAGCGATCTCGATCACCTGTTTGACGGCGATCGACTTACTGATATCAAAGTTCGAATATGTATGGTCTGGCAAGTGCCGGGACGGATCGCACAGCGGATCTAATTCCTTAAAGGGAGCGTTCGAATTTTCATAGGATGGATGCAGAATTGCAATCTTCATCTGCCCCTCCTGTTTTCGGATGCAGTGCCGGAATCTTGCAAACGAGACTCATGATAATGGTCGCTCCGACTCGCGTTTGCGCGTCCGTCCGATGATCGGTGCAACGGGCGGCATTGTGGAATTAGTTGACAATTGCGTCGATTCATTTCGATTTCCCTTGATTTGCAACTGCTTCCTGAGCGGCCTTAATGGCATCCGCATCGCCTAAATAATAGCTTTTCAGAGGACTTAGATCTGCGTCAAGTTCGTATACAAGCGGCACGCCCGTCGGGATATTAAGATTTACAATTTCATCGTCCGGGATACCGTCAAGGTACTTGACCAACGCCCTGAGACTGTTGCCATGCGCAGCGATAATTAGCCGTTTGCCTTCCCTGATATTTGGAATGATCTCACCTTCCCAAAACGGCACGACGCGTGCAACCGTGTCTTTTAGACACTCGGTCTTTGGAAATTCACCTTTGGGAACGGCACAGTATTGAGGCTCGTTCCCAAGATAGCGCTCATCGGTTTCGCCAAGTTCCGGGGGCGGTGTGTCGTAGCTGCGGCGCCATATCTTGACCTGCTCGTCTCCATACTGTGCAGCGGTCTCGGCCTTGTTCAAACCCTGTAATGCACCGTAATGGCGTTCGTTCAACACCCATGACTTTGTTTCCGGGATCCACATCAGATCCATCTCGTCGAGGATGATCCAAAGGGTGCGAATGGCACGTTTGAGCACGGACGTGTAAGCTGCATCAAATGTAAAACCCTCAGCTTTCAGCAGTTTGCCGGCATCATGAGCTTCGTTAATTCCCTTCTCGGAAAGGTCAACATCTTTCCAACCGGTAAAACGGTTTTCTTTGTTCCACTGACTCTCGCCGTGGCGAATCAAAACTAATTTGTGCATCTAACAATTATTCAACAATTATTCAATATTTTCTTTGCTTCGCCAATAAGGTAAAGCGAACCGGTGATGAGTGTCAAACCATCGTCGGCCGCAACCTCGGTCGCGGTTCGCAAAGCCTCGTCGACAGTGTCCGTGAGGATAGTGTTTTGGCCTGCTAACGCATATGCGGCAATGTCCGCCGCCGACATCGCCCTCGAGTTTTCCGGCTGTGTCAATATCAAGTTCTTTGCTGTTGGAAACAGTATCTCAGCGATCTCAGCAATCGGCTTATCCTTCATAGAACCAAAGATCATCGTGATCGGCTGATCGACGAATTCATCTAGGAAATCGCGCAGCGCTTTGGCCCCAGCCACATTATGGGCGCCATCGAACAGATAGCGTCCGCTGAATTCGAGCCGGCCCGGATGACGCGCGTTCGCGAGGCCGGTTAAAATGTGGTCATCAGAAATCGTAAATCGAGATCGAAGTTTGTCAGCAACCGCGACCGCGACGTCTGCGTTCTCAACCTGATGCCGCCCTTTCAAGCCCAACCCGGAAGGCGGAAACACGAGCGGTAGCGAGTGTGCGCAACTCAAGTCCGACACAACTTGAGCACCCTCCCCACAGGTCGGGTTTCCGCCTTTTGTTTGCAAGATCCTGTCCTCGATAACGGCGTGAACTTCGCGGTTTTGGTTGCCAACGACGACTGCTTCTGTATTAGCTTGGATTATCGCCGCTTTTTCGGCCGCGATCGCCTCGATCGTGTTGCCGAGATATTCTTGATGATCGTAATCGATACGCGTAATTGCTGCTATTTCAGCATTTGCGGCAGTTGTTGCATCGAGCCGGCCGCCGAGGCCGGTTTCGAGGATGGCGAGTTCAATGTTTGCTTTAACAAACGCGATCAACGAAATCGCCGTCACCTGTTCGAAAAACGTCGGACGATATTCCAGATCGCCGTCAGATAGCAACCTTTCGGCAGTCTCACGCACAAGACTCGCGTGTCGGGCGAAGTCGTTTTCATTGATGTCGATGCCGTTTATTTTTATGCGTTCCGTGATCGAAACCAGATGCGGTGACGTATAAAGTCCGGTTTTAACTCCCGCTTCCAAACAAATGGCGTTGAGAAATGCGCACACCGACCCTTTACCGTTTGTCCCGGCGACCTGAACCTTCAAGAAATTATTTTGTGGATTTCCGAGCGCCGTTAGCAGTCTGCGAATATTATCGAGGCCGAGCTTAATCGCGGAAACTTCGTTGCCGAGAGAGAGCAGATACGATTCGGACTCGCTGAAATTCACGGCTTATCCTTGGGACAAAAGCCGCCGATGATAGTTTATGTGCCCAAGATGCCAGTTTAGGTGCGTCGCCAGATGCACCACGAAGAAACCGGTTGTCATAGGTTTGCCAAACACTTCAATCGGATAGGTTTTCTCAAAGTCCGCGTCGCTCAACTTTTCAAGCGTCGAACGAACGATCATCGCGGTTTCGTCAATGCTCTCAAGGAGTTCGGCACTCGGAACGCCTTTGGTTGAAAACTCAGCGTCGCGGTCGCGCACATAACCCGAACCGCCCAGCACAGCACCGAAGAAATGTTTGAGATTGCCGGTCATATGAAGGCAAAGATTGCCGGCCGAATTGGTGATCTCGCCGCCGACTTTCCAAAGATCGGCTTCGACCTCGTACAGCCCGATCTCGTCCTTTAGCTTGCCGAGATCGCGTTCGTAGATTTGCGTTAGGATTTCGCTCAGCATATTTTACATAATCAAGCCGCAATTGATTTGTTCATCATAAAATCCAGAATACGCGCGATCGTGTCGCGCATTTCGCGGCGGTCGACGACGATATCGACCATCCCGTGTTCGAGCAGAAACTCACTGCGCTGAAAGCCTTTTGGCAGCTTTTGGCGGATCGTCTGTTCGATCACACGCGGGCCCGCAAAGCCGATCAGAGCTTTTGGTTCGGCAATTATTACATCACCGAGCATCGCAAAACTCGCCGTGACGCCACCCGTTGTCGGGTCCGTCAACACTGAGATAAACGGCAGACGTGCATCGTGTAATCGTGACAGAGCCGCTGAGATTTTGCCCATTTGCATCAGGCTCAGAGTGCCCTCCTGCATACGGGCGCCGCCCGAGGCGGAGAAGATTACGACGGCACCGCGGGCCGCAAGTGCGCGTTCGATCTGACGAGTGATCTTTTCGCCCACGGCCGAGCCCATCGAACCACCGATAAATGACATGTCCATGGCGCCGGCAAAGACAAGATGCCCACCGACTTTTCCCTTGCCCGAAATTATCGCCTCCGGCAATCCGGAAACCTCTTTTGCCTGTTCGATCCGATCTTTGTATGGTTTTGAATCAGTGAATTTCAGTGGGTCGCCCGAGGTGACTTCTTCGTCCAGTTTCTCGTATTTACCGTCGTCAAAAAGATCCTCGAGCCTACCGGTCGCGGAGTAGCGAAAATGATAGCCACAATGCGTGCAAACCTCATGCGAATCGGTCAATTCACGCTTATATAAAGCGCTGTCACACTCCGGGCATTTGACAAAAATACCCTCGGTTTTGACGGTTTGCTCTTCGTCGTGTTCGGGTTCTTCGATATTTGGTTTGTCTCTGCGAAACCAGGACATAAGTAAATCGTCAGTTATCGCTCGTCTCCGGTCGAATGTTAAGAGATTATCACACGCGATAAGCGTTTGTCGCTGGCGGTCGGCTCTAGGTCAGGATGCTGACCATTTGTGAATGAATCAGGCCGTTGCTCGCGACGACCGGCGGCGAGTAGATACTGAATTTGGAATTATCATAGGCGCTTATCTGGCCACCCGCCTCTTCGATCAGCAGCACGCCCGCGGCCATATCCCACGGATTCAATCCTTCTTCCCAAAACCCGTCGAATCTTCCACACGCAACATAAGCCATATCGATCGCTGCGGAACCGTCACGGCGAACGCCTCTCGATTTCAGCAGAAATTGCGTAAGGTGGCGGGCAAAATCCTCTCTCCGTTTGAAATCGTAAGGAAAGCCCGTTACGATCAACGACTCGCTGAGATCTTCAGTCGCGGAAACGCGGATCGGCTTGTTGTTGAGACTCGCACCGCGGCCCCGTTCGGCCGCAAACAGCTCGTTTCGGGTGGGGTCAAAGGTTACGCCAATGACAATTTCGCCGTCGTGCTCGAGCGCAATTGTCACGCAAAAACACGGGTAACCGTGTGCGAAATTAGTCGTGCCATCCAGCGGGTCGATGATCCATTTCCAGGTGTTCTCGCCGCCGATTATGACCGCCTCACCCGATTCCTCGGCAAGGATCGAGTGCCTCGGATAATACGATTTTATTCTCTCAATAATTAGAGCTTCGGACGCCAAATCGGCTTCTGTTACGAGATCGATTTCACCCTTTTTTGAGATTTTGATGTTTCTTCCGAATTTTTCGAGTAACAGCTGCCCGGCGTCGCGGGCGGTTTCGATGGCAAAATTGAGCATGAAGTGATATTACCGCATTATTGCAACGATCTCAGTCTGATGCGGTGCTGTGATGATCGCGTCATTTGCGGTGACATACACATCGATCTCGGACCTAATCCCAAATTTACCGGCGAGGTAAATGCCCGGCTCGATCGAAAAGGCCGTCCCCGGAATCAGCGTCCTCGTGTCGCGCGTCTCAAGATTGTCGATATTCGCCCCATTGCCGTGGCCTTCCTCGCCGATCGAGTGGCCTGTTCGATGGAGAAATTGATCGGCATAACCGGCTCGTCTTATCACACCCCGCGACACGTCGTCCACGTCCGCCCCTTTAATAACCTTTCCGGTTTGAAAAGACGTTTTGACAAATTGAAACGCCGCGTCCCGGGCGTCACGCACAATGTTCCAAATCTTGACGTATTCGTCGGGCACCGTTTCGCCGACATAGCCAACCCAAGTCAGATCGACCGCCGGAGCTTTTGGTTTTGTGAGCTTTGTAACCGAGTCAATTAACACAAGATCACCACGATTTATCGATGAATTTCGCTCTTTGGTAGGGAAATAATGCGGTGATGCGGCGTTTGCGTTCGTGGCCACGATCATCGGCGACGGCTGCATACCCTCTTCGCCAAATCGCTTCATCATAAATTCCTGGACGTCGATCTCTGTGGTCGTAATATTTGCATTGATCCGCCGTTTGATCTCGCCAAAGGCCTCGATCATGATCTTTTGTAGTTTCACGCAAGCCTCGTTATGCATTGCGAATTGCTCGGGCGTCCAAACCGCCTCGAATTGCTGCACAAGGTCGGCGCTTGTTACGACATTAACGCTGATCGATCGCACCATTTCAATCGTCCCGGCATCTACGCGCGAGATATATGGAATGTCGTTATTCGGCGAATACTGCATCGCGATTCGCAAAGGTTTCCGAGGTTTTGTGCCACCGAAAAAAGCTTGTTTTAGATTCGCGTTGATCAATTGCCATTCGCGGTAGATCAGCTTCCGGCCGGGCAGTTTATCGAGCTGACCCGGCTCGATAGCATGCACGATCCTTGTTGGCTCGCCCTTCGCCGGAATGTAGTAATACCAACGCCGCGAGCCGCCCGCGCGTTCGAGTTTCAGGATACGCTGGCCGACAATATCGCTCCCACGAAAATCGTAAAACAGCCATCCATCGAGATTTGCTTTTTGGAGCGCGGCTTGGATGTCGACAACACGTTTTTCCTGTTCACTTTGCGTTCTTTGGAATTTAGCCGTTGGCCCCGAAACGAGCTCAACAGTATTCGCAGGTCCACCTTTCGAAACTACTTGCGACGAAGAAGCGGCCGTGAAAATTAATATTGTAAACAAGATCCCTATTGAACCTTTCATATTGATAACAATGCGGCCACGTACTATGAGCTTTGATACCGCTGTTTGCGGACTAGATAACAAGATCTGACACTTAGCGAAAATATATGTCTACGTAATCCGCAACGCCGTCACATGGATTATCCATTTCCATAAGTCGCCAGTATTTGCGCTTGCCAGTAATACGAAATGTCATTTCTCCGTCACGAGAGCAAGGTTTGCCGCCAAAAATATGGCTGACTTGTGTCACGATTTTTCCGTTAAAATTAAATTCCCTTTCGCCGATAGCGGTTATGATGCCATCGATAGTCACGAAGTCCTCGGAGCCTCGTCCGTCCTGCCGTCCTTTAAGGTAAAGAACACCTTTTCGCTCTGTTATGCTGGCCTTACCGAAATAATCCCAGCTAATCCATTGCAACGAAATCTTGTGGCGGCCAAGGAGCATCTGTTTGGCTTTCAGACTTCTGACGACCGTCTTCTGCTGGGCGAAAACTGCGCCTGCGACAACGCCGGTCAGTAAAAGTATTACGAGTATTCGTCTCAGCATATTATTTCTTCAACCTTCGCTCGGCCACGTCTAAAAATTCCCGTACCTGATCGTCCCAAAACACCCAGTTGTGCCCGCCCGGATGTTCGCGATACTCGTGAGGCACTTTCTTTTCGTTAAGCAGGGCGAGGAATTCGCGGTTGTTTTGAACCAAAAAATCCTCTGTGCCGCAAGACTGGTAAATAAACGGCATAGACTTTAACTTGTCCGGCGTCACCTCGCGAATCATCTTGAAGATGTCATTGTTTTTACGGGTTTCGCTGTCGAGATCGCCAAAAACCGATGCGAGGGACATGCTTATCGGGTCCGGATTTTTGCTCGAATACGCAGCCACACCGAGCGCTCCGCTGAACGAACCGACTAGTGAGAACATATCGGGATATTTCAGCCCAAATTTTATCGCGCCGTATCCGCCCATCGAGAGGCCGCCTATGACACGACCGCGGCGGTCGGCGATTGTCCGATACCGACCATCTATTTCAGGGATCAGCTCTTTGATAATATAGCTTTCGTATTTATCCGTCGGAATGGATACGCTGTCCGTATACCAGCCGTTATCGCCCTCTGGAGTCACAATTATCCAATCGCGCTTTGCCGAGAAATCAACTACGCCGGTTTTTTGTGTCCAGTTTTCAAAATGGCCAGTCAACCCATGCAATAAGTAGGTCACCGGATAGTTGCGACCACTCTGCAGCTTGTCATCGTAGGTCGCGGGGAGCACAACGCGAAACGGCATCTTGCGTCCCATCAACTTGCTGTTAAGTTGCAGGGTTTGAATCCGCCCGCTTGATCCCGGCAAAAGATCGGAGCGTAGTTCTCCAGTCGCAACCACGCGGGGCGCGGCTTGCGGGAAAACCGTGATCAAACAAATAAGTGTTAGGCCAAATACGCGTAGTGACTTAAACATCTTTTTACCGAAACACCTTACCAAACCAACCGTGCTCGTCTTCTTTATTCACGACCTGCGTCAATTCGCCGGCATCGAGCCAAACACCCGAACATTTGTCGCAAACATCAATTTTGATGCTTTCAAAATCTGCTTCGACAAGTGTGCCGTCGCATTTCGGACATTTTATCTCGAGGCTCTTTGCGCTTTCGCCCCCAAGTTTCGCCTTCATTTTGGCGATTAGCTCTTGCTCTTTGCGGTGAAAATACTCATTTTCGAGCGCTTGTCCGCGGTCTTCCAGATCGATTGGCATAAATGATTTGACTCCTATTAATTAACCTTCTGTTTTGTGTACCGAACGCATACGCTGGCGTGCTTTTTTCGAACGCCGGATCGTATTGCGTCGCTTTAGGCTGCTCTCGGCCCAGTCTGAAACTTGCTTGAGCGGATGCCATTCAAGGCTCTCAAGCGGGAGAACTTCGCTCGACGCATCCTTAAGCTTTAATGTGCTGAATGCGACAAAAAAGATCAATAAATTAAACAAAGCGCCCACAAATACCACCATCCAACCCGGCGCAAGTCCGACTTCGGCTCGCTGAAAAAGTATGTCCCAAAAAACTTTCCGGTCTGCGTCCGATACCGCTGGGATCGGAGAAGGATGGATGTAGATCTTTAAGGTCCAAGAGAGGGCAAGCAATATGAATATCCACAGATAATTTGCTCGCAGCCGCCGGCCCACGGCCTCCCAAACGCTGATCGTAAAATGCGGCGAGATCAGATCGGCAGCAATATGCTCAGCCCATTCCTTGTCTGGTGGAATGGTTCGGTGCGAGAGCATCGGGGCGAAATACCCTGTCTCGAGCACCCTCACACGATTTGCCCACACCTCATAATAACGGTATCGCCGCGCCTCCATAAACAAGAAGATCGACACGAGAATCGAATTAATCGGGATTGCAAAATGGGGATTATCCGGCGAGCTGAAAACGAACGAGAGTGTCGCACCTGCCGTGATCACCGCCCAATTTGTCGTCGCATCGAGGCGGTTTCGCCAGATGTTCGATCGCTGAATCTCACCGCGATAAAAATGCACCATCGCAGTATTAAATTCCGCCGGCTGCAATTTTTGCGGGATCATCAGCGGCGTTGTGCGGGGTTTTTGGCTTCGCTTATGGACTTCCTCGGCAAAAGCGCGAAACGACTGCGGCACATTTGTGATGTGGATGTCGTCGACTGGTTGGGTTCCGGTACGAACCTCGTCATTCATAGCGTTTTATGCGATTTAGCTCTCGAGGGGACAAAAAGCTTAGCACCTAAATGTGTATCATTTTAGATAGCCGGATGCAAGAATCTCGTTACTTAGGCTAAACTCGTTAGCGATGCAGGAAAGGGATGATTTTTGGATGCAAAAAGCTATTATCGAGGCTCGTCGGGCCGCCGATATTGGCGAAGTGCCGGTCGGCGCCGTCGTCGTCGATCCGGCTGGTGAATTGCTCGCTCTCGCGTCAAACGAGACGATCCAAAATAACGATCCGACAGCCCACGCCGAGATTCTCGCCATTCGAACAGCGGCGGCAGAAATAGGTAATTACCGTCTGACCGGTTCAACCATCTACACGACGGTCGAACCGTGCGCGATGTGCGCCGGCGCCATTGTAAATGCCCGGCTTAAACGACTCGTCTTCGGCACACACGATGAGCGATTTGGGGCGGTCGAGACCCATTTCCGAATTTGTGACAGCCCAAACCTCAATCACAGGCTTGAAGTATCGTCCGGCGTAATGGCTGCCGAATGCCGGGGCCTGATGCAGGATTTTTTTCGGGCGAGACGATAGAAAATTCGACCGATTGTTTAAGCCTTGGTGTGAATGAAACTCCTTAATCCGCCTGCGACTTGAAATAACCAAGGATAAACATTTAGAATTAGAAGTTCTTTGGAGAGGTGCGAGAGTGGTTGAATCGGGCAGTCTCGAAAATTGTTGTACCTTTGCGGGTACCGTGGGTTCGAATCCCACCCTCTCCGCCATTTTTTTTCTCAGGTAGTTTACAAAGTTGTTCTGATCAGGTAACTGACTAAAATTACGGGAGGAATTTTCATTATGCCTTTGACAAAAAGGTTGTCGGCTGAATTTATTGGAACACTGTGGCTCGTCCTTGGCGGATGCGGGAGCGCGGTTTTGGCCGCGTCTTTCCCTAATTTGGGAATTGGCTTCGTCGGCGTATCACTTGCCTTCGGTCTGACAGTTTTAACCATGGCCTATGCGATCGGTCATATTTCCGGTTGTCATCTAAATCCGGCTGTCACTTTCGGCTTGTGGGCGGGTAAGCGGTTTCCGGCAAACGAGATATTGCCTTACGTTATCGCCCAGGTTCTGGGGGCGATTGCCGCGGCGGGCATTTTGTATGTGATCGCAAGCGGAAAACCAGGATTTACGTTGGGCGGCGGCTTTGCTTCAAATGGGTTTGGCGACCATTCGCCGGGCCGCTACGAAGCTCTCGCGTGTTTCGTTGCCGAGGTCGTGATGACGTTCTTCTTTCTGATCGTAATTCTCGGCTCCACGCACAAACTGGCTCCGAAGGGCTTCGCTCCGATTGCCATCGGCTTATGTCTGACGCTGATCCATTTGATCACGATCCCGGTTACGAATACTTCGGTCAACCCTGCTCGCAGCACGGGTCCGGCAGTGTTTGTCCAAGGCTGGGCGCTGACACAGCTCTGGCTATTTTGGGTCGCGCCAATACTCGGGGCGTTATTAGCTGGTTTTGTATACGGCTGGTTGGTCGGCGACGATGACGGCGGGGTTACAGAAACGGTCGTCGTTACCGAAGAAATATCCGTCGAGGACGTTCTCGATGAAATGGCCTAAGGTTATAACCACGGACTTTAGCAAGTTGTTTTTTATTTAGTTTGCGCGGAAAGGTGCAAGAGTGGTTGAATTGGCAGCATTGGAAATGCTGTGAGCCTTAACGGGTTCCGTGGGTTCGAATCCCACCCTTTCCGCCATTATGGCTTCAGGCTCCGCACAATGTTTGTGTTGTGAACTCCGCTAGGCGAGGAATCGAGCAACGGTAGCAATATCAAGCGTGTGTTGCGATCAAGTCTGAAGCCACCAAATTTCGGCGAGAGCCTTTTATGATTTACGGGTTCATCGCGTTAAAAAGCCGAGGTGCCAACCGAGAGCTTTTTTGGTTTCATTATATTCTACCGCATCGTTTTTGAGTTTAATTTCCCATCAGAATGATAGCCGGCGTAGTGTTGGCTTTTGTAGAATGACCGATTAATGGGTACAGAGCTTAAGGCCAATACTACGATTTCGCATTACCGCCTCGGCAATAAGATCGCAGCCGGCGGAATGGGTGAGGTCTATCTTGCCCACGACATCAATCTCGATCGTAAAGTCGCCATCAAATTCCTCCACGATGAGCTGAGTCACGACGCCGATAAGCTAAAGCGCTTTGTGCAGGAGGCTAAGGCTGCGTCAGCGCTGAATCATCCGAATATTCTCACGGTTTACGAGATCGGCGAGGTTGACGGCAAAAACTATATCGCCACCGAATGGATCGAAGGAAAAACTCTGCGAGATCAAATCTCTCCTGAGGGCCCGATGCCGCTTAGGAAAGTCTTAAAGACCGCGATCCAGGTCGGTGAGGCTCTGGCAGCCGCTCACGCGGCAGGAATAATACACCGCGACATCAAGCCTGAGAACATAATGATCCGCAATGATGGTTACGCCAAAGTGGTTGATTTTGGGCTTGCCAAACTGACCGAACCAGTCGCCGCGGCGGCCTCGACCGACGATGCGACGCGAGATCTAATCAACACAACACCGGGGATCATTATGGGAACTGTCTCGTATATGTCGCCGGAGCAGGCTCGCGGGCGAGTCATCGACGCCCGAACTGACATTTTCAGCCTTGGGGTTGTTTTATATGAGCTCTTGACCAATCGGCAGCCCTTTACAGGTGAAACGACCAGCCACGCGATCGTTGCGATCCTCGAGAAAGAGCCGCAACCGTTATTCGTAATGGGCCACAACATACCGGTCGAACTCGAGCGCATCACTTTGCGTGCGCTTGAAAAAAATGTGGACGACCGCTACCAGACCGCCAAAGAACTGGTCGATGATCTCATTGCACTTCGCAAGCAGCTTGAGTTTGAAGAGGAGCTAGAACGCACAGGCTCGCCAAATAGCGTGATGCCGACCCGGATGCTAATGTCGGACGCAATCGAACGCGTCGAGCCGGACAATACAATCGCAGTCCTTCCATTCCTAAATATGAGCCGAAACGAGGACGGTGATTATTTTTCCGACGGCCTTGCCGAAGAGCTCTTAAACGTCCTTTCTAAGATCCAGGGACTGAGAGTTGCGGCACGAACTTCAGCATTTGCGTTTAAAGGAACGCAGACAACGATCGCCGAGATCGGTAAGGCACTGAATGTTGGGTCCGTGCTCGAGGGTAGTATTCGGATCTCCGGAAATCGGGTTCGGATATCGGTTCAGCTTATTAAAGTTGCGGATGGCTATCATATTTGGTCTCAAACGTACGATCGAACGATGGACGACATTTTTGCCGTTCAGGACGACATTGCCGAATCAGTCGTCGAAGAATTACGCGCTATGCTTCTTGGCGAAGTGCCAGGTTCCGATGCGAGTAAACAGGTAATGATCGAAGTTGCAAACGCGGTTAAGGGTCGTGCGGCGAATCCTGAGGCTCAGCGCCTTATGCTACTTGGTCGCCATTTTCTAGATCGGACAACCCGTGAAGACACGGAAAAGGCGGTGGAGTTTTTCCACGAAGCACTTGATCTGGATCCAGGCTACGCACTCTGTTGGGCGGAACTGGGTCGAGCATATTCGATAGAGGCGGGCAGGGTATGGGTTCCGGTAAGTGAGGGATTCGACCGTTCGAGAGAGGCGACACTCAAGGCTCTGACATTGGAACCGGACCTCGCTGAGGGCCACGCTCAGCTGGGTCGGATTCTATTGTCTTATGATTGGGACCTGGTCGGAGCCGCCGTTTCGTACAAACGGGCTCTGAATCTCGCGCCCGGGAGTTCATCGGTTCTGGATGGTGCCAGTGTGCTTTCGTATAAGCTGGGCCGGCTCGATGAGGCACTCGAACTAAGCAATCGCGTTCTCATACAAGACCCGTTAAGTGCCGCCTTTTGGCACAACCACGGCCTGACGTGCCACGCTGCCGGCCTTTTAGTTGAGGCTGAAATGGCATTTCGAAGAGCTATCGAACTAGTGCCGCAAAGGGCCGTTTCGCACGCTTTGCTGGCACTTGTGATGCTCGATCAAGACAAGGCCGATAGTGCCTTTGAACAAGCGGTGCAGGAACCTTACGAAATGTGGCGAATATGGGCGATGGCGATCATAAATTTTGCGGCCGGAAACAAGGGCGATGCCGACGAAGCGCTCGTAAAATTGACTGCGGAACATGCCGAAGGGAATTCGTATCAGATCGCCGAAGTATTTGCGATGCGTGGGGATGTCGATCAGGCCTTCGAATGGCTGGAGCGGGCGTTTGACGAACGAGACTCCGGTTTGACACACGCCAAGATCAATCCGCGTTTCAGGCCGCTATACGGTGAACCGAGATGGACGGAATTGCTAACAAGGATCGGCTTTAAGCCATGAGCGAGGGCCACTAACTCTGGTTATCAGGTCGTGGCGCCAATCGCCACGACCCTAATGTAATTACAATTAGCCGCCCGTGTTGGGTTCCTGAATCGATCCTGTGTTGGGTTCCTGGACATTACCAGTGTTCGGTTCCTGTACATTACCAGTATTCGGTTCCTGAAGAGAAGCGTCAGAGCTCGTCCCTGGGATAGCTCCCGTATTTGGCTCCTGTATTGCACCTGTGTTCGGCTCTTGAGCATTACCGGTGTTCGGCTCTTGTTTGTTGTTCATATTGTATCTCCTATTTTAAATCTAACTAAAAACAAGTCGATGACTATTTCACGTCTTCCACAAACCACAGTGATCTGCACTGCACCTCGGACAGAAACATAGTCCTACACGACAATTACGTCTAGACCTCATACTGTATCTCTCACACATTTCGTTGTCAATAATTATTTTAGCCCTCATTTTCCGCCGCTCGGCCGGTTCGGCCTGAACATTACCATTCGTCTTGAACTGGTAACCGAATCAATCGAAACTCAAGTTTTTTTCGGTATTTTTCACGGCCTCGGAATTTGGGTGAGGTGACTTTATTTCCGAGTCAATTGCCAATTACAATGCGCTAAATTAAGATTAGATATCCGTAGTTTTGTTTATCTATGTCTTATCAGGTGATCGCCCGCAAATGGAGGCCGCAAACCTTTGAAGAAGTGACCGGTCAGGAAGTAATTACGAGGACGCTGCGAAACGCTCTCGAATTTGACCGTCTCCATCATGCTTACCTGTTTTCCGGAGCCCGAGGTGTCGGTAAGACGACGACCGCCCGCATTCTTGCCAAGGCTCTGAACTGCCATAAGACTGACAAACCAAACCTGTCGCCGTGTCTATTGACCGATCCGACGGCTTGTCCGTCGTGCATTGAGATCTCGGAGAGTCGCTCGATGGATGTGCTTGAGATCGACGCCGCTTCGCACACGGGAATCGACGACGTTCGCGGGACGATCATCGAGAATATCAACTTTAACCCGGCGCGCGATCGTTTTAAGGTTTTTATCATCGACGAGGTTCACCAACTTTCAAAACCGGCGTTCAACGCTCTTTTGAAAACGCTCGAGGAGCCGCCCGACAATGTCGTTTTCGTGATGGCGACGACCGAACTGCACAAGGTGCCGGAGACGATACTTTCGCGGTGTCAGGAATTCGAATTTCGCACCATTCCGCTGCAAAAGATTTTAGATAGGCTGAAATTGATCGCCGATGCCGAAAAGATCGAGATCTCGGACGATGCTTTGCGCGAGCTGGCTCGCTCGGGCGAGGGCTCGATGCGCGACGCTCAATCAAATTTCGATCAGGTTATTAGCTTTTCTGGCGAGGCGATCTCAGCAACCGATGTGACCAATGCCCTCGGTTTTGCGGGCGTCGAGATCTTGACGAATACGATAAATGCGATCGCCGGTCGCGAGCCGCGTTCGGTGCTGAGTGTCGTTGACGACCTGATCTCCCGCGGCCACGATCTTCGAAATTATTGCCGCGATCTGCTCGGACTTTTTCGCGACCTATTGGTTTTCAAGGTCGCGGGCGACGACAAACAACTTTTCGAGGGATCCGTTTTCGGCGAAGACGAGATGCGTCAGATGGCCCTGTCGTTCACCGAAGCCGACTTGTTGCGGTTTTTCAATTCGCTCTGTGAAACGGAGGCCAGTCTTCGCGAGGCCGCTCATCCGCGATACGTCCTTGAGATCGGGCTTGTTAAACTGATCGAAATGCGGAGCGTCGCGGGCGTCGAGAATATTCTCAAAAGGCTTGATGAATTATCGTCAGATGTCTCGCATTCCTCATCGCCGCCAGCTAGCAGTGCTGCAGCTGCATCGTCTTTCGCCTCGACAGAAAAAAAAACTCTGAAAACTGAGCCGGCCGCTCCGCCGAACGATGCTCCGGCCGCACGAGAGGCCGAACGCACATCGGTCGAGGCAGCGGCTCCCAAGGAAAATCCTATTGACGTAAAACCCGTTGTCGAGCCGTTCAATCCACCGATTATTCGATTGCGTGCTCTTTCTGCCGAAGAACTTGAGCACATTGTGGATGACAAGCTTGACGACGCTTACGAAGAAAAACTAACGTTGACGGGCGACGATCTATTACCAATTCGCGATTCTGAGTCGATAGTGGAGGCCCTTTTACGAGATACCTATTTGACGCAGCGCGAAGCGCCCAAACCGTCGGCAACTCACGCTTATTCTGCGGCCGCCGCGGTACCGGCGTTTGACGTTGCCAAACTCAGGGAGGAATTTTCTCCAAGCCAGGACCTTGTCGAATTGCCGACCCTCGGCTCCGACCCGTCCGAAGATGAATTGCTCCAATTTGCGACGGCACATCCGGTCGTAAGAACTGCGATGCGGGTATTTAGAGCAAAGATAGTCGAAGTGAAAAAGAATGCGTGACTGACACAAGGTCTATTTTCGGCGGACGATTTGTCGAACCTGACGGCCGCATTTTCGTATTAGTTAACAGATTTGGCAAAATTATCGCAACATTAATGACGAAACACACCAGCTCGGCCCAATTGCGTTTTTTCTCTGTTGCGATAGTATTTCTCGTCGCGGTCGTCTCCGCATTTTCCCAAACGCCAGAGCCGTTCTCGATCAACAATTCGCCATTGCCGGCGCCGACGGGCTTTGTAAATGATTATGCAGGCGTAATCGATGCCGGAACCAAGCAGCAGCTTGAAACAAAGCTGAAGAATCTCAAGGAAACAACAAGTCCGTCGGTCGAAATCGCCGTGGCTGTCGTCAAGACAACCGGCGACCGTCCGATCTTCGATTATTCGCTGGCCGTCTCTCGTGGGTGGAAGATTGGCTCGAAATTAGATGATAATCCGAGCGCTCTGCTGCTTGTCGCAATTGACGATCGCAAATATTTCACACAGGTCAGCAAGGATCTAGAGGACGAAATGCCTGACGGCGTTGTCGGCAGCCTTCAAAGACAATATTTAGTACCGGAATTTAAAAAGGGAAACTATGGCAAGGGCATTTCCGACACCGTTGACGCGTATATTGCAACGATTCGGAAGAAAGGTACGGCCCCGGCGACGACGCAGCAGCCAACGGCGGGAAATAAGGAATCGGATAGCGGCGGGATGTTTAGTATTTTTTGCTGCGCAATTATAATTCTGATTATCCTGATCATTATTTTCAGCAAGTCCAAAGGGGGACCGACAAAGGGCGACCGCGACCGCTGGGGCGGCGGGGGATTTGGATCGGGTGGCGGAGGTGGTTCGAGTGCGTTGCCGTGGATAATTGGCGGCATACTCGGGTCGGGCGGATCGAGCGGGTCGTCATCCTCAAGCGATTGGGGCGGCAGCAGTGGCGGCTGGGGTGGATTTGGTGGCGGCGGTGATTTTGGCGGTGGCGGCGCAGGCGGAGATTGGTAAGCGATGAAACAATATTTTGAAGCATTTATTGACGATCTAAAGGCGACGCACGGCAAAAATTTATCTTGCGTCATATTATACGGCTCGGCGGCGGCCGGTGATTTTGTGCCAAAACAATCGGATTACAACATACTGATCGCGTTGCACAAAATAGGCCCCGAGGACCTCAGAAATGCACACGCGTGCGTTCGCGAATGGGCGCGATTGGGTCATCCGATACCTGTTTATTTCACCGTGTCCGAATTGCAAAACGCCTCGGACGTGTTCCCGATCGAATTTCACCAGATGAGCGTTGCACGAAAAGTGCTTTACGGTCCCGACGTGCTTGCCGATATTAAGATATCGGATAAATTCCTTCGTCTTCAGACAGAGTACGAGTTACGGAGCAAGCTGATCCAGCTTCGGCGACAGTATATTCCGGCGTCAACGTCAGTCGATGGCCTCAAGAAACTGATGGCCGAAAGTCTATCGAGCTTTGCGTCACTGTTCCGCGCGGTATTGATCCTCAAGGGACTCGATCCGCCCGCAACCAAGCACGAGATCGTCGCGCTGACGGCGAATCAGCTTAAGATAGATGGAACACCGTTTGAAAAAATATTCAATATCCGTGAGAATAATTTCACTGTTAAATTAAATGAAACCAGCGCTAACACGCTTTTTGGCGACTATATGCACCAGATCGAAAACGTGATAAATGCGGTAGATTCCATTGGAAACTAGTTTGTTATTAATGTGATTATCAGGAGAACAAAAATGAAAAAAGCAATTCTATTATCTATTGTGATGTTTGCGGCATTGGGCCTCAGCGGCTGCAGCTACAACGAGCTGACGGCGAAGCAACAGACTGTTAAGGCTAAGTGGTCAAACGTCGAAAGCTCGTTGCAGAGGCGTGCAGATCTGATCCCGAATCTGGTTGAGACCGCCAAGATGGCCGGTGTCCAGGAACAGGAAGTGTTTGGGCAGATCGCCGATGCGCGTTCACGATTGTTAAATGCCACGGCAGCCGCGCCGGCTGCTGCTGACGGAGACAAAACACCTGAGCAGAAGCAGGCCGTGATCGACGCCAACAACAGTTTCGGCGGCACGATCGGTCGACTTTTGAGTTTGCAGGAAAACTATCCGGTTCTGAGGTCAAACGAGGCGTTTATGAAGGTTCAGGACGAGTTGGCAGGCACCGAGAACCGAATCAACGCGTCGCGAATGGATTACACTGACGCGGTAAATGCGTACAACACGACCCGAAACTCATTCCCGGCAGTTATCACAGCGGGACTGCTCGGTTTTAAGGAGCAGCCGTATTTTGAAGCCGAACAGGGCGCGCGAACGGCACCGCAAGTCGGGGACGCAAA
>DAIRVI010000020.1:30818-32286 GCA_036802885.1 Pyrinomonadaceae bacterium
GCGTCAGAGTCGATTATCCCGACGATCGTGCAATCGGTGGGCGTTTCGTCACGTTTGAACGGGAAAGACGCTTCCTTGCCACGGCACCAAAAGACGAGTTCGCCTTCGCCCGCTCCGACAGCGTCGAGTGCGATCGTAGGCGTTCCCTTTGGTTTAAGGTCGGCATCGAGCGTCTGCACGATCAAAAACTTTCGCCCATCGAGCGAAGCGTTCTTCATCGTGGAAACTATCGTACCGATGACGCGTGCGATCTGCATAAGCGTTAGTCTTGAAAGTCTGAAAAGTCGCGAAAGGCCAAGAAGTTCGTCCTAGACTGCCAAAACTTTCACGACCGTCTAAACTGAATAATCAATTTCATCGATCACGCCGATTATCGCGCTGTCGACCGGGCAGTCCTTGTTACCCTCGGCCATTCTTGCCGACGAACCGCTGACGACGATCACCTTTTCGTGAAAGCCCGCGCCGACGGTATCCACAGAGACAACATAGCCGCTCTGGTCCGAGCCGTCGAGATTGATCGGCTTGACGATAAGCAGCTTCTTTCCGTGGAGGCGTTCGTCTTTTTGCGTGGACACGACCGTGCCCATGATGCGTGCAATTATCATGTGAGCCATCAGCAGTCAGCAGTCAGCAGTCAGCAGCAGACAAGTTGTGAGCGCTGATTGCTGATTACTGAGTGCTATTTCCTTACTACCGGCAGTGTTTCGTCGACGCTCGAGTGAGGACGCGGAATAACGTGAACACTCACGAGTTCGCCGACGCGCCGAGCCGCCGCTGCGCCGGCGTCGGTCGCGGCCTTTACAGCTGCAACATCACCGCGAACGATCGCAGTTACAAATCCGGCACCGATCTTTTCGTAGCTGACGAGCTGTACATTTGCAGCTTTGACCATTGCGTCCGCGGCTTCGATCATTGCGACGAGGCCCTTACATTCAACCATTCCTAAAGCTTCTTGCATTTAGTTTTGCTCCTGAACGTGTGTGTAGATTACTAAAGTCTAGTTAGTTTAACTCAATTTGGCCGCTTCGCTCAAAAGCTCGATCAATTCTTCGCGGGTAAATGAGATCTTTCTCTCGTCCGAACCATTTTTCGACGGGTACGCAACGTCAAGATCACATGCAATATTCGACTCATGCAAATATCCGCACGCTTGACAGCGGGCATTCT
This sequence comes from Pyrinomonadaceae bacterium, assembly GCA_036802885.1. GTDB lineage: Bacteria > Acidobacteriota > Blastocatellia > Pyrinomonadales > Pyrinomonadaceae > OLB17. The sequence goes on from DAIRVI010000020.1 coordinate 31,986, forward strand.
CATTAAGATAACCCGCCTTTTCTCTTATCTTTACAAGCTTTTCAATCGCATCCGCCGGCAAATCGATCGCTCCGCCGAGCGCTTTCGACAAGATCGCGATCTTCGCTGTGTGTTCGAGCGTCTCAAGACGGTCAAAAGCTTGCCAAAGGTCCTCGCCATACGCGACTGCTCCGTGATTCGCCATCAAAAGAGCATTGTGGTGAGCGACAAACGGCTTCATCGCCTCGGTCAACTCATTGGTCGAGGGCGTTCCATAATCTGTGAGCGGCACACAACCGAGCGTCAGAATAACCTCGGACAA
>DAIRVI010000020.1:32386-33751 GCA_036802885.1 Pyrinomonadaceae bacterium
TTTCCTCGCTGGCTTTCGAGTTCGTTTTTGAGACGCAAGATCTCATTACGCTGCTCTTCGTTTTCGATCCGCAGGCGTTTCATCTCGTGAAACCTCTTACCACGCGTACGAAGACTCGGCCCACCGATATTTACAAAAAAGCTGGCAATGAAAATACCAACCGCGAAAGTCGCGAAAAATGGCAACATTCTCTTCAAAAAACCTTTGCTACCCATTGTTTTACCTCTCAAGAACTACAACTAAAGATTCGCCGGATCGCCTCGTTAGGATTCACTCCGTGAAAAACATTTTATACCTTCCCTCGCCAGTCGCAAAGTGAAATCGTCAAAAGTCTCTAAATGTTCGTCTATTTGGTTGCGTAAACCGTATTTCCCGTTGCCCTTGCGGTTGAATTCCATTACAATCTGTTTCAAGTGTGAAACGATGATCGCCTTCCTGTCCGGCAAACTTCTTGAGAAACAAGCAAATACGGCCATCGTCGACGTCGGTGGCGTCGGTTACGAGGTGACAATCCCGCTCACGACGTTTTACGAGCTGGGCGAGGTCGGTTCGGACGTAAGCCTGCGAATCTACACCCATGTTCGCGAAGATGCGATACAGCTTTTTGGCTTTAAGACCTTGCGCGAGCGCGAGCTGTACCTGCGTCTGATCTCGGTTCAGGGCATCGGGCCAAAGTCGGGTATAGCGATGCTATCGGGGATGAGCGCGGACGAGATAATTCTCGCGATCCGAACAAACGATCTCGCGCGACTCAAATCGATACCGGGCGTCGGCCTAAAAACCGCTGAGCGGCTCGTGATTGATCTCCGGGATAAGGTCGGTGAAGTTGCGACGGGCGGCTCGACGCTTGACGCCGGATCACAGGCCGCGACGCCCGCCGATGCGGTATTTGAAGACGCTCTATCGGCATTAGTAAATCTCGGTTACCAACGAAACGCAGCCGAAAAGGCTCTAAACCAAGCCGCCGTCGAAGGCGTCGAGATCACTGTCCAAAAGCTCTTGCGCCGCAGCCTGCAGGTGCTCGCCAAGTAACGCCGCGATGCTTGATCTCGCAATACAAATTCGCGACGATCTCGCGAAACTTGACCGCCGAGCCGTTTTTGCATTCGTATACGCAGCCGTAGGTCTGACCTGCATCACTTATCTCAAAAACCCTGCTTATTTCGCCGCCATTCTCGCTAGCACCCGTTTTGTCGAGATCGGCAGAAACGCTGTCGAGCCGATCGACAATAATCTTTACGCCCTGATCTGGTGGGTTTTTGTGTCGGTGTCTTTCTATTTTATTATCCCGGCGATGTTCGTCAATTTTGTTCAAAAGCGAAAACTGAGTGAGATCGGCCTCGCGTTCAATATCGAGAACGGGTT
>DAIRVI010000020.1:33851-36803 GCA_036802885.1 Pyrinomonadaceae bacterium
TATTCGATCTTTGCGATGACCGTGCCGTACACAATGATCCACTTTCAAAAGCCGATGGCCGAAACGTTCGCCGCGATCTTTGCCGGTGTCTTTCTTGGCTGGCTGAGCTACAGGAACGGCAACATCTGGATGGGTTTGGTCCTGCACTGCACCGTTGCGTTTTCGATGGATATTTTGGCTTTGTACAATAAGGGGCTATTATTTTAGGCAATGCAGAGCGCCGAAGCAATAAATATCAGGAACGACGGAATAACGGATGACGAAAGCCAATTCGACGCGACCCTGCGCCCGACGAAGCTGAGCGAATATATCGGCCAGGCAAAGGTCAAAGAGAACCTTCGGGTCTTTATGAAGGCCGCCTTAAAACGTCGCGAAGCTCTCGATCATATCCTACTGACCGGTCCGCCCGGAGTTGGCAAAACAACCCTTTCGAACATTGTCGCGAACGAAATGGGCGCGTCGCTTAAGTCGACGTCCGGCCCCGTGATCGAAAAAGCCGGCGACCTTGCCGCGATTCTCTCCAATCTCGAAGAGGGCGACGTGCTCTTTATCGACGAGATCCATCGGCTCAATCCGGCAATCGAAGAGATCCTCTACCCGGCGATGGAGGATTACAATCTCGACATCATGATCGGCCAGGGTACCGCCGCGAGATCTATTAAGCTTGAGCTGCCAAAATTTACGCTTGTCGGAGCGACGACGCGGCCCGGTATGCTGACGGCACCGCTGCGCGGAAGATTTGGCATTATTTTTCACCTGGATTTTTACGGCGTTGCCGATCTGCAGACTATATGCACGAGGTCCGCACACATCCTGAATGTCAGCATCGAGGAACACGGTTCGCGTGAGATCGCACGGCGTGGACGCGGCACGCCGCGCATCGTTAATCGCCTGCTGCGGCGGGTTCGCGATTTCGCCGAGGTCGATCACGACGGCAGCGTGACAGAACACGTCGCCTGCGATGCGCTCGATCGAATGGAGGTTGACAGCTATGGCCTAGACGAGCGCGACGCCAAGCTGCTGCGCACGATCATCGAAAAATACGACGGCGGCCCCGTCGGCCTGAGCACGATCTCAGCAGCGATCAACGAGGAGCGCGACTCGATCGAGGAGATCATAGAACCTTATCTGCTGCAGATCGGCTTCCTCAACCGCACGCCGCGCGGCCGAATGGCCACTCGCCTCGCGTACAAGCACTTCGGCCTGCCAATGCCAGCAGAAGGCGGCAGCGAAGCGAGCCTCTTCGAATCCTGATTCTCAACGGAATACGGTGACGGCGACCTGACTTTTGCCCTCCAACTAGCTTTACGCAATAATGGGATCATGTTACTGAAAGTTATTGTGATTCCGATCCTGTTTTTTCTTACGCTTGTTGGCACCCTAACTGCTCAAAACAAGTTTGAAGGCTACAACATCATCGTCGATGTTCCGACGACGCAGACGACTGCGGTCTGTGCCGTTCGCTTTGTTCCGCCGACGACGACGCTGACTGTCACCGATCTTAATTCCGCGACGCCGTTGAGGTTATCGTCGTGCGTCGGTTCGGGTGCGTCGCTAGTTCAAAATAGCTCGGGAATTGCGACTTTGAAAGCGAGTGCGACGGATTACAAATGGTGTTTTGAGGGCGAGGATAAGCGATATCGCGTCACCTTTGCCGGCGATAAATTTACAGGACCGATAACCTATAACTGGATCGCAACGCCTGACGAGCGAACGCTCGGTTTTTACAACATCAAGGATTTCGGCGCGATCGGCGACGGCAAAGCGGACGACACGATCGCCTTTAAGAGCGCAATGGCCTTTGTCGCGTCGCGCAACGGCGGAACGGTGACCATTCCCGAAGGCGATTATGTAATCACGTCACCCGTCGCTGTGCCTTCGGGCATTACGATCCAGGGCTCCAACGGGCTCGGCTCTATGTCGCCGACAAGCGATCTACCGCGCAAGAACCCAACACGCCTCACGCTGAAGGGTGCCAATGTGTCACTTTTTCGCATTGGCGAATGCACCGAGAAAGTCACAATCCGCGACATCGAGCTGAACGCACTTAGCAACGAGAATACCAACGGCATCGAGGCTGTTGGCGCTTTTAGTTCGGCACAGGATTTTTATTTCGAACGGGTCGTATTCAGTAATTTCTTTCGAGGCATTAATGCGTATGGCCTGCCTCAGACCAATCTGAATTGGCAATTCGATTATGTAAAGCTCAACGCCTGTCGTTTCATTTTCAATCGCGACACGGGTATTTACACAAATAGCCGCAACTCCGATTGGAAGATCCAAAGCACCGTATTTATCAATCCCCCAAAGCGTCCCGGACAAAATGCGAATTCGATGCATTTCGAGCGGGCCGCCGGAATTCTTATTCAGGACACGTTTGGCGGCGGCTTTACAAACGCACTTGGCGGGACGTTCCTCAATATTCTCGACAGCGGCGGGATCACGATCATCTCTTCGCAAACCGAATCGATGACAAATTCTCTTGTTTACAACGCCGTCGAAAATCCACAAGCCGGCGACTATTCCTATCCGATAATGGTAATGAATTCGGCGTTTGGCAATCCGGTGATCTTCAAAGCCCGACGGACATTCGTTTCGACTGGAAATATGTATGGCCCGAGCACCTTTCAGGCGGACGAACGCCTGCGCGTCTATTCTACGGGCGACCGGTTCTGCTACGACGGATATATTTTGGGTTGTCAGGGCGCCGCAACAAAGAACTTTGACAAGGCCACCGTTGTCTTTATGACTGGCCAGCCCGGCGAGGGCCAAGTCGCGGGACATCCTACCTTCTTCGGCACCGACGTACGGTTCGGCGCTCCTGTTCAGATGCCCTCGTTCCTGCAAAACGCCCTTCCAAATGGCAGACTAAACGGCTCGCTTGTTTATTGCTCAAACTGTAGACGCTCCACGACGCCTTGCCAGAGCGGAGGCTCCGGAGCTCCGGCAATG
>DAIRVI010000021.1:0-36285 GCA_036802885.1 Pyrinomonadaceae bacterium
ACCACTCACCGACCGACGGACGGAAGATCGAAATATCCGTCTTCCCGTCGCCGTCGTAGTCGTACGGCGCAATCAAAATAGTGGGCTCGAGCGCTTTGTTACAACCGTTCGACATTATTGTAATTGAACTTCCGTTATAATTTGTAACAACGATATCGGGACTCGTGTCTGCGTTCAAATTCCCTACCGCCATTCGTCGTGCTTGCTCGCCTGCTGAAATTCTTTGGAACGTAGTAAATAAGGCCCCTCCATTACCTTGAAAAACCGACACCTCCTCGGAATTGTCGTTTGTAGTGGCAATGTCAAGTTTTTCATCTGCGTTGAAATCGCGAGCAACAATGTCCCGTGGTTGCAGCCCCGGTATATCCACCCTTGTAAAACTAGAGAATGTCCCATTCCCATTCCCTGGATAGATCCGAACAAACGCGGGGGTACCCGCATCGTAATCGACCGAAACGACATAGTCCTGAAACCCGTCACTGTTAAAGTCGCCTATCGCGACTGCATCTGGGTGCAGACTAAATCCGATAGTATACTGGGATCCTTGCACGAACCCGCCGTGTGCATTGTTCATCCATATTTCGACGCGAGAGGATAATGAAAGAAATGTATCGTAAACTACCACAAGATCAAGGTAGGTGTCGCTGTTAAGATCTGCCGTCGCGATATCAACTATCGGATCTAGGGTGGTAGGGTATTGGGTTCCATCACCAAATGTTCCGTTACCCAACCCTTTGTAAAAAAACAAATGCCCATTGCCATACTGAGTACCCGCAGCGATATCGAGATTGCCGTCGTGGTCAAAATCTCCAGCAACAATGGACTGCGCCCAAGAACCATCATAACCGGGTTGCAATTGAAAGCTACTCTGCAGCATTAGACCTCCCGAGCCGTCGCCACGCATTACATATACCGAGCCACCTCCTACACCGACTACATCTAATTTGGCGTCGTGATTGAAATCTCCCACAACCATATCCTTGATGTAAATTAGCGGCATTGAATCGCGTCGATCAGCAAACTTAAACGGACCGGTCCGCAAAAAGACGGAAATTCCCCACCGCTCCGAATTCCCAGTGATCACATCATCTTGACCGTCCCCGTTCAGGTCAGCTAGTGACACGGTATTTGGGAACGAGTCAGCGGCCAATGGGTAAGAGATCGGCGCAATGAATGAACCATCCCCGCGGCCTAATGTAAGCCTCACATGATTATCGTTTTGAAATCCAATCATACGTTTCGATCCCAGGGTAACTACGTCAATTTTGGAATCGCCATTGAAATCTCCCGCGACAAGCCCATGGGATTCAGCAGACGTTGTGTAATACTTAGTACCCCGAAAAGTCCCGTCGCCAAAGGACAGTGCAACTGAAATCTCATTTGAAGTAAAGCCAGCCGCGATAAAGTCGCCGACTCCATCGCTATTGAGATCAATGACCACACCCGAACCTGAACCCTGTCCGAGAATCTGGCTGCCACGTCGAGTGAAACTTCCGTTGCCATTGCCAGTGAAAACCCAAACTTTTTCAGAACCGCTATCTAATACCGCAAGATCAATTAGATTGTCTCGGTTGAAGTGTCCAAGAGATAATCCGCGAGCTCCCGTACCAAATGACGACCACGAGGGACTGAAATTTCCGGAGCCGTCTCCCTTCCAGAAATAGATCGTCGACGACGAGGAGTAAACTATGTCTATCTTTTCATCACGATCAAAATCGGCCGAGATCAGGGGACCGACACCGCTCGAAAGACTGTATATGATCGGGGTTCCGAATGTTCCAAACCCAGTGCCTTTGTAAACATATATGTTACCGACGTAGCCGTCACCGGCCATCAATATAATGTCGAGTTTTGAATCTCCGTCGACGTCAACCAGTTGAAATGACTGCGGATCATAAACCGAGTATTCACCAATAACGGTGAAATTACCGAGGCCGTCACCCAAAAGAGAGGTTATCTTGTCTGTTCCACGCCCCTGATTCAGTACGAAGGCATCGAGTTTACCGTCACCATTCAGATCACCAAGTGAAATGGCCGTTGGTGCAGGATTTGCCGCAGAGTCGATCTTCGGTTGAAATGAACCATCACCTGTTCCGACAAGCGTAGACAAGCTATTCCCATCAAAGTTTGTAGTGACAACATCGAGTTTTCCGTCATTGTTTATATCACCCTGGACGATCGCCGACGGATAGTCGCCGGTTGGAAACGTCTTTCCAGTCTCAAAAACCGGAAATGTACACGGCGGCTGGGCGAGCGGTACGTTGATCGAACAGAAAGCAATGAATATTAGGAACGTGAGTCTTTCGGTGGCCAAAGTAAACCTGGAAAAGAGATGTAGATACAACATACCAGTCAGCAATTCCTTAAGGCTAGCCATATAGTATATCAGATTGATGGGTAAACAAGTTGCTTTTGACTTACTACCCTATCCATTAGCCCTCTTAACATTTAACATATATTCAATGCGCCTCCTTATTGTAAAACTCGGGTCGATTGGGGATATTGTTCACACGCTGCCGGCGCTGGCTGTGATGAGGCGGGCGATTCCGGATGCTGAGATCTCGTGGGTCGTCGAGGAGCGCTCGGCCGAGATATTGCGCAAGAATCCAATGATCGACAACCTTATCGAGGTCGATACGCGGTCGATGCGGGGTGGAAAGGTAATCGAGGGGATCCTGCTCGATGCAAGCAAGCAGGTCAGCGAACTTCGCTCGTATACATTCGACATCGTGATCGATTTTCAGGGGTTGATAAAATCTGGTCTGATCGCTCGGCTCTCGGGGGCCAAGGTGCGTTACGGATTTTCGAAAAGCGGATTGCGCGAGTCGTCGGCAAGGCTATTTTATAACGATACGGTCGATGTGCCGACCCAAGTGAATGTGATCCGAAAGAATCTAATGCTAGCCGCAAAAGCATTGAGGGTCGAGGTTCCTACCGCCGATTTTGAATTTCCAATTGTAACCACTGCCGAACATGTTGCAGAGGCAAACGCGATTATTAACAAAGCAGGCGGCGGCGAGTTTGCAGTTCTAAATCCAGCCGGCGGCTGGGTGACAAAGCTTTGGCACGCAGAGAAATTTGGGCAGTTGGCCGATCGTTTGTGGGAAGAATGCGGGCTGGTTTCGGTCGTCGTGACCGGCCCGAAGGAAGCGGAATTGGCCGAAAAAGTTGCCGCAAGCAGCCGTTCGGGTAAACTGACGCTAGCACAGCCGAGCCTGAAAGGATTTTACGAGCTGGCAAAGCGCGCGCGAGTTTACGTGGGCGGCGACACGGGACCGACCCATCTCGCCGTGGCCGCGGCGGCGCCCGTAGTCGGACTCTTCGGCCCGACTGAGTGGTGGCGGAACGGCAGCCCTAACCCAGATGACATCTGCGTCGAACGCAACGACATCGATTGCCGCATCGATTGTCACCGCCGGACCTGTTCGAAGTGGATATGTATGGATTCCGATGTGGAAACGGTTTTTGCGGCGGTTATCAAGCGCCTTGAGAAAGTATCAACTGGAGCAGAACCTTCGCGGGCATAGAATATGGTAATCGAGAGAAAGAGGCTCCTGCAGCGACTCCGGGTTCCGCTCGGATTTTTGTTTGCGATCGTGTTTATCATATTCGCAAAGCCGACGACGCTGACAATCGCGATCGGCGGCGGCATAGCGCTTATCGGGCTCGCGATTCGCGCCTGGGCGTCCGGGCATATCCGCAAGGCGAGCGTCCTTGCTGTATCCGGGCCTTACGCGTACACTCGAAATCCGCTCTATCTTGGCAGCCTTATTCTTGGGGTTGGCTTTAGTGTCGCGGCGGGCGTCTGGTGGCTTGCCATCATTTTTTCTGTACTTTTTATCGGCATCTATTTGCCAGTAATGCGCGTCGAAATAGAGGATATACGCCGCATTTTTGGCGATGATTATGATGAATACGAAAGCAACGTACCATTGCTGATGCCGCGTCTTACGCCCTGGAAGAGTGCGGGCGGGAAATTTGATTTTCAGCTATACTTGCAATACCGCGAGTACCGAGCTGCGATCGGGGCGATTTTTGCGGTCGGCCTTTTAGCCGCAAAAGCCTTTTTTCTCAGATAGATTTATGAAGTCGTTTTTTCTAAGATCCATGTTGCCGATGGTCGTCCTGATAGCGGCTTCCCTCGGCATTTGTGCGCAACCCAGCTCCACGTCGGTGCCCGGAGAGTTGTTTGCAAGCGAGTCGCTCAAATACGAAGGCAAACTTAATAAGGTACTTCGTGGAATATCGGTCGCAGAGCTGACCTTTACGGCAATTCCGACGCCGAATTCAAATGGTATTGTTTTTAGATCTGAGGCTGTTTCAAAGGGAACTCTGCTAAAGATATTTCGCTTTAGCTTTCTGCAGCAATACGAATCGACCGTCGACCTCACCAATTTCACTATAATAAAAACGACAAAACACGACGTCCAAAAGCAGCGTGTGCGCGACAGCGAGGCCCTGTTTGACTACAGGACAAAGCGGGTTACCTATGTCGAAACAGATCCTAAGGACAGAATGCGGCCGCCGCGCCGCATAGCGTCTGAGATCGGTGACGCGATGCACGACATGGTCTCCGGGATCTATTACCTAAGGCTGCAGCCGCTGGCCGTAGGAATGAAGCTGGAGCTTTCGGTCAGTGATTCCGGACTCGTTTATAAGGTTCCGGTTTTTGTAACAAGGCGGGAACAGCAAAAAACGATTCTTGGCAATGTTTGGTGCTTTCGCATTGAGCCACAGATCTTTGGAAAGGACAGATTGATCGAGCAAAAGGGTAAAATGGTGATCTGGATGACGGATGATACTCGTCGTATCCCGGTCCGCTCAGAGATCGATTCCGAATTTGGCAAGATCAACATCAAGCTCAAATCCTATTCAAAAACCTAAATTTACAAATTCATTTTGCGCAAGATCGCTTGAAACCGGGGGGCGTTTCGGAATTCGTCGAATTTTGGATCGACGTTAATGAAAGGCGCGAGGAAGGCGTGTCGTTCGACGGCGGTTTCGAGCTCGTCGAGGGCTTTTCCTTTTTCGCCAAGCTTGCTCAATATCCATGCACGGGTTAAATGAACGTTGGCATTTTTGACTGTGCTTTTGTTGAAGTAATCATAAAGGACGCGCCAAAATTCTTCAGCACCGCCTCTTCGCAGCGCGTCCATAAATTCGTGGCGGTCTTTTTTATAGCCTTCCATAAGTCTTTCGAACTCGAGGGCTGAGCCAATGTTAGCGGTCATGGCGAGCATTCGTTCATAGGTCGCTTTTTCGTAATCGCCCGTTTGAAAATAAACGCCCTCAAGATTTTGGTGTGCAAAGACAAAATCGGGATAGAGTTCCAAGGCCCGTCGGTTAAACTTTTCCGCGTTTTCAAGATCGTGGGCGAAGTAATATGCCTGACCGAGATCAGCGAGATAGTTATACGACGTCGGATTTATCTCAAGAGCGCGATTTAGCTCGGCGACGGCTTCGGTGTGACGCCCTCGGATCATCAAAAAGGTCGCATACCATTGATGGGCGGTTCCATAACCGGGTTTTAACTCGATGGCTTTCTTAAAATGAGCTTCTGCATCGTCCCAGAGCCACGCATGAAAAGTGCAATAAAACCCTAGCGATGCATATGCCTCGCCGAGATTCGGGTCGATGCTTAAGGCTTTGCCCCAGGCAACTGACGCGGCGCTTGCATCGTCCGCGAAAAGTATCGTGTCGGTCAATCCGACATAGGCGAGAGCAAAGTTCGGATCGCGCTCGATCGCGCTCATAAAGTAACGTTGAGCATCCGACAGGCCTTGCATATTTCGCTTGTTCCAGTGATAGCGGCCTTTTAGATAAAGCTGATACGCGTCCTCGTTTGTCGTCGGAGCTTTGGACAAGGCGTCTTTTTCGCTCCAGGTTAAATTTACGCTTAGAGCATCGCTGACCTGCATGGCGATCTCGTTCTGTAGCTTCATCTCGTCGCGGGCCGACTGTTCGAAATCGCCCGACCACAAAATTTTCTGATCCGATATGCGCGCGAGGCGCGACGTGACTCTTACCTTTTCGCCCGAGTAATAAATCGTGCCATCCAAAATTGCATCAACCCTGAGTTTTTGCGCGGCTTCGTTGATGTCGGTGTCCTGATTCTCAAACTCATAAACGGCGCTCGTCGGTCGAACATTTATCTGCCTGATGTTGCTCAGCCGTGTTATCAAAACATCGGCCAGCCCGAGGCCCTGATGCGTATCTTCATTGGCGTTTATAGTTTTGAAAGGCAAAACGGCGAGTGATCTGACAGGCTGCGTCGACGTGGCGGCACGCGTGTAGAGAAAAATGCCCGCCAGGGCTGCGATGCCCACAAATGCTAACGCAAACGCGCGTTTGGAACGCTTTGCCGCCAACGGTTTAAAATTCGGTTCGACGGAATCTTCTATCTCCTCGATCAATGTTTGCGAAATCGAGTGGCGCTCGAACACAAGCTGGTCGTGTCCGTTGCAGCTAACCTCACCCAAAAATCGATAGCCGCGACGCGGAATTGTTTTTATCAGTTCGTCATAGACGCCGTGGTCTTTAAAGGTTTTGCGGAGCAGATAGATGTGACGCGAGAGATTGCTTTCTTCGACAAACGAATCTGCCCAGACGCGATTTAGAATTTCGTCCTTCGTCACGACCTGTCCGCCGTTTTCCGTGAGCACACAGAGGATCTCGATCTCCTTGAGCGGCAAGTTCACGGGTTCGTTTTCGAACCACAAAACACGCCGCTTCGCATCGAGTCGAAACTTTCCGAATTCTATTAAATGTCCGGTTTCATTGCCCATAAGCGGCCTCGACAAATAATGGAGAAATAATGGAGAAAAAGTTCAAGACCTTTCTCCACCGTTCGATTTATCGTCACGACATCAACTTTTTTGTTGATTCGGCGTCCGGGCGGAAGCGATTGGTCTGCTAGCTGATTGTTTCCGTCTGGAGCCGATTATAAACGAAACGATGCCGAAAACAAAAAAATTTTTGATCACTACCTGGCGTCATGAGGTCTGCGTCATCCCTGATGCTCGACGGCCCGCGGTCGAGGTTTGTCCCCATTGCGGCGGTCCGAAAGCGAAGCGACAACCCGACATTGAGGTCGGGAAGATAATAAAACGCCGTCCGCCAACCACAAAAAACCCGGAGCGAAAATAAAAGTATGTACTCTCGAAAAATTTCTATTGCAATTCTTGCGGTTTTCTTAGTTTCTCTTTTTTTGAACAACGAGACGGTGCATGGCGTTCTCGCAACAAAAACGTGGGACGGGGGCGGCACTACGAACAATTGGTCGGACGGCGCAAACTGGTCAGGTGACACTGCTCCCGTCCCGGGCGACGTCGTCGTCTTTGACAGTTCAAGTGCAAAAGACGCCTCAGTGGATGTCGAGGTTAATGTGGCGTCGATCAACATCGGCAGCGGCTACGCCGGAACTATCAGCTTAAATAACGGCGTCAACATGACGTTTACTGGCGGGGGTAACACGTCGTCACAAGCGGGCGGCACGTTCACCAACGGAACCGGGACGATCACGTTCGCGAGTTCGTTCTCGCTTACGGGCGGCATCTTCAACACAAAAAACGGCAACGTTAATTTCAATGGCTCGTTCAATCAGTCCGGGGGCCTATTCAACGACTTGACCCTTGTCAATGACGGCAATGTAAACCTGGGTCAAGTTTTTTCCAACATAACGATCAACGGCGGAATTTTTAACGCCCCGTCAGGCACACTTACCGCAAACGGTGCCTTCACATTCACCTCAGGTTTTTTCAATCACGGGAACGGAACGGTCGTGTTCGCCGGACCGACAAATGTCTTTCTAGGCATTCAACCGAGCGAGATTGTTTTTAATAACCTGACGATCAACAAGGCGAACGGAAGTAACGTTGCGCTGTTTCCTCAGGTCGATCGCACTGCCCGAGTTACCGGCACACTAACGTTGACCGAGGGAATGATCAATGCAAATACGAATTCGGTGATCCGTGCGGAGGCGGCAGTTAGTATCGATCCCGGTTTTGGCGATCCCGCAAATAATCCTCCGGGCGGGAATGGATTCTTGCTGCTACAGAACGGCGCGGCGGGACGAGTCGTCTCGATACCGGCGGGCGCCTCACTGCCGAGTGTCACGGTTGACGATCCGAACATAACAATAAACGGCGCAGGATCGGGGACAATTCGATTTGCTCAACTCGTTATGAAGCAGGGTGTCATGAATATGGGACCTGTCGATGTCATCTCCGGCTTTGGATTCAATCCTTGCTACGATCAGTCCGGCGGCACGTTTTCGATCGGCACAGGGAACTTTCTCTGCCAGACCGGATTCAGGCTTGAACAAACTAACATCGCGAATCCCAGCTCGTTCACCGGCGGCAGCGGCAATTTCACGCTCAACAGTCCGGGCAATTCTTTCCAGATGTCGGGCGGAACTTTTACAGCCCCTACAGGAAGCACTGTCATCAATACCGGGGAGTTCAACGCGAACCTCAATCAGTCGGGCGGAACCTTCAATGCGAACGGTTCTTTCGACTGCCAATGCGCGGCGTTCAATCTGTCGGGCGGGACGTTCAACGCGACATCGGGAACCTCAACCTTCCGCCGGAACTTTAATCGCAGCGCCGGTACATTTAATGCGAATGGCGGAACAGTGCTCTTAACATCAACGCCCGGCGGCGGCCAGGCAGGCGCTACAACATTTAACAATTTGACGATCGCCTACAGCGGCAATAATCATACTTTTTCGGACGCGACCGTTGTTCTCGGGAACCTCGTCCTGCAAAGCGGTGAACTGGAGTTTCCTGGCGGAGAATTCGACGTTAAAGGAAACATCACGGTCGAGAGCGCGTTCGCGGGGGCGAACAAAGATATCAAGTTGTCAGGAAGCGCGGATCAGGTTCTTACCAACAACGGCGGAGTCAACCCAAAACGCAATTGGACCGTCGACAAACCGGCCGGACGAGTAATATTGGCAACCGACATTGATTTAAGCAACGGCACTGTTTTTTTCAATTTGGACAATGCAATAATCCAGACGGGCTCCCATTTGCTTGATCTCGGAACGCGTTCGGTTTTTGACAACGGAGGCACGCCGCAAGGCTCGAACTACATCATCGGAAATCTCCGACGCTCTTTCACGGGCGGCGGGCAAGACATAACTCGGCAATTTGATGTTGGAACAACGACCGGTTACGCTCGCGTCTTAGTTCGTGTGCCGTTCACGCCCGGCCCGACTTCGGGAACGTTGACGCCGCTGACCATCAGTTCGGTATCGACGCCGCACCCGTTACTTGATCCCTCCAGTTCTGTCGGGCTTTTTTGGAGAGTAGCTGAAGGAACAGGTTTGGTTAATGCGGACGTCACCTTTCAATACCCGCAGGCCGGCGTGTCGGGTGATGAGGCCAACTACGTCCTTTATCGAATAAACAACGGACAAATACAGATTGTAAATTCCACAATATTCATAAGCACGAACACCGTTACGGTTCAGGGCACGAGCGACTTCACAGGTGAATGGGCGATCGGCGAGCGTCCGCCGCAGTTGGTTTTGAACGGCCCTGCGAACTTGATAACTAACCCCGGCAAAATCACACCATACAGTGCGTCGGGCGGCCGGCCGCCATATTCCTTTGAACTGGTCGAAAATAATTCCGGCGCCACGCTGCAGCAGACTAACGCAACCTCAGTAAACTATGTTGCAGGGCCAACAATCGGCGGCACGGATCGGTTGCGTCTGACCGACAGCCTTGGAACGACCAGAGATGCGGTTATTTCAGTCGCCGATCCTTTTGTAGTCATAAACACCAACGATTCGGGCGGCGGTTCGCTGCGACAGGCGATCACAAATTCGAACGAAACGCCGGGCGTGCAAACGATCAGCTTCAATCTTCCGGGTGCCCCGCCATACACGATTCAACCTGCGACGCCCCTTCCATCTTTAAGTGATCCGGTCGTAATCGATGGAACTACACAGCCAGGATTTTCGGGAGCTCCGTTGATCGAATTGAAGGGGCCGGGCACGGCGGTCGGGTTGAATATCCTTGGCGGAGGCAGCACAGTCAAGGGTCTCGTCATTAACAATTGGCTTGTGGGGATTCGGCTTTATTACATTGGCGGAAATACGATCTCCGGAAATTACATAGGTACAAATGCAGCCGGGGACCAACCGAGACCGAATAGCGTTGGAATTTTTGTTTCAACGCCCGAGGGCAATGTTATCGGAGGAGCGTCGCCCGCGGAGCGAAATGTGATCTCAGGAAACGATACCGGCGTCCGCATTCTCGCGGGTACCGCAAATGTGATCAAGGGCAACTATATAGGACTAAACGCCGCTGGAACCGTTGGCATGAACGATCTGAGTCAGTTAAGGCAGATTGGCATAAATGCAGAAACGCAGGCTCTGACAGTAGGAGGTTCGGCCACCGGCGAAGGAAACATAATTTCGGGAAACCTAGCGGGACTCGTTATTGAAGATTCGCAAGGAGTCGTCGTAAAGGGCAATAAGTTCGGTATGAACGCAACTGCTGCAAATGCCGTAGCCAATGGAGAGGCAATAAGATTACAACGAACTCAGAATACTCAGATCGGTGGGATTGCCGCGGGCGAGGGGAATCTGATCCGCGAAAGTCTGGCATCCGGGATAAGACTGCTTGGCAGCCCAAACGAGGTCAGCATTCGAGGTAACTCGATCACAGCTAACGCGGGCCTTGGCATAGATACTGGTCTTAATGGTGTATCACCTAACACAAACTGCGGTTCGAACGCGTTCCAAAATTTCCCTGTTCTCACAAGTGTTGCTAGTAACGGCAGCGGCACCACTATAACCGGCGATCTCAATAGCAGGCCGGGCGAGCAGTTCACGATCGACTTTTATTCGAACTCGGTCGCTGATTCCAACGGCTATGGCGAGGGCAAAACGTATATCGGCTCGAGAACCGTTTCCACCAACGATCAGTGTGTTCGTCAGGACTTTTTTGCGAATTTGCCTATCCAGTTGACGACCGAGCAGGTAGTGACGGCAACAGCGACGGATTCCAGCGGAAGGACTTCTGAGTTTTCGGCCGCTATCGGAGCGACGTCGGCAATCCGTGGAACGGTTCTGAACTCCGCGGGTCAACCCATTGCCAATACAACCGTCAGCCTGCGCGACGCGAATACGCAAGACGTGCTTCGAACTAAATTGACCGACTCTAATGGGCGGTTCGAATTTATCGGTGTAAATACGAATTTTGATTACCTGGTCAATCCCGTGAAAAACAATTATTCGTTTGATCCGCCTTCCAGGACGTACAACCTTGGCGCGGCGGTTGACGATACCTGGACCGGTACGCTCGGAACAAACAAGATCACGGGGCAGATAACAATGGACGGTGTCGCTCTCGGCGGCGTACAACTTGTGTTGAGCGGGGCCTCGACCGGTACTGAGGAAACCAGCCTCAATGGGAACTATACATTCAATAACCTCCCTTCGGGTACGTACACTGTGACTCCGGCGCTTGCGGGGCGTATTTTTACCCCGGCCTCCGCTACCGTTACCATAGGTGGCGACCAGACTGCGTCTTTTACGGCGACAACGCCACAGGCGTTACTGAAGGGCCGCATCATTTTCAAGAGCGGCGACGACATTAAGGCGATCAATGCAAATGGAACGGGTGAAATGACGCTGCTTCCGACCAACGAAAAATTCCGAAGGGCGGTCATCTCTCCGGATGGAAGAAAGATCGCTGCAGTTTCCCGATCCACTACCGGTCCCGACACCATTCGAACTTACAATTCCGATTCGACGGGAAAGTCAGGGATCCTTCACAGCGCACCGGTTATTGGTAGCATCAGATGGTCCCAACCGATTGGGTCGTTTCTTTTGTTTGACAAAGACATTGTGCTTCCAGCAACTGGGTTTACCAGTACCATTTTTAGAATGGATTTCCAAGGGAACAATCTAACCCAAATGACGAATACAAACGGTAATCTCTTGGGCCGCACGTACTCGCCTGAGTATTCACCCGACGGATTGTCGATAATTTTCGGCCAGAAATTGTTGCCCGTTGTTTCATCAATCTACCGAATGAATTTCGACGGCAGCAATCCGACGGTGCTTTTCCGTTCGGACTTCACCCCGTGTCGGTATGATTCTTCAGTCTACGCCCCGAAATGGTCACCTGATGGAACAAAAATAGCTTTCACCCGCGACTGCACTCCTAATACGCCGATGGGGCCGCCCAGATCTGGTCTCTATGTTGCCGATGCGGACGGCAGCAATCCGACGCTTATCTATAATACTTATTACTATAAAAGTTTTGATTGGTCGCCCGATGGCACAAGGATAGCGCTAGATTCCGGCGGCCAGTTAACCGCAATTTTGCCTGACGGCACCGATCCGATCGTGATTCGTCAAGGCGAAGCTGAGGCTTTGGACTGGGGCCCCGATAACAGTGTCGCAACCCCGTCCGGGCCGAATACGAATGTGCAGACGGGCAGCGTCTCGATAACCTTTAACACTACAAGCGGAGTAAACAAAACAACGACCGTCACGCCGATCCCGCCGGGCTCTGCCGGATCGGTTCCGGGCGGTTTTAATATCGGAAACATGGCGTTTGAAATCTCAACGACCGCGAACTACACACCGCCGATCCTCCTTTGCTTTACGATCCCGCCGACTTCGTATACAACCGAATCCGCATTTAACACTCTGGCGTTTATGCACAACGAGAACGGCATTTTAGTCGATCGCACGTTCACCCGAGTCTTCGCCAGCCGCGTAGTTTGCGGTGTCGTCGATTCGTTAAGCCCATTCGCGCTTGGCGAAATCATCGATCCGGCCTTAGCAAGCGTTAACGGCCTGGTGATCGATCAAAACGGCAATCCGATGAGGGATTTCAAGGTCACCCTGGAGGGCGATGAAGAGCGGTTTACAACAACCGCAGAGGACGGCACGTTCAGTTTTTCGAACCTAACGCCGGGCGGAAACTATACGGTAACCCCAAATCAATTGGGCTATTTCTACGATTTTCCTTCGCAGTCGTATATCGGCATTACCGGCGAGAATACGTTTGTGTTCACGGCGACCCCTACTAATTTTGACGTCAGCGGAATGGTAAAGGACGGTGCCGGACAGCCAATTGCAAATGTATTGGTCAAGTTAGACGGTTCGGTCGTAGCGGAAACGAGCACGGATGCGAACGGACGTTATACATTCGCAAACCTACCCGCGAATGGATCATTTACGGTCTCGCCCTCGCCCGACGGAAATATGTATACGCCCGCTTCGAAAAATATCGATGGCTTGATGGCCGATGTTACGGAAGCCGATTTTATTCAGGCTGCGCCGACCGCGGCGAATGTTTCGGTGAGCGGGCGCGTGACGACGGCGAACGGCCAAGGGATACGCGGGGCGCGTTTGACGCTCACGGCTCCGGACGGCACGCGGCGAACTGCTGTCACATCGTCCTTCGGCTACTACGCCTTTGATGGCGTCGAGGTCGGGCAGACGTATGTTTTGGAGATCGCCTCGAAAAAATATATGTTTGCCAACCCGACACGCGTCTTCAGCCTGCAGGACACGCTGACGGACATGGACTTTACGTCAGAACCGCAGTGACGCGTCTTGTCACTTAGGTTCAAAAGCCGCATACTCATAGTTTGCGGCTTTTTGTTTATGAAGACGAAGGAAAGTAAGAAGAAGACAGCGGTGAGAAAGACCGCTAAAAAGACAGAGGTTTCGATAGATCCGTTTGATTCGATAGCGGAGCCTGTTGTGGATGCGACTGCGAAAAAGCGTGTAGCGAAAGTGGTAAAGTCCGATGCCAATTCGATGGTTAAAAAGCCTCGCGTTTCGCCCGCGAAGAGAGCTGCGGCCGACCCTATCGAACCATTCGCCGACATCGCCGGCGAGTCGTCGCCCGTTAGAAAGAGTGCTGTTCGCTCGACCAAGAAAGCGATCGAAACAGTAGAACCGAAAGCAGAACCGGTTAATAAAGCGCCTCTAAAGCGCACGACAACGACCCTGAGATCTAAAAAGGCCGATCTCGATATTACGGCCGAGCTTGCGGCGGCAGAACCTGAGGTCGAGCTTTCGCCTGTGTTTCGTGAACTTGCCGACCCGGTTTTACCCGAATTGCTTCGCGAAAATCGAGCCCGTCTGCAAATGCAAACACCGACGCGGCTTTATTTCTACTGGTCGATTCGCGAAAATCCTTACCACCTTCTTCGGAACGCATTTGGCGACGATTTGGGCAGCTACACGCTTGTCCTCAAGCTGATAGACAAAAAATTCGGCTACGAAGAGATTCATCAGGCGGACGCCGAGGGCAACTACTGGTTCAATGTCGAACCGGACCGTAAATATCAGGCTGAGATCGGTTTTTACGCCCCTAATCGCCCCTATTTCCGTATTATCTACTCGAATATCGTCGAGACTCCGCGCCGCAGCCCGAGTCCTCATTCAGCAGCTGAGGCAAAATGGACGGTGTCGGCGAATAAGTTCGCTGAGGTGCTCGATGTCGCCGGATTTACCCAGGATGCTTTCGACGTATCGATGGCCGGAGACGATCAAACCGCAGCGGAAAATATCACGTATGAGGCGTTTACCCGATTTGTCGGCGCCGGAGATTATGAAGTGCAGGGCATAGCCGCTGACGAGATTCGCTACGCTTTGATAGCCCTTGCATCCGGTCTGAAGCTTGACGAACTGAGGTGGAAGATCAGCCCGGCGCTCTTCGCGATCCTGCAAACAAACGCCGACGAAATCGAAGCAAGTAAAGCGATGGGTATTCTGTCCGAGTACTTTGATATTGACGAAGCCGAGTTTACCGAAGAGCAGTTCGGTCCAGCGGTCTACGGCGCAAGTCTCGTGAATTTTCCGCGTACTCTGAAAACCCGGGCAATGTCACCGAAATTCGCATCGTTAAGTTCACACAGTTATCGATAGATGTCGACTGCGATCCAATCCGTCGATTCAGTGACTGACAACTGACCACTGACCACTGACGCCCCTTATGCCCGTCGGATATTTCAGCCTTATCCTACACGCTCATTTGCCGTTTGTCCGACACCCGGAATACCCCGAATTCCTCGAAGAAGACTGGCTTTACGAGGCGATCACCGAGGTTTATCTACCGCTAATTTTTATTTTTCAATCGCTCCACGAGGCCGGTGTTAAGCCGCGTCTTGCGATGAACGTGTCACCGCCGCTGTGCGAGATGCTCGCTGATCCGCTCCTGCAGGAACGCTACACCGCGCATATCGAAAACCTCCTTGAGCTCGCTAAAAAGGAGCTTCACCGAACGCAAAATGAGTCGCAAGAGTTTTACGATGTTGCAAAAATGTACGTCGATAATCTGTCGGCTTCGCTCGACCTGTGGAACGACCGTTACGAGCGCAATCTGATCAATGCATTTCGCGAACTCCAGGACGAGGGCGTCGTCGAGATCATTACTTGCTGTGCGACCCACGGATTCTTGCCGCTGGTATCGACACACGAATCTCGCCGTGCGCAAGTGCAGATCGCAGTCGCGAATTACAAAAAACACTTCGGACGATCACCTCGCGGCATTTGGCTGGCTGAGTGCGCTTATGAGCCGGGCATCGAAGAATTGCTAAAGGATGCCGGTATCGAATATTTTGTAAGTGATACTCACGCAATACTATACGGTGACCCGCGACCACGTTATGGCGTTCACGCACCCGTTGTTTGTACGAATGGCACGGCGGTTTTCGCACGCGATGTCGAGACGAGTCAGCAGGTTTGGTCGGCCGAGATCGGCTATCCAGGCAACGACCTCTATCGTGAATTTTACCGCGACATTGGCTGGGACGCTCCGCTCGATTATCTCAAGCCGCATCTTCACGCGGACGGCAGCCGTCGTCATCTCGGGCTAAAATATCACCGAATAACCGGCCGCAATGTTCCGCAGCAACTTAAACAGCCATACATTCCTGCCTTGGCCCGCGACAAGGCGGCTGAGAACGCATCGCACTTCATCGGCGAACGCATCAAGCAAGCGCACAAGCTTCGCGAGACGTTCGAGGGCCATCCGCCGCTCGTCGTCTCGCCATACGACGCCGAACTCTACGGTCACTGGTGGTACGAGGGGCCGCAGTTCATCGACTTTTTTTTCAAAAAGATCCACTTCGATCAAACCGAGATCGAATGCATCACGCCGGGTGATTTTCTCGATTCGGGCCTTCCTATTCAAGTGCAAAAACCGACCGCCTCGAGCTGGGGCGAAGCCGGTTATTACAAAGTCTGGATAAACGAAGGCAACTCGTGGATGTACCCTTACCAGCATGACGCGGAACGGAAAATGACCGCGTACGCGAATAAATTCCTCGAACCATCAGAAGTCGAAAGGCGGATTCTTAACCAACTCGCTCGCGAACTCCTACTGGCTCAATCCAGCGACTGGGCTTTCCAGATCTATCAGGGCACAACGGTCGAATACTCGACGCGACGCTTTCAATCGCACATCCACCGGTTCGATCTCCTTACAAAAATGCTCGACACCGGTGAGGTTGACCACGACCTTCTGGCGGAAATTGAAAACCGCGATAAAATCTTCGCCGAGATCGACTATCGGATTTATCAGATTCTGGATTAATAATTATGTACATGCGAAGACATTTCCCAATCCTCCCCTTGTTGGCTTTGTCGCTATTTTCTTTTTCTACTATTATAGGCCAAACCGCACTTCTGAAAGATTTTAGGTTTGAAGATGGTGGTTATACTCTGGCAGGCATTCGATCAGAAAGTGATAAGAATGCACTTGCGGACTCGCTTGGAGATTTCTATACGGATGATATAGCGGTTCTAAACGCAATAAAGAAAGCCTGGGTTTTTCGTCGCCCCAATCATCAGTATGCATGTGGTTACCACTACTACATCATCATTCTGAAA
Source organism: Pyrinomonadaceae bacterium (assembly GCA_036802885.1). Taxonomy (GTDB): domain Bacteria; phylum Acidobacteriota; class Blastocatellia; order Pyrinomonadales; family Pyrinomonadaceae; genus OLB17. The sequence goes on from DAIRVI010000021.1 coordinate 16,874, forward strand.
GACGGAAAGAAAATCAAAAGTCATAGCATTAACCTAAATTGCCATGAACTGACCACGGAGAACGGATCGTTATATTTTGACTCCCGGTTACTGTCAATGTTCAAAAATCGAGTTAAGAAGCTGTATTTGAAAACTAGTGAATTTAACACTTTAAAAAATGCGCGTGAATTTTGGACAAATAGCCATAACGAGAAAAGTTTTGTATACGCGGATGCTCCAAATTGGTTGAAACATGAGGGTTCGTTTGGATTTGTTTATATATGTCCCGACAAATGTCCAAACTTTACTACAAGGGATAAATACACCGAGCCTGTCAGGTTACTGATCGCACGGACATATCCCGGCAGTGAGTTTGAACTTAGACAAAACGGGGGATCTTCAAATGGTGAGATCTATTTTGAGGTTCAATCAAACTGGGCTTTTTACGATAAATTTGATCTGTACAAATTAGATCGAGAGTCGTATTTTCACGGAAAATGGAAACCTTATCCTTTGAATCTCTATTCTTATTGGAAAACTCCGTAAGATCTACCAAAACGATAGACTAGGCAATTTCTTTTTCACCGGCAGAGGGAGGATAAATCCGACCCGCAAAATCTGCATAATTTATGCTAATATTCCACATATGGACTCAGTAAAACTAGTCATCGAAAGGCATTCTGACGGTTTTGTTTCATACCCTTTGGGACTGAAAGGAGTTGTAGTCGGACAGGGTGATACTTACGAAGAAGCATTAGCCGATGTCAGGTCGGCGATAGACTTTCATATTGAGACTTTTGGTGCGGATGCGTTCGAGAGCGATTCACCAGTCCTCGAGGCCTTTATTGCCGAGACACCACTTGCCGCGTAATGTCGAAATTTCCGGTTGACGCTCCAAAGCAAAAGGTCGTCCGTGCATTGGAACGGCTCGGCTTCGTCATTATCCGCGAAAGGGAACACATAGCCATGGCCCGTAATAACGACGACGGCACACGAACACCGCTGACCATGCCAAATCACTCCCTGATAAAATCCTCTACACTCAGAACAATCTGCACACAGGCGGGTATTTCCCGCGACGATTTTCTTAAGGCTTACCAAAAATAACAACAAAACTGTCAGCTAATCTTTCTCTGAATTTGCCTAATTTACGGCTTAAAGTTATTCTTATCGTTTTGTATCTCGGAGGAAAAAGATGGTAGAGAACGGTGTAGATATAGCTCCCGCGGACGGGAAACTTGGGATACTGCTCGTCGGCTTAGGAGCGGTAAGTACGACGTTAGTTGCGGGTGTTGAGGCTGTAAAGCGTGGTATTTCGGAGCCAGTCGGCTCGCTGACGCAAATGGGCACGATCCGGTTGGGTAAGCGGACTGAGAACCGAACGCCGAAGATCAAAGATTTTGTGCCGCTCGCTGACCTTAACGACATCGTTTTTGGCGCCTGGGATATTTTCCATGACAGTGCGTACGACGCAGCGATGAATGCGGGTGTTCTCGACAAGGACCTTCTCAACCAACTTTCCGAACCTCTTGCGTCATTAAAGCCGATGGCGGCTGTCTTCGAACAGAATTATGTAAAACGCATCACAGGGGAAAACGTCAAGACAGGCAAGAATAAAATGGATCTTGCGGAACAGTTGATTGCTGATATCGCGAAATTTAAGTCGGAGAATAACTGCTCGCGTCTCGTAATGGTCTGGTGTGCATCCACCGAGATTTACATTGAGGAATCGGCGATACACGCGTCGATCGAATCGTTTGAAAAGGCGATGTACGACAACGACCCGTTCATAGCGCCATCGATGATCTACGCATACGCGGCGCTCAAATCGGGCGTTCCTTTTGCAAACGGTGCTCCTAACCTGACGGTCGATATTCCTGCGTTGACGGAGCTTTCCGATAAGACAAAAATGCCGATCTGCGGCAAGGATTTCAAGACCGGCCAGACGTTGATGAAGACGATCCTGGCTCCTGGTCTGAAATCGAGAATGCTCGGACTCGACGGTTGGTACTCGACAAACATTCTAGGAAACCGCGACGGCGAGGTACTTGACGACCCCGAAAATTTCAAATCAAAAGAGGTTTCAAAACTCTCGGTTCTCGAGCATATTTTTCAGCCTGAGGTTTATCCGGACCTGTACGGCAATTTTTCTCACGTTGTCCGCATCAACTATTATCCGCCCCGCGGTGACAATAAAGAGGGCTGGGATAACATCGATATTTTCGGCTGGCTCGGCTATAAGATGCAGATCAAGATCGATTTCCTCTGCCGCGATTCGATCCTAGCTGCGCCGCTCGCTCTCGACCTGGCGTTGTTTATGGATCTTGCTCAGCGGGCAGGCATGAAGGGCGTTCAGGAGTGGTTGTCATTTTATTTCAAGGCTCCGCAAACCGCTCCGGGGCTATATCCGGAACACGATCTCTTTATCCAGCTTATGAAGCTGAAAAATACCTTGCGCCATTTGCAGGGCGAAGAATTGATCACGCATCTCGGCCTTGAGTATTACGATTAAGAAGGCGGCCGATATTACTAATTCATTCCCGTTTCCATAATTAGTTGCAGCTTTTTGTTATTTTCTGTTGCGCTCGCTTGGTTTTATGTGCTAATCATAGAATAGAGGTGGGCCTTCATACTCGTCTCCGCCTTCTGGACCCTCCCGGACTCGAAAGTCCAGCCAACGTACAATCTTTTGAAATCATCATTATAGACGGCGAATCTGCCGTCTCGGTTTTAGGTAAATTCCAGTGACGGGCCAAACGCTTCGTCAAAGAGACAAAGAGATGAAACAGGAAACGGCTAAGAAAAAGGACAACACTGACAAGGGAATTTTGCTCGACCCTGAACGCAAAAGCCCCCGGGCTGCTGAATTCGAAGATAAATTATCGAGCTGGATAGTGGGCCAGGAGCGTGCGGTTCGACGTATGAGCGGCCTCTTTCAGATCTATTTGGCGGGCATGAATAACCCATCACGCCCCATCGGTACGATGCTATTCCTTGGTCCGACCGGTTCCGGCAAAACCCGCGTCGTCGAAGCGGCGTCCGAGGTCCTCTTTAATGAGCCTCATACAGTCGTCAAGATAGATTGCGCCGAGTTTCAACATTCGCACGAGATCGCAAAACTGATCGGTTCGCCTCCGGGATACCTCGGCCATCGCGAAACCTCACCGATGCTGACGCAGGAGAATCTCGATAAATCTCACACCGACGACACAAAGCTTACGTTTGTGCTTTTTGACGAGATAGAAAAAGCATCAGACTCACTATGGCAGCTTCTGCTCGGCATTTTGGACAAGGCGACGCTCACGCTCGGCGATAACCGCCGGGTGGATTTTTCGAGGACGATCGTCATCATGACCTCTAATCTTGGCGCCCGCGAAATGTCCGATATGATCTCGGGCGGCATTGGCTTTGCTCCGACAAAGACTGATCAGGCGAAAGAAGACAATGAGATCGACACCAAGATCTACAGAACTGCCCTCGAGGCGGCAAAACGTAAATTCTCGCCGGAATTTATGAACCGCATCGACAAAGTCGTCGTCTTTCGCAGCCTCAAGGAACATCATCTACGGCAGATACTCGGTATCGAGCTGCGATCCGTTCAGGAACGCATTACCGAGTCGGCCGGGACCAAATTTGTCTTTGAGTGTACCGAGGAAGCTAAGGAATTTTTGTTAAGCGAAGGAATCGATCTTAAATACGGAGCTCGCCATTTAAAACGAGCGGTCGAACGCTTTTTGGTTTATGCGCTTTCAAATCTGGTTGCGACCCAGCAGGTCGAGACCGGCGATTTTGTAATGGTCGATTTTGACGCGGAGAAAGAGTTACTCACATTCACGAAACAGTCCGGCAAGATGATCATTGCAGATTTGCCTGAACGTGACACTGACGACGAACCGCTAATCAGCGCTGATGCCGTAGGCCTGCCGCTGCCGCAATCACAGGCCCTGGCGGCCGAACGCGGAAGATCGAAGGGCGAGAACAACGAAGCCTAGAAAAGCCGGGCGTAGAGTTTAGATCGGGGAGGCAGACATTTCTGTCTCCCCTTTATTTTGCCCACTGCAAAGAGCGAGTAACGGCCTCATTCCATCGCTGCCGCAAGATATCGGCCTCTTGCTCTGATATTTGAGGCTCGAAGCGGCGGTCATATTGCCAGTGTTCGGCCAATTCAGCCTTATCCTCCCAAAAATGTGTCGCCAGTCCCGCAAGATACGCGGCTCCGAGAGCCGTGGTCTCCATCGTTTTCGAGCGAACCACGGGAATCTGCAGAATGTCCGATTGAAACTGAAGCAGGGCGTCGTTGCGGGTCGCACCGCCGTCAACTCGTAGCTCCATCAATTGCGAATGCGAATCAGCGTTTACTGCGGATAGCAGATCGGCGGTCTGAAAAGCAATCGATTCGACCGCTGCCCTAGCAATGTGAGCCCTACCCGTGCCGCGTGTAAGGCCTATGATCAGCCCGCGTGCCTCCTGATCCCAATGCGGAGTGCCGAGGCCCACAAAAGCCGGTACGAAATAGACGCCCCCGTTATCGGTTACCGACGCTGCCAACGCCTCGACATCAGACGAATGCTCGATAATGCCAAGCGAATCTCGAAGCCACTGGATCACGGCCCCACCGATAAAAACGCTGCCCTCGAGAGCGTATTCTGTAACGCTGGCGATCTGCCAACCGATCGTCGAAAGTAAACGGTTGTTTGACTCAACCGGTTTTGTGCCGACATTCTGCAGCATAAAACAGCCGGTGCCGTATGTATTTTTGGTCGAGCCGGTATTAAAACAAGCTTGACCGAAAAGGGCCGCCTGCTGGTCGCCCGCGATGCCCGCGATCTTTATGCCCTTCAATTCGTTCGGGGTTTGTATCTCGCCGTAAACCTCAGACGAAGATCGAACCTCAGGCAGAATTGAGCGCGGCACGTCAAAAATCTCGAGCAATTCGTCATCCCACTCGAGGTTATTGATGTTGAATAGCATTGTGCGTGCTGCGTTTGACGGATCGGTGATGTGGAGATTCCCGTTGGTCAGTTTCCATACGAGCCAGGTGTCGACCGTTCCAAATGCAAGTTCACGATTCTCAGCCCTGGATCGCGCATTCGGAACATTGTCGAGAAGCCATTTGATCTTGCTGGCGCTAAAATATGCGTCGACCTCAAGCCCGGTCCTTTCGCGAATAAGATCGCCGTGAGCCGTGCGGATAGTGTTGCACGTATCCGAAGTGCGGCGATCCTGCCAGACGATCGCGTTATGAATCGGCAGGCCCCTTTCTCGGTCCCATAAAATGGCAGTCTCGCGCTGATTCGTGATACCTACAGCGTCAATGTCAGCCGACGTGAGTTTAGATTTGGCGAGAGCTTCACGAGCCGTTTCGATCTGCGACTGCCAAATTTCTTCCGGGTCGTGTTCAACCCATCCACTCTGCGGGTATATTTGTCGATATTCCGTTTGACCCGCCGACGCAATCCTGCCCTCACGGTCAAAAACGATTGTCCGACTGCTCGTCGTGCCCTGATCCAATGCGAGAATATAAGGCATAATTATTATTATATACGGCTGTCCAAATGTGAAATCATGGTCAGATTGCATCCAGTGCATTCTGAATATCGGCGATCAGATCCTCCACGTCCTCGATACCCACGGATAGTCGAATAAGGCCGTCGGAGATGCCCGCCTTTAGACGGTCTTCGCGTGGTATTGTGGAATGCGTCATTGACGCCGAATGCTGAAGAATTGTTTCGACGCCGCCAAGCGACGTAGCAAGTGTGCACAGCCTCACGGCGTTTGCAAATGCCGTGCCGGCCTCAACACTGCCGAGATCGAGGCCGATCATTCCGCCAAAACCACCAGGCATTTGACGTTTTGCAATCGCGTGATTCTGATGTGTCTCGAGCCCGGGATAATTAACGGACGCGACCTTTGGATGTGACGATAACATATTCGCTATTGCGTATGCGTTAGCATTGTGGCGTTCCATTCTAAGAGCGAGCGTCTTTATACCTCGCAAAACAAGCCACGCGACCTGAGGTGCGATATTCCCACCGTAGTATTTATTCGCTCCGTGACGAGCGGCCTCGACTATCTCCTTACTGCCGACGAGGAGACCGGCCGTAAGGTCGCTGTGGCCGCCAAGATACTTCGTGGCGCTATGTATGACCGCATCAACCCCAAGCTCGCACGGGCGTTGATTAAAGGGCGTGGCAAATGTATTATCAGCAACTGTCGTGACTCCATTATCTCTCGCAATGGCGACGACCGCCTCGATATCGGTGATGCGTACGAGAGGGTTAGACGGTGTTTCGATCCAAAGCAGTTTCGTGTTGGGGCGTACAGCAGAGCGATAATTCTCGGCGGTGGCTGCGTCAATGAACGTGGTCTCGATCCCGAATCTCTCTTTGATATGGTGGAGAAAATTCATCGTCGTGGAATACCCTGATTCGGGTGCAACGATATGATCACCGGATTTTACGATGGTGAAGACGGCAGCCGAGACAGCCGCCATTCCGGACGCCAGTGCTAGAGCTGAGTCTGCGGTCTCAAGTTCGGCAACCGCCTTTTCCAGCGCTCGCTGAGTGGGGTTGCCAAGACGGCCGTAATAGTAACCGTCCTTCTCTTCATTGTGAATTGCCGCACCTTCATCGGCATCGGCAAAAGCGTAAACAGACGCGGGGTATATTGGTACAGAAAGCGCTCCATGATGCTCAGCGTGGTTTTCGCCGGCATGGACGACCTTGGTGAATATTGACGTATCGCTCATTCGACTGTCTCTCCTTGCTATACCGCATATCGTAGACGTAAAGTGACCCAAGAGCAATTCGCTACATTGACAATGGCGGGGCAATTATTGAATAAATGTCGAGTTGCACTACATATATGGATAGTGTAATATGATAGTCACTTGCGGAGATTACAAATGCACGAAACAACGCTACACGAGATGGAAAATCTTTTCCTGGCCCTTTCTGATAAGACGCGGCTTCGGCTATTAGCTTTAATGGCTGATGGCGAGGTGCCCGTTGGCTTTCTGGCCGACGAATTAGGCGAGAGTCAACCAAAGACCTCGCGGCATCTCGCATATCTTAGAACCGCCGGATTGGTTTCTACGCGTCGGGAGGGAAAGTGGGTGTACTATGGAATCGAAAGACCAGATGACATCGCCGTCGCCAGAGTCTTCGACGCAACCCTCCGATCGATGACTGAGAATTATGCTGATGAGAATGTGACGTCCTATCCAGGGCACCAGGGCGATGCGTATCGAGATTATAACAACGATGCCGATATATCCGCCGAAGCGTATATGAGTGAGTGGAGTCCGAATGAATTGGAAGTATTCCTACTCTAACGTTTCCGTTTCCTCGCTGTCATACGGGCAATGGCGACAACCTTTTTCGCAGCAATACCCTCGATTGCTCAGATAGCTGCCCGTCAAAACCATTAGGCCGTCCTCAAAATAGAAATCGACGCCCTCGACAAAAGTCGACGTATTTCCGTCGCAGTCCACCGAGTCTGTTTCGCTATTTTGCATAAAATGCAAGAAACTCCTTGTTGCCCTCGGCACCGAGAACCGGCGATTCAAGCACACCCCTAAGATGAAATCCTAGACTCGCAGCAAATTTATTCACTTCTGCAACAACCCGCTCGTGTTTTTCGGGCTCGCGAACGATACCGCCTTGTCCAACTTCTCCTTTCGCTACCTCAAACTGTGGTTTTATGAGCACGATCAGCTTGCTGTTGGACTTGAGCAAAGGATATACAGCCGGCAAGATCTTAGTCACCGAGATAAAAGAAACGTCCATTACGGCAAGATCGAATTGCAGGTCAAAGTCGGAAGGCCTAAGTTCACGGGCATTGGTGTTTTCGCGGACTGTGACACGCGGATCGGTTCTAAGGGGCCAAACGATCTGATTAGTGCCGACATCAACTGCAAAGACGTGGGCGGCGCCATGCTTGAGCAGACAATCCGTAAAACCGCCGGTCGATGAGCCGACATCGATACAGACATAGCCCGTCGGATCGATCGCAAAACCCGCCAAGGCTGCCTCTAATTTCAGCCCGCCACGGCCGACATATTTGCCCTCGATCGAATTACCTTTAATTCTGATCACAGCGTCGGACGCAAAAATTTCCGAAGGCTTAGAAACGCGTTTTTCAGAGACAAGAACCTCGCCGGCCATTACCATCGCTTTTGCCTTGGCCTGAGAATCTGCAAGTCCTCGATGCACAAGCAGATTGTCGATGCGTTCCTTTATGGTCACGAGCCTGACCTCGGGTCGCCGACATCGACCCTTTGGCATGCAACGCCGAACCTTTGCGAACTTACGGTAAAGTTGTGTCTCATTTTTCCCGGTCGTCGAAAGTGTTATTCTAAGCAAAATGGGAACGGAAACAAAGCTGGATCGGTTTGCGAAATACGCGTGGTTCGTCCTGGCCTTTAATATCGTCGTGATCTTATGGGGAGTTTTTCTGCGGGCCTCGAAGAGTGGCGATGGCTGCGGACAACATTGGCTGACGTGCAACGGCGAGATTCTGCCGTCGGCGCCGGAACTAAAGACGGTTATCGAATTCTCTCATCGGATAACCAGCGCGATCGCCTTCTTTTTAGTCCTGGCATTGCTGATTTGGGCATTTCGCAAATTCAAAAAAGGAAGCTCGATCCGCAAGTCATCGCTAATTTCGTTTGTTTTTATTGTAACCGAGGCGTTGGTTGGCGCCGGCCTTGTCCTTACGGGCAACACAGCGGGCACGTTAACGGCTTCACGACCGTTTTGGATGGCCGGCCATCTGATAAATACCTTTGTTTTGCTGGCTTTTCTAACTATCACGGCACGCTACGCAAGTGGCGGAAAGTCCATGAATTTTAAAAGCGAGCCGAAGTATTTGGCCGCCATCGCAATCGGAGCCGCTGCTATTTTTGTAGTCGGGATCAGCGGCTCGATCGCGGCATTATCGCACATGCTCTTTCCCTCGGGAACACTCGCCGAGGGCGTAGCGAGCGATTTTTCACCGACATCCAATATTCTGCTCCGGTTGCGTTTGCTTCATCCGATAACGGCGATTTTGACGAGTGTGTTTTTGATTTTTCTGACCGGTTGGCTCGCAAAGGAATCTGGTAAACAGGCGCGAGTCGTGCGGTGGTCAAATGTCTTGGCGCTGCTCGTGCTGGCCCAAATTGCGTTCGGCACGGCGACACTCTTGACTCTTGCGCCGATCTTAATGCAGGTGGGTCATTTGCTGCTCGCAGATTTTATTTGGATAAGTTACGTGCTGATGGCAGCTAACTTTTTGTCCAATAGCGTGCCGGCGATAGACGAAGCGGCAATCCGCGACGGTTCACCCGCTTAATCTGCTCTACCGCGCCAACGCTTTCCGCGTTCTACTAAATCGTCGAGCGAGGCTTGAAGATCCGCTAGTTTTGACCCAATCTCGGCATCGGACGCTTTATCGTCAACGTAGATGGGCTCACCGATTATCACCGCGACTCGGGAAAACGGCCAGGGTATCTGCATTTGGTCCCAGCTTTTCAATGTCCAGAATCTTCGCGGTTCGACCACGAATGGCATTATCGGGTTTCCGGTTTTTTTTGCAAGTATCAGAGGGCCCGGTTTTGCCTCGTATCTCGGGCCTCGTGGACCATCGATGCTAAAAGCCATCGGATGACCAAGGCGCATAGTCTTGATCATTTCGACCAAAGCTCTGGCACCGCCGCGTGACGACGAGCCGCGAATCGCGCCGTAACCAAATCTTTTTATAAAACGCGCGATATATTCGCCGTCCAGGCTTTTTGATGTCATTACGACGATGCCGCGATCCCGAAAAAAATAAGTTCCAAGGAAAATGCGATCATGCCAAAACGTGTAGATCGGAATCTTCTCGGCTCTCTCAATCGCGTCAAAATGCTCAGAGCCCTGTACCTCAAATCGAGCGAGTCCGCCCACAACCTTAATGGATAGAAAAAAGGCGAGATCAGCCAATCGAATTAATGTTCGCTGCTTAAACGAATAGTCAGATAGCGGATCGAATTGGTAAACTTTGTCATTTTGATTCGGCACGGTTAGAAAATAACTACCAAGTTAGGGTATTATTTGCAACAACGGTTACAAGCAATTCGTATTCCGAAATATCTACTCCTCTCGCGTCTATGCAGCGACGACTACTCATAATTGACGACCATAACGATCTGGCCGAAGCGCTCGAAGAGGTGTTTTCGCACGCCGGGCAATTTGTTGAGACGGTCAAGACCCGCGCTGAGGCCATCGCTCTCGGTAATATGGAGGCGTTCGACCTTGTAATCACGGATCTCGAAGTGAAAAATGCTGTGCCCGAACCAAATCTTAATGGCGACGCGCCGGTCTGTCTGCCGTCAACGCCCGACCAGCACCCGGGCGAGCGCCTCAAAGTCTTCAAAATCTGTGCGGTCAATTTTCGCCGTGACGAATTCGACGAAGATGAACTTAAAAACCTGATCGCGACGATCCTCGATTACAAGATACGCTTTGTTGACAAGCCAGATGTTGTCCAAGATCTACGCGAAGTCATTGAATTTGAGTTGCCAAGCGTGATGTCATTGATGTACATCGTGCTGGAATATTTGTTAAAGCGTGTAGAAAAACTGGGAGTCGTCAATTCCGAACAGAGCAACCTCTTTGTTGCCCTCGACGAAGCCTTTGTTAACGCGGTCAAGCACGGCAATAAGTTCGACACCGCAAAGCTCATCAGAGTATCAGCCGATGTGACAAACAAGGAAGCTCGTTTTACGATCGAGGACGAAGGCGAAGGCTTTGACATTGACGCAATACCTAATCCGCTAGACCCCGAAAATCTTTTCAAATCCTCAGGCCGCGGCGTCCTGTTTATCTACAACATAATGGACGAGGTCAAATATAACGACCGTGGCAACAGGCTGACAATGGTGAAAAAAGCCGACGACGAACACCAGCAGAAAGCTTAGATCGGGTAATAAACAGGCAGATGAAAGTTACTATCGCCCAGATAAATACCACAAACGGCGACCTCAAAGGCAACACACTCAAGATAATTCAGGCGATTGAAAAGGCGCGTAGCGACGGGTCGGACCTCGTCGTTTTCCCTGAGGTCGCGACCCACGGCTACACCTCGCAGGATTGGTTTCAGGATCTGGATATTATCAATGCCTCGCCCGATCCGCTAAGAGAGATCATTCCCGCAACTGCGGGTATTACGGCGGTCGTCGGTACTGTCAGGCCGAACGAAGATAAAGACGGACGACGATTGTTCAATTCGGCGGCAGTGATAAGCGACGGCAAACTGCTCGGGTTTGCCGACAAATCGCTGCTGCCGGAATATGACGTTTTTGACGATCCGCGATATTTCGAACCGGGCGATCACCGTCGAATTTTCGAAGTAAATGGCATTAAGTTAGGCGTCGTAGTTTGCGAGGATTTTTGGAACGATAAGACATTTTGGAAAGAGCGGCTTTACGAGAGCGATCCGACCGACGAGGTCATCGCTATGGGCGCCGACGTTATCGTCTCGATCAATGCGTCGCCGTTTAATAAGGGGAAGATCAAGCTTCGCTGCGATATGGTCGCACACCGGGCGAAACTGCAGAAAAAGCCGATCGTATTTGTCAATCTGATCGGCGGCAACGACGGCATCATCTTTGACGGAGCTAGTCTGATCGCCGATGAACAAGGCGATATCATCCTGCAGGCAACGGAGTTTGAGGAGTTTGTCGATACAGTCGAGCTCGATATTCGCAAGCCCGATGCACGCGGCATTACCGGCAATGAGATCGAGTCGATACGCGAGGCTCTGGTTCTCGGAATTCGCGATTATGCTGTGAAAAACGGATTTACAAAAGCCGTGCTTGGATTATCCGGCGGTATCGATTCTACACTGGTCGCCGCACTTGCGGCCGAGGCGATCGGAGCCGAAAATCTGCTCTGCGTGATGATGCCGTCGCCGTTTTCGTCGGAGGGCAGCGTAAAGGACAGCGAAGAATTGGTAAGAAATCTAGGCTGCGAGAGCCGTATCGAACCGATATCCGCGACCTTTGAAGTTCTTCTTAAACAGATGAATCTTCACAAACCGACCAAGGGCGGCGAGTCGATTGCGGCTGAGAATATGCAGTCGCGTCTTCGTGGCGTGATCCTGATGGCTATATCAAATGCCGAAGGCCACCTTTTGCTCACCACCGGAAACAAGAGCGAACTCGCGGTTGGATATTGTACGTTGTATGGCGATACCAACGGCGGACTGGCGGTGCTCGGCGATGTTCTGAAAACAGAAGTATGGCAGATCGCCCGCCAAATAAATAAGAATGCGGGCCGCGAGATAATTCCAAACAAGATCATCGATAAAAAGCCTTCCGCCGAGCTTGCGCCGAATCAATTCGATCAGGACAGCCTGCCGCCGTACGAAGTGATGGATCCGATCCTGCAAATGTATTTTGAGCAAAAGGCATCGCCCGTCGAGATCATTGCCGCCGGTCATGACGCCGAGCGGGTTTATTGGATACTCAACAAGGTGGAGCATCCGGCAAACGAGTTTAAGCGGCAGCAGTTACCGCCGACACTGATAATTTCTAAGAATGCGATCGGCGTTGGCCGCCGAAGACCTATCACGCACAAATACCGACGAAATCTCCCGGCCTAGTTTTTCTGCAAGAAACTTAATAGAACCCGTTCAATCTACATCAGCGACGAGCTGCACTATATTGAACGGAGTTTTTATGTCTAGATTCGATAGCCCTTTAAGTAATATCAAGATCGCAAGTCCGTGTTCGGCGGACTGGAACGAGATGTATGGCGATGGCCGCAAGCGGTTCTGCGGCGACTGCAAACTCAATGTTTACAACCTATCCGGAATGACAAAAGACGAAGCCGAGACGTTAGTAATGAACGCCGAGGGTCGTTTGTGCGTGCGGTTTTACAGGCGTTCGGATGGCAGCGTGATCACGCAGGATTGCCCGGTCGGCTGGGCGAAGGTGAAGCAGCGGACGAGAGTTTACGCGACGGCTATCGCATCATTATTGATGGCGCTCTTCACGGGTGTGTTGTTTGTATCGCTTTTCTCGAAGCAAAAGCCTCTGATGGGCGACTTGAGGATTCCATTTGCAACGCCGACGCCGGAACGCCTTATGGGTGCCGTCGCGATGCCGTCCAATACTAACTCAAACGTTGTTCAGGGTGAACCGTCAGTAATTCAGGGAAATGTCGCGAACGACGTTCCCAAATCGGACAAGACACCGCAGAAAGATTTTGAGATGGGAAAGATGAAGGTTTTGCCTCCACGGGGCTAAAATGGTCGCGACAGCTAACAGCAATTATTTCTTCACGTAGTAACCCTGACGGGCCCGCATTCGAAGTTCGGGCCTCTTACTCACTCCGACGTCGAGCTTGACGAATTTATTGAGCGGGAAATCTGATTCGGAATAAAACTGGATTAGGTATTGCGAACGTAATTCGTTGGCAAGCTGCCGGAAGATGCGGTCGAGCAGCTCGGTATTTTTTCTAGTACTGATCGTATTCTGGTAGCCGTCTTTGGTATCGATCGGCTGGAATTTTGGCAGGAACGCGGTACCGCCGGTTTCTTCTGCAAATTTCCGCATGTTTTCCTGGCCGTATACACTGATCTTGTTTAGTTGAAACGAGCTTCCGGCCGGATTTATCGAATAAAACACCGTATCTGCGTTCTGCAGCAAACGGAGGACTCGCAAGCGTTCGCGATCGCTAGCATCGTTTCGGTTCGCGACCGTCAGTTGGTACAAGGTCTTACTGTCTATCGTATTTATTCGGTCTCCGATCTTCTTATAGCCATCCTGTATCGCTTTTGCGATCTGCGTGCTATTCGTGTCTTCGCCGTCGGAAACCACAACGATCACACGGCGCGTACCCTCGCGGGCAGTCCTGCGAAGATATTCGGCCGCCTCGCCCACGGTGTCGAAAAACGCGGTTGAGTCTTTGGTCGGAACAATCGATCTAACCGCTGCGGCCGCACGTTCGGCGGTCTCGCGGGGAGCGACCAGCTGAACTTTCGATCCGATCGCGAAAATGGTCGCCCGGTCATCGGGCCGCATAACATCCTGCAAAAACTTGGCTGCTGTTTCCTGCTCAAATTTGAACATCTTGTCCGTACTTGCGGAAACATCAAAGAGCAGAGCGATCTCAAGCGGAACATTTGCAGCCGCACCAACACTCTCGATCGTCTGATTTCGGCCCTCTTCGGAAATACGAAAATCCTGAGCCGTGAGTCCAAGAATCGGCTGACCATCCTTGTCGGTAACAGAAACCGGCACCACCACGAGCCGGGATTCGACCTTGATGATCTCATCCTCGTCTTTCGGCTTTGGCGTCGGCGTGGCCGTTTGGGCACCCACAAAGGTCACTAGGCCAAGCATGCACAGAACGATCGAAAATAGATTTTGATGTCTGGAAGGCGTCATTTTAGAAATGAATAGAGGGCACCGAGGCCGGGTGTAAATAGATCACGCGGCCCCGAAATACCCTCTTTAACCCTAACTAGTTGGTCTGCTTGACCTCAACATTCTGGTTGATGCCGCGGCTTACCAACAGTTTGACCTCGACGCGACGATTTTGTGACCGTCCTTCGCGAGTCGTGTTGTCGGCCACCGCCTGGAGTTCACCAAAACCGTAAGACGTGCTCATTCGCCTTAGCGGAATGTTGTGGGTCTCGATCAGGTAATCCTTAACGGCCTGCGCGCGGCGTTCGCTCAGAGCTTTGTTCTTTTTCGCTCCGCCCTCGGCCGACGCAAATCCAGTCACCTCAATGACATAGCCCTTTAGGCTCGTTGAGGCTGCGGCAACCTGATCAAGCGAGGCCTTCGCTTCCGGAGAAAGCATGGCACTATTGACCCTGAAATTAACGGTTGCAGTAGATTGCACAACGAAGTCGTCGAGGTCGGAGATGCGTTTGTTGGTGGCGTTGACGCCCGCAACGGCAGCATCAGCCGTGTCCTGAGCAGCCTTGGCACCGCCCTTAGCGGCATTCGATATCGCCATCAGTTCGTCGATCTGGCCCGACACACGCTGAGCGTTCTGTTCGGCGGCTGTAAGACGTTCCTCAGCCGGCGAGACGCGTGCATCGATGGACTGTGCGGTCATCAGATTGCTTTTATCAAAGCGAACCTTGGTAACTGAAACGGCTCCGCTGCTGTCGCCGATACCTTCGACCTCGAGGTTCAATCCACGAACAATTGCGGTCGCCGGATATTTATCGCCGCCCCAAAAACCATTGCTTTTGACGCTCGCATTCGGCGCGACGATGATCTTTGTGTCAACGCCGACCGAGTCGCGGACGATAAACGTGCTGTTGTCATCCTTAGAAACGACAACACCCTTAATTTTATATTTTTGTCCTGCGATCGCATTACGCAGTTGAGCACCTTGTGAAAAGACGCTGATCGCACCGATCACAAGAGTCAACACTAAAACTGAAATTTTCTTAAACATAATTTCCTCCTCGAAATCAAATTTGTGAATTTAGAAACTCTGAAAATTAGAGGCTAAGACCGCATTGCGGGTTGTAAACTAAATGACCGTACCGATCCGGAACGAGCAACGCCACTATTGAGCCTCACAAAATAAGGCATCATTGCCGCCTGATTAACGGCCAACTCTACACTAAAGAACAAAGAACACGAGACGGGAGAGGACGCGAACAAACTCAATGCCACTTAGCATACAGGAAAATTCTCCGTATGCCAACAATTATTCGTTCCGAGCGAAACTATCAAAATCCGGCTCCGCTCAAAGTGCGAATGGAGCTTTCTCCAAATATCCTTTCAAATACGCTAAGAACTTTTCAGCGTCGGCTCCGTCAACGATGCGGTGATCGTAGGTTAACGCGAAGTATGCCATCTGACGTATCGCAATGTAATCGTCGCCATCCTGCGATGTCATCACCTTTGCACGCTTTTCGATCGTGCCGACGCAGAGGATCGCAACTTGCGGTTGATTGATGATGGGCGTACCGAAAAGGCCGCCGAAAACGCCCGGATTCGTGACGGTGAATGTGCCGCCCTGAACTTCGTCTGGCTTAAGCCGTTTTGTGCGTGCGCGATCGGCAAGGTCGTTTGCCGTGGTCGCAAGCTGTGCGAGCGAGAGCGTGTCCGCATTCCTGATCACGGGCACGATCAATCCCCAATCCAGAGCGACGGCCATGCCAATATTGATATCGCCTTTGTAGATGATCTGATCGCCATCGACCTGCGAGTTGACGATGCGAAACTCGCGGATCGCGGCCGAGATCGCCTGAAAGATGAACGGCATATAGCTGAGCTTTGTACCAAAACGCGCCTGAAAATCGGCCTGATGCGCCGCTCGAAACTTCGCGACGTTGGTCATGTCGATCTCGTAAACGCTCGTAACGTGCGCCGAGGTCTGCTTTGACAAAGTCATGTGTTCGGCGATCTTCTTTCGCATCACCGACATTTTTTCGATTCGGTCCTCAGTCTTGGTAACGGCCTGCGGCGCCGTGTACTCGATCATCGGTTTGTGGATCGCGGGTGCGGCCGCGCCTTTAACGAGCAGGTCTTGGGGTCGAAGAGCGGCGCCGGTTTCGATAAACGACATAATGTCATTTTTAGTAACGCGACCGCTGATGCCGCTGCCGGGAATCCGCGTAATGTCGATACCGTGTTCCTTTGCGATGTTGCGCACGAGAGGACTGGATTTTGTCCGGCGAAGCTCGGCAAGACTCGCTTCGGACGATTGCGGAATACGGATTGCGGATTGCAGACTCGATGCTGCTGCTGCGGCTACCTTTTCCTGATTACCATTACCGGCCGAAGCTTGAGAGCCGACTGGTAGCGGCTGACTTTCGGAGGGCAAACTTGGAACTTGTGACGCTCCTGCGGCACCTACCAACGCCAAAACCGCGCCGACCTCGACTGTTTCGCCCTCCTGAACATTAATCGCCAATAGGGTTCCGCCCGCCGGTGACGGCACTTCGGCATCGACCTTGTCAGTAGAGATCTCTAATAAAGCTTCGTCCTTTTCGATCTTATCGCCAACGGCTTTGAGCCATTTGGAAACGGTTCCCTCGGTAATTGACTCGCCCATCTGGGGCATCACGATCTCGGTCGCTTCGCTCGATTGCGGATTGAGGATTGCGGATTGCGGATTTTCAGATGAAGCAGTTCTGGATACAGCCTGAGCCTCAACAGCCAATTCTTCTTCTTGACTCGGAACCCGGGACTCGGAACTTGGAACTGCAGTTTCTGGCTGATTGCTGACCGCTGACTGCTGACTGCTGACGGCAGCCTCGCCTTCTTCGCCGACGACCGCAACGACCGTTCCGACCTCAACCGTCTCGCCTTCTTTGGTTCTGATCTCCAGCAGCACGCCCGCGCCGGGACTCGGCACCTCAGCGTCCACCTTATCGGTCGAAATCTCGAGTAACGCTTCGTCTTTTTCGATACGTTCCCCAACTTGCTTCAGCCATTTGGAAACGGTTCCCTCAGTTATCGATTCGCCCATCTGGGGCATTACGACTTCAATGCTCATAAAATCTCCATTCGAGAAACCCTAAACGAACAGAATACAAGAAAATCGGGCGCAAGAAAACTTTGATCAGCCGCTGAGAGTTGTTCGCCGAAAGCCGCCGGAGCCTACATCAAGCAATATGTTGAGTTATGGACGCGAGCAGGTTGTCGATCTTGTTAATCGTTCTGGGCAAGACGATCGGCTTTTCGTCACGGATATTGATCGTACAGTCTTTTACGGATTCGATTTCGTTCCATAGGGCTGAACGATTCTTAAAGCTAAGTCCATTTTCGTGGACCATTACAACGCTCCGCCTCTGCATAACGAATGAAAAAAGCGTGACGAGATAGAGCACCAGAAAGGCTGAGGCGAGCAGAAAATATGCGATGCTTTGGCGAATGTAATAAACAAACATCATTGCCAGAAAAAAAATAAACGACAAGATGACTATAAAGACCGCGCGCTGCAAAAACGCGGGAGCGATACCGTGGATCGCCACGAGCTTGCCAAGATCTTTGTCCGAGTCAATCATCGAGCGCCGTCGCGTGCGTCGAACAGGAATTCTCGCACCCCAATATCTCCCAATTAACGAAATTATTTTGAAATTCTACCAAACAAACGAGTTGTCGATGTAATAAATCGCCGCGTTGCTATAAGATAATCAGTATTCCCGCAGCTGAAACATATTTCAAGATCAAACGTAGCAAATCAAATGAATAAAATCCTGGTCTCTGCACTCTTTCTAGTTACTTTCGCGTCCTTTGTCTTTGCGCAACAGCCTGCATTAACGGCGGCCGACTATGCTCGCGCCGAAAAAATGCTCAGCTTTAGTACCGGTCCGCTAGTTGACCGTGCGAATGTGCGGCCGACCTTTTTGCCCGACGGACGTTTCTGGTATCGCGTTTTGACGCCGACCGGCAGTGAATATGTGCTGATCAATCCGGCGGACGGTTCGCGAAAGGCAGCGCCGAAACTTGCCGATCTCGTGCCAACGGCATCCGCGCAGAACGGGCTAAACCGTTTCGGCGGCGGAAACGCGATAACCTCGCCTGACGGCAAAAAGTCGGTTTACATTAAGGACTGGAACCTTTGGGTAAAAGATATCGCATCAGGCAGGGAAACGCAGCTCACAACCGACGGCGTCAAGGATTTTGGTTACGCGACGGACAACGCCGGCTGGACGAAAAGTGACCGCCCGATTTTGCTCTGGTCGCCTGACTCAAAAAAGATAGCGACATTCCAACAGGACCAGCGCAACGTCAGCGATATGTATCTTGTGACGACCGAGGTTGGCGCACCAAAGCTCGAAGCCTGGAAATATCCGCTGCCGCAGGACAAAGAGATCATCAAGATTCACCGTGTCATCATCGAGATCGAACCTGTAAAGGTGATTCGCCTCAAGATGCAGCCCGACGACCGGCGCGGCACCCTGTGCGACGACGTCTCGTGCGGGGGCAGTTTCGATGACAACGAATGGAGCCACGACGGTACTAAGCTGGCCTTCATCTCGAGCTCGCGTGACCATAAGCAGGCAAAATTTCGCATCGCCGGTGCCGCGACAGGTGACGTCCGCGATGTTTTTGAGGAGATTGTTGCGACGCAATATGAGTCAGGACAGGGAAGCGTGAATTGGAGATACCTGCCGGAAACAAACGAGGCGATCTGGTACTCAGAACGAGACGACTGGGGGCATCTTTACTTGTATGATCTGACGACTGGCAAACCGAAAAACCAGATCACGAAAGGCAGCTTTGTGGTTACGCGTCTGCTGAAAATTGACACGAAAGCCCGTGTTTTATATTTTGAGGCTAATGGCCGGGAAGCAGGACGCGATCCGTATTTTTCACACTTTTACCGGGTCGGCTTTGACGGCAGCGGCCTGACGCTGTTAACACCCGAGGACGGAAACCACCAGATCACTCTATCGCCCGACGGCCGATACTTTGTCGATAATTATTC
>DAIRVI010000022.1:0-31325 GCA_036802885.1 Pyrinomonadaceae bacterium
GCCCGCTCCGCGCTGATGAGAAACGGATTATTTCCGAGCCACTGCACCTGCTTTTCGTATTTGACCTGATCGAGCAATGCGTTGGCCGCTACGGTGTCCGAGACGTCAAATACCAACGCATTGTAGTTGCCGATACGACGATAAAGCGTTGTAGGGTCGCCAGCTTCAGACAAAAACTCAGAGAATTTGGCATCAGCGTCCACCGAGCCCTGCGGTGAGGCAAATTCGAGTATCAAAAGCTTGCCTGCATCATAGGGCGCAGTGACGGCCTCAGTTCCGGCAGAAAAATCTATCAGATCGAGGATCGGCCGCTCACCAAGCGCCGTTTTGAGCTCTACAATACTTTTTGCAAAAGTCGTCCGGCCTCGAACGCTCTCCCATTCCGGCAAATGCTTGATAAGCACGGGAATTCCGTCGACTTCCGAAACTTCCTGACTTTTGTACGGTACCGAACCGACTGCTTGCCCGTAAGCACCTAAACTGGTCATACAGGCCAGAAATATTGCGGCGACAATGCGTTTGAAATATATTTTGGGCAAATCCACGATCATTCGGCAGATACGGGCGGTGTCATATTTTAGGTGTAAATCTTAACATTCTTTTCGGTATAAGGTGGCATGATGAACGCTAAATTTGATACACCAAATCGTGTACCCTATGACGCAATCATCGCACGGTTAGGTTTAAACATCCGTTATTTGATGACATTCGAATACAGATATATGCCCGAGAAGATTGAACAAATAATGGTCTCAGGCTTGATTTAGCCAAAGTCTCAGCGTACATCATGACCTTTGGCACGGCAATTGAGATGTACTCGGCGATGGGGGGAATTACAATGACAACAGATACGTTAAACTTTCCGGTATTTCATAGTGAACAGGGTGTAGAAACAGACGAGGTTCGTTTTTTTCTCGATGGTTCAATAGCCAACGTTGACAAAGCAACCGATCTACAGCTTGCCCGATCAGCGGCACAGGGTGATATGGGTGCATTTGAGGAGATCTACAAACGTCACCACCGACGCGTGTATTCGATCTGTATGCGGATGCTGCAAAGCCCGTCCGAGGCCGAAGATCTGACTCAAGACACGTTCATACAGCTTTATCGCAAGATCGGCAGCTTTCGGGGCGACTCGGCATTCACGACGTGGCTCCACCGCATGACGGTTAATCAGGTCCTTATGCATTTTCGCAAGCGGACCGTGAAATATGAAAAGACTACCGAGGAAGGCGAAACACCGGTCCAAATGGTTGCCGGAACCGCGAACCCCGAACGTATGCGGATCGTCGATAAGATCGCGCTCGACAATGCGATCGAGCAATTACCAAAGGGTTATAAAAATGTATTTGTCCTGCACGATGTTGAGGGTTTCGAGCACGAAGAGGTCGCCCGCATCCTAGGTTGCTCGGTTGGCACGTCGAAATCGCAACTTCACAAAGCGCGGCTCAAACTGCAAAAGCTTCTGAAAAAGAAGGCTAATCCGAGGCTCGTGGGCGCCAGCGCCTAGTGATATCACAACAATGCTACTTAAAGGCTTTCCGGAGAAGGGAGGCCTTTTTCAGTCCGTAATTTTAATGCGAATATTCCGCCGCTCAAGCTCGGCAACAAACTTCTCAGGATCGATCGCCTTTTCCTGTGGCGTCGCACCACGTACGAGCACGTCACCGCTCGCCATCATTTGGGCGATGATTGAGGCCGGAAAAGCGGTCGTCCGCATCATCGCGCTCATACCTGTTGATTCGTCTTGTTTATCGACAATGTCGTATCGCCGCCGTTTCGTTTGGCTGCCTTTCGTTCCGACGAAATCGAGCCGCACGAGTACGTAATCCGGGCCGTCGGCAGGCAGGTGTTTTTGCAGCAGTTCGCCGAAAACCTTTCGCGGTTTTACCTTTTGAAAATCAACGACGATCTCTTCGCTCGAACACAACCCGAGATCGATCATCGTCTTGAATTTATCGCAGTGGCCGGCGTAGCGGATCGTCTTGTAATCAAGCTCGCGAATCTTGCCTAAAAACGTGTTCGTCAATGTCGATGTCCCGCCCGATGTTTGAAATGCCTCGAGCGGCGGGAAACCTTCGAATGATAATTCCTCGATCTCGGTCATTGAGTCAACCTCGGTAATTTTGCCGTTTCTGATAACCCGTGCGACCTCTACGTATTCATTTATCAAACCCTCGACCGAAAAAACGAGCTGGTAATCTAACGGCGGCTGCGGATCCTGCGGCAGGCCTCCGACGCGGATGTGAATCTCGTCGACCGTATCGAATCTTGCTGTGCCGTGCATAGCGAGGATCGAGACCATTCCCGGAGCCAGGCCACAGTCCGGAATGATATTGAGGCCTGCGGCTTTTGCGTCGGCATCAAGCGCAAGTTGCTCATCGACGACGTAATTGTTGCCGCCAAGATCGCAGAAGTTTGAGCCCGTCTCGATCGCAGCTTTTGAAAGCGAGGCGTTGTACCAGTAATTGACGCACGAGATGACCGAGTCGTGTCCGCGCAAGAGCGCGACGACATCTGTGTAATTCGCCGCGTCTATCTGACGTGCGTCGATACGCGACGTACCAACCGCTTCGGCAACCGCCTTGGCCTTTTTCAGATCAAAATCCGCAACCGTCACCCGCTCAACGTCGGGCGAATTATTTATTAAATCAAAAACGGCGCCGTGTCCCATACGTCCGGCGCCGAGCACTAATATCTTCATGTCGCGTTTACCAATCGTCTGTTTCCTCCGGTTCCTGAGCCGCTATGGTCGCTGCCGCAAATTCAAAAACCTTTTTTTTCCACACTCGCAGGTTATCGGTTAGTTGAAGCGCGGCCTGAGGATGAGCGGCATTACGCTCGAGCCGGATGACCTCTGCCGAGACCGAAACTTCGTCATCCGGGTTTTCGGTCACTGTTAAATGAACCTTGCCGCCGACCCGAGGCAGTTCCCTTGGCAAGTAAACAAGCGTGCCCAGCAGCCCTACGTTTTCAGTCAAACCCTCTTGGATGACCTCTTTGCCGTTTTCATCTTTCCATCGGACTCGAATTGGAAATGAAATCACGTGCCGACCGCCGTCGCGTCTTTCCCGCATAAGTTATTCCTCTAAAACCATCGGCGTTTGTCGCCGGAAACGCTTCCGAATATACCGAACTCAACCTCTCAAGTCTAGCAAAATCCAAAAAAACTTGACACGCGTAAGCCCCTTTAATTCAGCAATTGCATATAACATAAGGGGTTGCGGTCTTGCGCCGGGTGGACACATACGGCAAAACCTGCTAGCATCATATTATGTTTCGGCCATCGCGGTACGAAAACAGGTGGAAATAAATCCCCCGAAACAGTCTTCGTTTTATACGAGTAGTGGCTGATGACCAAAATCTCAGACACTATTTTTGCGTTTAAACGAGGTACGAATAATTGGAGAATAAATAATGAAAAATCTCGTTAGAGGAGGCTTGGTTTCGTTGATATTAAGTTTGTTTGTTGTATTTATTTACGCACAAACCGACACGACGGACAAAGCCATCGTAATAGCGAATGATTCGCTGGGCAAAATTGATAATAATATTTCTGATAATGATTTAGTTATAAATACAGCAAACGACGATAATAAAAAATTAGTTAAGACAACCGCATCAGTAAAAGCAACGGGTGCAGGAGCAAGCCGCGGAGCGTTTTCCGCAACCGCATACTGTCTCCAGGGCAAGACCGCGATGGGTCATGGCGTTCGCCGTGGAATCATCGCAGCTGACCCGCGTGTGTTAAAGCTCGGTTCGAAAGTAGTTGTCAACGCAGGAGCTTGGAGCGGAACCTATTTAGTTTCCGACACAGGCGGAGGCATTAAGGGAAAGAAGATAGATATCTGGGTTCCCGGCTGTGCCGAAGCTAGAAAGTTTGGACGCAGAACCGTTCAGGTATTTTCCGCACAATAATAAAACAAGATATTTATTTAATTATATTTAATACGACGCCTCGATTGATCGGGGCGTTTTTTTTGACTCTATCGACCACGTCCCACGCTTGCGGTGTTCGATTCAATCGGTAGCTTCCAATTCCTCTTCGAGCAGCTGCCGTTCGTAGAGGTCGGCGTATTCACCGTCGAGCTTAAGCAATTCCTCGTGGGTGCCGCGTTCGATTATGCGGCCGTCGTGGAGGACGCAGATCAAGTCGGCGTCGCGTATGGTCGAAACGCGGTGCGAAACTATAAGCGTCGTTCGATTGGCGCGAACGTCGCGTAGATTGTGGAGTATTGTTTCCTCCGTATAAGTGTCGACAGCCGATAGCGAATCGTCGAGGATCAATATCCGGGGATCGCGCATCACGGCTCGGGCAATGGCCGTTCGCTGCTTTTGCCCGCCGGAAAGGGTTATGCCGCGTTCGCCTACAAGCTGCTCATAACCGCCGGGAAATTCCTTAATGTCGTCCGCAAGGCCGGCGATCCGGGCGGCGTCTTCGACGGTTAATTGAGAATTGAGAAGTGAGAATTGAGAATCTGAAGAATCTCTTACACTTTCAATTTTCAATTTTCCATTATCAATTCCAAACGCGATGTTCGCGGCGAGCGTGTCGCTAAACAGAAACGTCTCCTGCGGCACAAAACCAACCGACTTCCTGAGTTGCGCGAGCGGGTAATGCCGGACCGGCAGATCGTCAACAAGGATGCTGCCGTCCGAAGCATCGAGCAGTCGCGGGATAAAGCTTACCAACGTAGATTTGCCACTCCCGGTTTTTCCAACAAATGCGATCGTCTTGCCCTGCTCGATCACAAGGTTAATGTCCACGAGAACCGGCTTACCGTTGTACGCAAAATTGAGACCGCGAAACTCGATCTTTCCCCGTATTTCGGTCTGTTCACGGGTGCCGTCGGCGTCTTTGATGGCCGGCTCGGCCTCGAGTATTGCGTTAAACCGTTTAAGCGAAGCTGTGCCGCGTTGGTAAAGGTTCACGACATAGCCGAGGGCGATAAGGTACCAGATCATCCGTTGCAGATAGAGAATAAACGCCGTAAAGTCACCGGCGGTGATCTCGCCACGAACGGCCATCGGCACACCGACAGCGACAATGATGACAAAGCCGAGGCCGATGAAGAAGAAAAGCAGAGGACGCATCGCGGCGGCGTATTTCACGAGCCGCAGGTTTTGCGCGGCGTATTCGCGGTTCAAAACTTGAAATTGCTCGATCTCGGCGTCCTCCTGTGCGTAAGCACGGACAACGCGTACACCCGTCAGGTTTTCCTGAGTACGGGCGGTAATATCGGAAAAATACTCTTGAATCTTCTCGAACCGCTTGTGTATTCGCTCGCCCAAAAACTTCACCGTCAGTGTCACAAGCGGCATTGGGATGAGCAGCAACAGCGTGAGGCGGACCGAGATATTGAGCATTATCGGTAAGCTTATGCACAAGGCAAATACGGCCTGAAAACTGTAGAGGATCATCGGCCCGACGATCTGTCGGATGGCAGCGAGATCATTTGTGGCCCGCGCCATAAGATCTCCGACGCGATTGGTCTGAAAGTATCCGAGCGGTTGATCGACGAGCGATGCATAAAAATCGCGCCGCATATCAAACTCGATATGACGCGACGTATTTATTAGCAGTCTTCGCTGAAGAAACAAGAATATTCCACTTCCAAAACTGATACCTAGGATGACAAGCGGGTAATAGATTATCTTTTCGCGCGTGATCTCTAGGCTCAGGTCGTCGAGCGCCTTACCGACCATATACGGGATGAACAGACCAAAAGCCATCGAGCACAAGATGCAAAAGATCCCGGCAATGATCGTCCACTTGTACGGTTTGAAATAGCGTGAAAATTTCTTGAGCTGTTCCACTAGACTCTGGTATAGGTCGAAACCGCCGTAGCGATGTGTTTCCCGTCTTCGTTTACGACGTCAGCAGACACCGTAAATATGCGTTTGCCGGCTCGCACAACCTTTGCGGTGCACGTAAACGTGCCTGTAATATGCGGCCGCAGATAGTGAACGGTTAGGTCAATGGTCGCCGTCGCTTCATCGATCGCGAGCCGCGTCCGAACCGCAAATGCCATCGCAGTATCGATAAGCGTGGCGGTCACGCCGCCGTGCAAGACGCCGCTCGGCTGCCGTAGATCGTCCCGCATCTCGATTTTGATCACGGCCATATCAGGCTGCAGATCGACTAGTTCCATTCCGATCAGCTTAGAAAACGGCAGGCTGTGAAGCGCTGTTTCGGCAAATGCGCGTTGTTCGGGCGTTATCTCGTGTCGTTTTCGATCGTCAGACATACCGGCGCTATTTAAGGTCGCTGAGCGCCTTTTTTATTTCCTCGATGGAGACTTTCTTAAAGTCCTTAGGCACGGCGAACAGAGTCTCGTCGACATCGGTTTTGAATCCGGACAATGTGACCGTCATTTGGAGCGTTCGATCGGTTCCCGTTCCTTTATATATAGCAATTTGCTTATTTTCATTGAGATCATCAGATCAATTCGATTTTAACATAGTGAGGGCGTTGGGCTTCGGGTGCGGTTGAGCGGCTAAGGTTTTGACGCACGATATTCGTCCCACGACACTTTGCGGTAGCCGGCCGGAATCGCGAAAACGCTGCCGTCGACATCCAATTTCACATTCCTGATCTCGTAAACGTATGAGACCTGATTGTCGTCCGCTTTACCCCCAAAGAACTCCTGCCTGACGATCATTCCGCTTGCTTCGTCAACGTATATAAGGATGTCGCCTTTTGAAGATTCGGTCTCGCGGATCTTGTATTTTCGTAAAGCACCGTCAAGGCCAAGATCGTCGAAATCACGATATTCTTTGCCTCTGAATATGTTCACCGTCAATTCATTGATCGGAGCGGCGTCCGACTCGGCCGCGTCTACAGCAGCATATATTTTTTTGCGGTGATCGATTTGATAGAGTCGGTCAGTTTTCAAGTGTGAAACGACCAATCCGTTGGCTCCGACGACATCTAATCGCCACTGGTCGGCCTTGCGCACAATAAACCATTTCTTTTCGAGCTGGCCCGTTGTGACGACCACCTCGCCCTGATAGACGTCGGGCTCAATCGTAGAGAACGGAAACTCACTTTTTGTCTCAGCGGTCAGAGAAATCGGCTTGTTTCTATTTGCGCCCGACGAACCACAGGCTTGAAATAGGGTCGCAAAAAAAAGTATGAGAAGGAAAGGATTTCGCGGGTTTGACAAAAACATCGGAGTCTTTAAATTCTAACATAACGGTTTGAATGGACAATAACGACAATAATTTACGGTCCTGGCAGCGACGTTTTCTTTTGGGCGCGGGTGCGATCGCCCCGCTCGTTCCGTTTTTATTGGTGCAGGGACAGGTCACGCGTTGGAAAGTCGGTATTTTGCCCGACGCAGCCGGTCCGCAAACCGGCGTCGTTGGCGAGGGTGACGATCCGGCTAAGCTTTTCGTGATGGGCGAATCAACCGTCGCGGGCCTCGGTGCCCGAACCCACAAACTAGCCCTTGCGGGACAGTTCGCAAAAAATCTAAGCGCTCATCTTGCCCGTCCGGTCGCGTGGACGGTGCTCGGCAAAAACGGTGTTACGGCGCGACGAACCATAGACGAGCTTGTTCCCCAGATGCCCGACGAGTCGTTTAACTACATACTTCTCGGGCTTGGCGGCAATGACGTGATGAAACTCTCGAGTCCGGTCAAATGGCGGCGAGACATGAAAGAATTGATAGCGATATTGCGCGAGCGCAATCCGGACGCGGTCATTTTCATCTCAAACTGCCCGATGATAATTCACACAAACGTTATCCCATATCCGTCGAGGGAACTGCTTTGGGAACTCTCTAAAATGCACGACGCAAATATCGCCGAGTTTACCTCCGAGATGGATCGCGTTTTTTATTATCCGCAGCCGGTGGACGTCCGGCTTGATAATTTTTTTGCGGATGGCATTCACCCGTCCGAACAGGGTTATGCCGACTGGGCGGCGGCGATGATGCGGTACTTCGCTGAAACGCACAAATGGTAAACACCGATCAGCTGCGCGAGCTCGTCGCGAGCCGTCAGGAATGGCTGCTTATTCGCGAACTTGGCCGCACATTTCCACTAGACAAAAACGAAATTGAGATCTTTAGCAATGGCGAAAAAGCTTACTTCGGCTTTCTTGACGATAACGGTTACCAGACCTGGCGGCTGAACGGCTTTGCCGCCAAGGGTGCCGAGATCACGATCGATGTTGCCGGTGCTTTTGGCAAAAAACGTGAAATGATGCGGCTGGTACCGCGTGAGTCGGCCGCTGATCTGATCGCAGAGATCCAACTGGCACGACTCGTCAAAGCAAACGAAATAGCCGAACTGATCGCTAGTGAATTTCCTGGTACTAAACTAGGCCGCGTTGCATTAAATGAGTCGAGTGGCCGTCTCGCGCAGATAAACTTTGATTCGGCTGACAAGGTTCCGATGGCCGCGATCGCCGACGTCACCGATTCGCTAACCGTCGAGGCCACATTTACCGCCGCGATATTGTGGCTAGAAAAGCTTGGACTGCGAAAAGCAAAACCAACAAACGACATCTGGATCATTTGCGAAAAGCGGCAGGCGAAAAATGCACAGAAACTACACGCCCTTTTGACGGAGCGTTGGAAAAGCAAGATCACTGTCGTTGAGATCATTCGCAAGAATGATCCGCCGCGTCTTGTCGAACTGCCGAAAAGAAAGATACGTGAACTCTGGCGGGAAAAGCCGAATAAGCTGGTTCTGCCCGAGCGCCCTCAATTAAGCGACACAGCCCAAAGGATCATCGGCTATTCCCCGGACGAGATTGACGTTATACGCTCGCGGCAGGGCGAGACGCTACGTTTTATGGGCTTGCCGTTTGCACGAGTGCGAACGATGTTAGGAAAGGAAAAAGCATGGTTCGGTACCAACCGTGACAGGCATATTCTGAATGCTGGGAGTGCGAACGAACTAGAGCGGTTGATCGAATTGCTTAGCGTTAACCGCACAGTAAAACCTCAAAACAAACGACACGAATATTACCGCTCGGCGCCCGAGGCGTGGCTCGAGTCCATTCTTCGGCGCAATATCAATCTGCTCGACGCAAACCTGATCCTGTCGCCAATCTACAATCAATTTCGTTCGTCAAATGACAGGATCGATCTCCTCGCGCTTCGCAAAGATGGCCGTCTTGTGATAATCGAGTTAAAGACACAGCCCGACCGCGAGATGATTTTCCAGGCAACTGACTACTGGCGAAAGATCGAACTTCAACGGCGTCGCGGCCTGCTCGCGTCGGTAGATCTTTTTGACGGACGCGAGATAGCCGATAAACCGGCGATCATATATCTCGCCGCTCCGGCGTGGAGTTTTCATCGTGATTTTGAGTTTTTTGCTCGCACCGTTTCACCCGAGATCGAAGTTTGGCGGTTCGAATTACACGAAAACTGGCGTGAAAACGTAAAGGTTTTGGCGCGGCACATTTACGCGGAATCCGTGGCCGGTTTCACAAATCTGTAACCGACGCCGCGTACGGTCTGGACGATCTGCGGCCTCGTCGGGTCATCCTCGAGGTGCTTACGCAGCCGGACGATAAAATTGTCGATCGCCCGAGTATCTGTGTCTTCCTGGAGTTGCCACACTTCCTCCAGAATCTCTTTTCGCGAAACGGCGCGGCCCGCGTTTGCAATAAGATACTGGAGAAATTTTGTCTCCATCAATGTGAGGTGAACAAGTTCGTCACCGTTCCTAAGCTCTAGATTTTCAAAGTCGATCGTTCGGCCGTTTATCTCGATCCGACCGATTTCAGCGGGTTTCGATTCGTCGCGAATCCACTGCCGTCGCCGCAGAAGGCCATTTAAACGAGCCAAAAAGATATTCAGATCAAAAGGTTTTGCCAGGTAATCATCTGCACCCGCCTCAAATCCTTGCAGCACGTCCTCAGGCCGCCCGCGTGCGGTCAACATAAGGATCGGCGTGTAATCAGCCTTTTCTCGCATCCGTCTCGCAACCTCAAATCCATCTATCGTCGGCATCATTACATCGAGCACAACCGCGTCGAATTTTGTCTCGCTCAATTTTTCGAGAGCGAGGTCGCCATCGGCTGCGATCTCGGCCTCGTAACCCTCAGCCTCCATATTAAACCTGAGACCGTCGGCCAAATGCTGTTCGTCTTCTGCAATAAGGATCTTCATATTCTCGGAAGCTGAACGACAAAAGTCGTGCCTTTACCCTCGCCTTTGCTCTCGGCGTTTATGCGGCCGCCGTGTTTTTCGACGATCGAGCGCACGATCGCCAGGCCGAGCCCGGTGCCTTTCGCCGCGTCGATCGACTTGTTTGGTACACGATAAAATCGTTTGAAGATGCGTTTTAGGTCGCCGCGTGCCATTCCGATACCGTTGTCGCGAACGTATATCTCGGCCTTATTCGCAGAGGCCGCTTTTAAACGGACGGAAACCTTAGGTTCGCCGTCAGAGTATTTGATCGCATTATCGAGCAAGTTTGTGATCGCGGTATTCAATTCAGTACGGTCCCCCAAAACCTTAATGCTCTCGGACGGGCCGGAAAATCTGATAGCGGCTTCGTCCAGATGCCGCTGTTCGCGAACCGTTTTTATCGTATCCTCGATCAAATTACCCAGATCGAGTTCGGCAAGATTCATCAACCGCTGTTTTTCGCGTGTACGGCTCGCCTGCAAAACCTGTTCGACAGTGCCGAGTAGACGCTGATTGTCGGCGAGCATTATGTCGTAAAATTCGTTTCGCTTATCCGCATCGAGGTCACGAGCTTTTAAGGTTTCAAGATACAGTTTGATCGATGCGATGGGCGTTTTAAGCTCGTGTGTGACGGCGTTTAAAAATGCATCGTGCTGTTCGTTACGGCGAATTTCGCGGACCAGAAATATCGTATTTAATATGAGTCCCGCGATTATCAGCGCAAAAAAGACGACGCCAAATACGAGTAGGGCTACTTCGCGAAGATTGAGCAATATCCATCCGATATTGAGCGCGACCGCAAGCACCGAAAGGCTGATACCGAAAATTAGGAAAAAGATTGCAGTTTTACGGCGGCGCATACGTTAACTGAAATGTAGAACGGAAAACGGAAAATTGAAACCCGGCGGTTCATTTTCCATTTTCCGCTTTCAGTTTTGCGTTTGATTAAGCGGCTTTTCGCAGTTCCTTTGGCGTTTCCGATTCAGTGGCGAGATCATAGGCGTAAACGTTTTGGATTATTCCCAGTTTTTCAAGAATCTGCAGCTGATACCAGTTGATGTCAAATTCCTTCCATGTCAGACCGTGTTTTGCAGAGCGGGGAAAGGCGTGATGATTATTGTGCCAGCCTTCGCCAAACGTCACCGCGGCGACCAGCGCATTGTTACGCGAATCGTCCCGCGTGTCGAAACGCCGGCTGCCCCAAAGATGTGTCGCTGAATTAACCAGCCACGTAAAATGCCAGCTTACCGCCGTTCTGAGGAACACGCCCCACATCACCATCGTCCATCCGCCAACAGCGAACATTACCGCTGCGACGACGATGATCGGCACGTAATAATACTTATCGAGCAACGACAGATAACGGTCTTTTGTGAGATCGGGGGAATATCGCTGCATTGTTGCCTGCGATTGTACCTGCGCGGTTCCGCGAAAGATCCAACCGATATGCGACCAATATGCGCCGTTGCGGGGGCTGTGCGGATCTTTGTCGGTTTCCGTAAATGCGTGATGGATTCGATGTGTGGTCACCCAGGCGATCGGGCCTGACTGAAGAGAGAGCGTGCCGCACGTAGCGAAAAAATATTGCAGCCAGGTCGGCGCCTTAAATCCGCGATGCGTAAATAGACGGTGATAACCTATCCCGACGCCCCAGCTTGCTGCAACCCACCAAACTAAAAATGCGGCGAGCAGGTTTTGCCAGCTAAATGTAAATAGCGCGACGACTGCCAGAATATGAAAGGTCGCGACAAAAAAGATAGTGTTCCAGTTTCTTCTCTCGGCTCTGGACGGTTCAAATTCGACTACATTTTGCATTGGTATAACACCCTCTGTTCTTAAGATTGCGGTCGGGCGATAATTCGCCCACGTCTAAACCTTAACAGGTCTTTGGACACGCGATTGTAAGAGTTTTGTAAGGGTTCGCCGCCTGCCTTGCTCTTTGCAAAATGTCATCAATTGATTTATAACAGTCTCGAAACAGACCGGTTTCTAATTTCTGAAGTTTGCAGGTAATTAAAGTCCTTCGACCGATAAAAAATGCCTAAGACATTTCAAATCGAACATTGCGGCGACTATATATCCGTTAAGCTCGGTGCTGACTATGAGGTATCGCCTGCACAGGAAGAGGAATTTTGGACATCGGTCCAAAACGCCTGTAAGCAATATGACTGCCGCTGCGTGCTTGTGGAGGGCTATGTTCCAAAACGGGAGCCTGACGCCAGCGAGATCGTCCAGTCAGGTGTAAGAGCGGCAACTGTCGTCCCAAATCTCTGGTTTGCCTTGTGCCTTGAGAATTTTGTGCCGTCCGAGCTAAGCGATCTATTTAAGACTATCGCCCGCAGTCGCGGCGTCCACGTCAAGTTTTTTACCAACCGCGAACAGTCGCTTAAGTGGTTACGAAGCGGCGTGGCCGAATGAATCGTCCTTATCGACTACCCTGCTAAGATAGACATTTGTTTTGCGCTGATAAATGCCAAAAAAGAGTAAAACAATTATCGCGGTTGAGTATTTTGCCGCGCGGGCTATGATCGGCATTTTCGGCATTTTGCCGCGAGGCGTCGCCGTAAGACTGAGTATGGGGATAATGCGAACGTTACCCTACATTCTAAAGGACCTGCGCCGTACGGGCCTTATCAACCTCAAGATCGCATTTCCGGATAAGAGCGAGGCTGAGCGGCGCGCTTTACTTCGCGGTACTTTTGATAATCTCGGTCGAGTTTTAGGTGAGCTCAGCCAGTTGCCAAAATACGATCGGTCGAACCTTGGCGAGATCGTGGATTTCAGGCTCGACGACGAAGCCAGGGCGCTCTATGAGCGAAACAAAGCCGAGGGCCGCGGCGTTTTGATAACCACTGGCCATCTCGGAAATTGGGAAATGCTTGTTTTTGCCTTTGCCGCTCTTTACGAACCTATTAGCTATCTTGCGCGTCCGCTCGATAATCCGAGGATCGACGATATGCTGACCGCGCTGCGAACGCGTTTTGGAAACACGCCCATAAACAAAACAAATTCGGCTATGCGCGCGATCGGTATTCTCCGGGATGGTGGTGGACTTGGCATATTATCCGATGTGAACGCCCAGCAAAAAGTGGGCGTCTTCGTTCCTTTCTTTGGCGTTGAGGCGTGCACACCCAGTGGCGCGGCAATGGTTGCCATCCGTGCCGACGCACTTATCTTTCCAGTTTTTTGTGTTTGGGACAAGACTACCGGGCGTTACAAAATGGTTCACGGCCGGTTGCTGGAACCGTCAAAAACCGGTGACCATAAGCATGATATTGTAGAAACCACCGCCGCATTCACCGCCGAGATCGAGAAGATCATTCGTGACTACCCGGATCAATGGATGTGGATACACAAACGCTGGAAGACACGCCCGACCGGCGAAAATGAGCTCTATTAAAACTATATTTAGTCGCCCAGATTAAGTTTTTTTGACGGACGGCACCTGCTTTGACTAACAACGCCAACTATAATAAATTCAACTAGTTGGATTCCCACAATTCATAGGAGCAGACAGAATGTCAGAGGTAACAGTTTCGGAAAGGGTTATTAGGGTTTTTGCGGCCTTTAAGAAGGTTTCAACGGAAGATATTAAAATGGATACAACATTTGAGTCTCTCGGTCTAGATTCGCTCGATGGCCTGAACCTGATCTTCGAACTAGAAGAGGAGTTCGGAATCATGGTTCCCGACGACAAAGTTCAATCAATGAAGAGCGTTGCTGAAGTGGTCGAGGGCGTCGAGTGGCTGCTCGCTAATCCTGACAGTCAACCCAAAATACCCTCTGCTCCCATCGCAGACAAATCATAAACGATGAGACGAGTTGTCATCACGGGTGTCGGCGTTGTTTCTGCCATCGGGAATGATGCCGATGCATTTTGGGCATCGTTGAGCGCTGGTCGAACGGGGATCGGTCCGATAACAAAGCTCGACGCCTCGACGCTGAGATTTCAAAATGCAGCCGAGGTTCGTGAGTTCGACCCTAACGGGCACTTCGATGAGAAGCGTCTCCTGTGGCTAGATCCGTTTGCACAATATGGGATCGTCGCTGCCCGCGAAGCTATAACCGATTCCGGTATCGAATTTACGGATGATTTGCGTGACAAGGGCGGTGTTATTACGGGCTCGTGCCTTGGTGGAAAGATGACGGAGGATGGCCTCTATTACAAGTTATACGCGGAAGGCAAGCAGCATCATCAGCCGATCGCCATCCCCCGGGGCATGAGCAACGCCGTCGCGAGTCACGTATCGATGGATTATGGCCTGACAGGCGCAACATTTACAACGTCGACTGCCTGTTCATCGGCAAATCATGCGATCGGGCAAGCGTTCTGGTTGATCCGTCAAGGCACGTTGGATATTGCGGTTACCGGCGGGAGCGAGGCCCCGATCTGCTTTGGAAATCTAAAGGCGTGGGAAACGATGCGGGTAGTATCCCCCGATACTTGCCGACCGTTCTCGAAAGACCGAAGCGGCATGATCCTTGGCGAGGGCGGGGCAATGTTCGTGATGGAAACACTGGATCATGCCCGAGCCAGGGGAGCCATGATCTATGCCGAAATTGCCGGTTTCGGGATGTCCGCAGATGCCCACCACTTGACGATGCCGCTGGTGGATGGCGCGGCAAAGGCCATGCGTTTGGCCCTTAAGGACGGCGATATTGCCGCCGAACAGGTTGGGTATGTGAACGCACACGGGACGGCAACTCAGGCGAACGACACTATGGAGTCGGCGGCGATCCGATCCGTCTTTGGTGAGGATACCGATAAGGTCGCCGTGAGTTCGACAAAATCGATGCACGGTCACACGCTGGGTGCGGCCGGCGCCATTGAATCGGCCGCCACGGTCCTTGCACTTCATCATCAGATACTACCGCCGACCGCCAATTTTACTGAGCTTGACCCTGAATGTAATATCGATGTGGTCGTAAACGAAGCGCGACCTGCGTCTGTCGAAGCCGCGATCTCAAATTCATTTGCCTTTGGCGGTCTTAATGCTGTTCTTGCGTTCAAAAGTTGGCAGGATTGACCAGGACCTTTATGCCGAACTGCCCCGTTTCGCAACACGAAAGTAAAATCTGCGCGTCTTGTGGAGACGAGTTTGGGTGCGGAGCCAATCTCGGCGGCTGTTGGTGTACGGAGGTAACAATCTCAACGGTGGATGCAGCGCACTTAAAAGTCACGTTCAACGATTGCCTTTGTCCTAAATGCCTTGTGAATTTTGCGAGAAAGGGCCGGGACGACCAAATTGCAGCCTAATTGCCCCAAGTTAAAAACATCGCGATAGCGGCGGCGAACATAATAATGCACGCCAGCCAGCCGACGATATTAGCGAATAGGCCGTTTGTACGGCTGCCCATTACGCGTTTGTTATTTGCGACGAGCATCACGACCACGAGCAGAGGCGGAGCTACGACGCCATTGATGACGGCTGTCCAAAACAACGCCGAGATCGGATTAATGCCCGCGAAATCGATCAAGACGCCAACGATGGTCGAGGCGGCAATAACCGCGTAGAATTTTTTTGCGTGACGTGGCTTTTCGTCTAGCCCCGACGGCCAGCCGAATGTTTCCGCGACCGCATAAGCTGCCGAGCCCGTCAGCACGGGAACCGCGAGTAGTCCTGCACCGATCAATCCAATTCCGAATAAAACCGTTGCAAAATTTCCGGCGAGCGGCCTTAACGCCTGGGCCGCGTCCGTCGCCGATTGGATATCCGTTTTTCCGGAAACATGCAGTGTCGCTCCGGCCGCGAGTATCACGAAGTAGAAAACCACATTGCAAAAGAGCATACCGACGATAGTGTCGATCTTTTCTTTTTTGATCTCTTTGTCGGTCGCGCCTTTTCGCTCGGACAGTTTTGTTCGTCCCTCACTCTTTTCTTCCTCGACTTCCTCGCTCGCTTCCCAAAAGAATAGATAGGGCGAGATCGTTGTGCCGAGGATGGCGACGATGGTTGTGATGTATTCGCTGGTAAACGAGATCTGTGGGATGAATGTGGCTTTTGCGACGGCAAACCAATCGGGTTTTGCGAGAAACGCCGCGATGACATACGCAAACAACGACAGCGTCAACCATTTGAAGATCTTCATTATCAGACGATATGATCCCCAGATTTGCAGGACGACGATCGCAACTGCAATTGGTATCACCATCGCCGAGATCGGGACGGGAACGAACATATTTATCGCAGCCGCGATCGCCGCAATATCTGCGCCCGCGTTGATGGTATTCGCAATAACCAAACCGATGACGACCGGATAAAGCAGCTTTTTTGAATAATATCGGTGCAGGACGCCGGCGAGTCCGCGCCCGCTGCACATTCCGATCTTTGCGCAGATATGCTGGACGACGATCATCAACGGCAGCGTTACGATCGCCGTCCACAGAGTCGTATATCCCAACGCCGCCCCTGCCTGCGAATACGTCCCGATCCCCGACGGATCGTCATCCGAAGCGCCGGTGATAAGGCCGGGGCCGAGGCGATCAAGAAAGCGTCTTAAAGGATTGTCTTTGCGATCCATTGAACAGTTCGTCAGTAGGATAACAGAAAGGCGTAAAAATTAGATCGGAACATATTATCCTAGTTCACCTAACTTATCCGTTGCCAATCAGATGAAAGTGCGTTATAAAATAGAGATATTCAAACGCAGAAGAATCGTTTTCGAAAGTCAGGAAATATAAGAGGTGTAATCAGAATGCATACCAATGTTATGATTCATGTTTTTCCGTTATTTGCGCTTGTGTTTATCGGCGTGATCCAATTGCCGGCTCAGGCGCCGGGCTTCAAATACAACGTTGAATACGTATGCAATCGGGACAAAGCGACCGAACGCGTGGTGGTAAGATACTGTCGCAGCGACAGCGACCAGCGCGGCGCGCCGGCAACCCCAGATAACGCGAACTATTGCCACGTAGAATATCTCGACCGCCCGACAAATGTTCCCGACATCCCACTTTTCAAATCGGAACTCCACTCCGATATCGCGACAAAGCTCAGCGCCTGCAAAGATCCGGCAACGGGTAAGGTGCTCGGAGGCTCTACAACAGCAACAACCGGCGCGGCAACCGCAGATACCTCGATCTCAAAGGCACTCGCGGCAAAAGTTGACATAAACATTCTCGGAATGAGGTTTGGCGATCCGCTGGGTCTGCGGGACTGCCCGCTCCTCCAACTCGGCCCGTTAAAACAAAATTGCTTTCCGGCGCTCATGGATCTGGTGACCGAGCTCGCAAGGGATATGGGGGACGACACGGTGGCTAAAGATGTGAAGACGGTTACACTGATACCAAGCAATTGCCCGTCGTGGGTCAAGGATTGCACCGCATACGTTACGGTTCATGACGGAAAGCTGGATGGCGTTTCGCTGTTTACCAACGGCCGCAATGCAATGAACGCCGTCACGAGAGACCTCACAGCCAAATATGGAAAACCAACCAGCATCGCGCCCAAGACCTTCAAGCCTGATGTCGGAAACCCGTTTAGTTACAATCAACCGTCGTGGACGCTGCCCGGCCTTCGCGTAACGTATGACGTGGTTTTTAATTTGGAAGACGACACCGATACGGAACGCGCCAGCAGTAAAGTAGGTCTGGTGCGGATCATGACCGAAGCCGAATATCTTCGCCGTAAAGCAAAAGAAAAAAAACCGGTTAAATCTAAACTGTGAATGAATAAGAATGATTTTTTTTAAAGATCTCTCATTATTTTTGTCGGAGGAGATATGAAACAGCGATCAAGAATTCCCGTTGTTGCGGTTCTGACGTTGATGTCGACCGCGACCCTTTGGGCGCAGAGCCCGCTAATCACCAACCCGGCAAATCTTGCCCAGTTCCCGACGGTTGAAAGAATTAAAACGGCGACTAAGGGAACCGATGACGTCGACAGCCACGCCCGTTTTATGGTCGCGCTTTGGCGGATCAACGGCATGATGGTCCGCGACCTGTTGATGGCCCCGAATGCCGGGATGTACACTCTTCCGGCCGCGGCCGCGCCTATTCAGGAGCAATACCGCAGGGCTCTTTCCCGGTACAGCATCGATGAGGCCCCACCGGCCATTCGGGACCCGCGATATCGGCCGCTTGAGGCCAAATACGAGGCTGATCCAGCCTTCCTGGACTTCCTGCTCGTACAATTATTTTCTCCCAAGTTCCGCACCGAATACTATGCCTGGGTCAGGAAACCAGTGCCGCCGCTGACCGCGACCGCCGCTGCAGCAGGTAAAGCCGCATCACCCGATCCGTCAATCGCAAAGGCAAAAGCGGCGAAGGTTGACCTGACCTTATTTGCAGGCTCGATCACGTTGGGCAATCAATTCAGTTTTCCGAACTGTCCTCCCATGGAGATCAGCATTTTTTCAGCCGGACCACCGGCGGATATCACAACAGCTTGCGATTCCACAGACCGAAAACTGTCGGTGCCCTTGCCGGGCATGGAAGATCTTCTGAACGGGTTAGAGAGCGGCGGTAAGTCGGACCCGAATACAAGGAGTATCGAATTGCCGGCAAGTAGTATTCCTCGTTGGGTCGCCGGCTCGACCGTCTGGGTACGACTAGATCAAGGAGGCCGTATCGCAGCGGTAATATTCATGACGAAAGGCCTCACGGCACAAAAAAGCGTGAGTGATGAACTTATGGCAAAGTACGGAAAGGCGCATTACAGCGAGGGCGGCACATTCAAGACTGATGGTGGACGAGAGTTCAAATACGAGGATCGCTACTGGAGCCTTCCTGGTATCCATGTTGGATATGATGCCCTGGTCTCGGACGAGGATAAGCGCTCATCGGTCGATGGTCCTGGTCAGGTGCGGGTCGAGATAGAGACCGAATACTCGCGCCGCAAAGCGGAAGAGAACAAACCAAAGAAGCGGGTTCTTTAACGAACTTGTTGTAACTGACAAGCTTAGATCTAGGCCTTTCTTGCCTGCGACTGTACGGCTGTAATCGCGACAGCGTCAACGATATCCACGGCTTGCAGCTGCGAGTAGGATAGCAAAAAGGACTGGACAATAAGGCGATATTGCATTGTCGAGACACTTAATCGTGTTACTATAGCGGTTACTAACAAAATTTGGCAGCTGGCGCTTGAATCGAGTGCGGCGACAGCTCTAACCACGCCCCTTTGGTTTTCGCTCAATTAGACTAAACAGGAGATTTATGACACGCAAACGTATATTTGTTGGTTCGATCATCGCCATTCTTTTGGCATTGAGCATCGTTGTATTAGGACAAGTCAATCGACCCTATCGAAACGGATCGGTATGGAACGTCGCCTTTATTCGCATTAAGCCCGGAATGGATGCTGCATATATGAATTTCCTCGCAACCGAGTGGAAAAAGAACCAGGAAGCGTCAAAGAAAGCGGGACTAATTCTCTCCTACAAAGTTTTGACCACCGAGGCCCATGGCTCGGGCGATTTCAACACTATGTTGATGACCGAGTACAAAGATCTGGCCACCATGGAAGCGAATGAGGACAAAGCCGACAACCTTGCTCAACAAGTAGTCGGTGACGACAAAACGCAAATGCAAGGTTACAAGGAGCGTCTCGAAATCCGGGAAGTCCTGCAAGACCGTCTTGCGCGCGAAATCATTCTGGAACCGAAGCGCTGACGATTTAGTCAGTTAGTTGGGCTGAGGGAGGCGTTAATACTTTGATGCCTTCCTCGCCAGCTACTGCACGGCCGTGATGGCGCGCAGGCTAGATTTTGATTGAAGTAGATCGTAGTTATTGTTAAAGTTTCGTTGATGAGAATATGACGAATTTTAACCAGATACAAAAGACTCTTGTTTCGCACAAAGCGGAGTTCTTTGATCTTTTCAGGGTCAAGACTCTTGCTGTGTTCGGTTCATACGCGCGTAACGAGCAGCGGAATGACAGCGATGTAGATATACTCGTCGAATTCAATTCACCCGTCGGCATCGAATTCATCGACCTCGGCAATTACCTCGAACGCATTCTTAATCTCCGCGTCGATCTTGTTTCCCGCAACGGCATCAAGCCCCAATATTTCAAACAAATAAAAGGCGATTTGAAATATGTCTGAGCGAAGCGCAATACTTTTGATCGAAGACATATTGGCATCGGCTCAGAAAATTCAGCGATACACCGCCGGAATGAATTTCGAACAATTCACCGTTGATGAGAAAACCGCCGATGCCGTCGCCCGCAATTTCGAGATAATCGGTGAAGCGGCCAACCGTTTACCTGACGAATTTAAAGCTCAATATTCAACGATAGATTGGGATAGGATCAGAGGTTTCCGAAACCGAATCGTTCACGATTATTTCGGCATCGATTATTCGATCGTTTGGAATATCGTGCATAACTTTCTCCCTGCACTGATCTCTGAAGTGCGGAACCTAACGGAATCATAATGATAAAAACAAAATGGGTTTTGATCTCTGTACTACTGTTAGCAATAGGTGGAGCGGCCATTTTCGTAGCTCCGAGACTAGTTCCAAAGCCAAATCGAACGGTAGACGAAGTAATTCGTGAAATCGGACCCAGTGCCGAGTCCAAATTGAATCCGGCGTTTGAAAAGGCAGGCCTTAGTTATCCCCCAAAACAGGTCGCGTTGCTGGCCTTCAAGAATGAAAAGAATCTTGAGGTGTGGGCAAAAGATCAGAATTCATGGATCTTCGTGACTAGTTATCCGATTCTTGCGATGAGTGGCGGAGCCGGTCCTAAGTTGCGTAAGGGAGATCGTCAAGTTCCCGAGGGAATATATCGAATCGAAGGACTTAACCCAAATAGCGGCTACAGATTCTCGTTGAAGCTAAACTATCCGAATGATGTAGATAAACAGCATGCGCTAGCAGACGGTCGTTCCGACCTTGGCGGCGATATTTTTATCCATGGCAAGGAGCTGTCCGCAGGGTGTCTTGCAATGGGGGATGACGTTGCTGACCAACTTTTTGTTTTGGTGGCCCGAATAGGAAAAGAGAATGTGCAAGTAATAATTGCGCCGAGAGACTTCCGCCGGACGGGCTTATCCTCGAATCAAACACCAAGCTGGCTTCCAGACCTCTATAAAAACATTGACGCAAGTCTAAAAGAGTTTGTTCGACCTCAATAGGCTACTAACCATTCTTTCTCGCCTGCGACTGCACTGCGGTGATCGCGACAGCATCAACAATATCTTCGGCTTTGCAGCCGCGGGAGAGGTCGTTGCACGGGCGATCGAGGCCCTGGAGGATCGGGCCGATGGCGGTGCCGCCGGTTAGGCGTTCGGTTAGTTTGTAGGCAATGTTGCCGGCGTTGAGATCGGGGAAAATGAGGACGTTTGCACGGCCGGCGACGGGCGAGCCGGGAGCTTTGGAATCGCCGACAGATTTGACGAGAGCGGCGTCGGCCTGGAGTTCGCCGTCGATGGCGAGATCGGGCATTCGAACCTTGACCGTCTTTGTCGCCTCGATGACCTTTTCAATAAGCGGATGTTTGGCGCTGCCTTTAGTTGAGAATGAGAGCATCGCGACACGCGGTTCGACCTGAAGCAGCGCACGGCACGAATCGGCCGAAGCGATCGCGATCTCGGCAAGTTCGCCTACATTCGGGTCGATCACCACGCCGCAATCTGCATAGATCATCGCCCCATTAACGCCAAACTTCTTATCAGGCACGACCATCAAGAAAAAACTCGAAACTGTGTTCATTCCCTGTCGAACGCCGATACATCGCAAAGCGGCGGCGACCGTATGAGCCGTTGTGTTTGTCGCACCAGCAACCGAACCGTCGGCTTTACCCTCACGGACCATTAGATTTCCAAAATAGAGCGGGTCTTTTACCGTCTCCTCGGCTTCCTCAAGAGTGACGCCTTTGGAAACGCGCATTTGGTGATATAGCGTCGCGAGTTTGCCACGGTCGTGCGATCTGCGGTGGTCGATGATCTCAACGCCGTTCAGATTCGCTCCGGCCTGAGACGCGAGCGAACGAACTTTTTCCTCGTCGCCAATGATCGTGACTTTTGCGATTCGCTCCTGAACACAGATGATTGCGGCCTGTACGGTTCGGATGTCCTCGCCCTCGGGCAGGATAATATGCTGAAGGTCGGCGGCGGCTCGCTCACGAATTTGCTGCAAGATCATATAATTAGTCGTCGTTGGCGAAAATAAGCCTTGTCAGTCATCTCGAATTTACCATACAACTAACAGGCGCCAAACTTGCTCTAATATCGGCTATTCAATACACTTTGGAAAAGCGAACGAGGTAAAACGATGAAAGAGTCGAAATCGAAAATGAAACGCCGTGAAAAGTCCGAACTGAAAGGCCGTATGCACAGCTTTTTAATGTTCCTGCCGAACATGGTGATGCTCCTGGGACGCCTCCTCAAAGACGCTCGCGTGCCCGCGGCTGAAAAGGCTCTTTTCCTGGCGGCAATCGTGTATGTCATTTCGCCGCTCGATTTCATCCCGGACGTTTTTCCATTCATCGGTCAGGTCGATGATCTCTATGTCGTAGCCCTCGTCCTGCTCCGTCTCGTAAATCGTTCGGACGAATCAGTTGTTCGCGAGCATTGGTCGGGCGGCGGAGACATTGTTGCACTGTCGGATTCGATCGCTAATATCGCTCCCAAATTCCTGCCAAAACGCGTTTCGCGTGTGCTTACGTCGCGTGTCGAGCTCGCTCCGGCCGGACAAGTCCTTCGTGGTATCACCAACCGTGACGAGGCCCTGATTCGCGAAATTGCGGCGGACGACACGCCTGATATCGACCTTCGTTCGCGTATGGCGAATTAATCCTGCTCACCCTCTTACTGTTTTTTTAAGCAAAATATTCATTTTCTTGTGGATTTTCGGCGCCTTTGCGACTATATTCCAGCCAAGCTAGTTAGATTTTTACTTGAAATATTTGTTGCCGTCGACCGATTTTTCGTTATAATGTTTTCCGTCAACGAAAAGTCGGTAAAGGATTCATATGTTTGAACGCTACACGGAGAGGTCCCGTCGGGTGATCTTTTTCGCCCGTTACGAAGCACTCCAATATGGTTCGCAGGTCATAGCACCGGAACATATCCTACTAGGCCTGATGCGTGAGGATAAAACCATCTCAGCACGCTTCTTTCCGTTTCGTCATGTCCTTACCGTTGACAGTATCAGGCGCGACGTTGAGGAAAGGATCGTCCTGCGCGACCGTATTCCGCAGTCCTCCGAGCTTCACCTTTCTGCTGCTACAAAACAGATCCTGTTTTACGCTAACGACGAGAGCCGTCAATTGAAAAATCGTCATATCGGCCCCGAACACCTCCTTCTGGGTATCGTCCGCGAAGAGAAAAGCGTCGCCGCCGAGATACTCTTTGGCTACGGCCTGCGGCTGAACGACGTTCGCGATGAGATGTCGCGGCAAAGCGTCGTTCCCGGTGTATTGCCGGCGACAAAGGAAAACTCGAAAACACCCGGCTTGCTCGAATTCACTCGTGATCTGACAGTCGAAGCCGTCGAGGGTCGTCTCGATCCGCTCGTTGGCAGGGGACCAGAGATGGAACGTATCATAGAGATACTCTGCCGTCGAACAAAAAATAATCCAGTCCTCATCGGCGAATCGGGCGTCGGTAAAACGGCGATCGTCGAGGGCCTCGCTCAACGCATTGTTGATAAGGACGTTCCGACTTTTCTCGAAAACAAACGTATCCTCTCGCTCGACCTTTCTCTGGTCGTTGCCGGTACAAAATACCGCGGCCAGTTTGAGGAACGCTTGAAAAAGATAATGGCCGAACTAAAGGAAAGTGACGAGAATATTGTCTTTATCGATGAGCTGCACACGCTCGTCGGAGCCGGTTCTGCCGAGGGCACGCTCGATGCCGCAAACATACTGAAACCAGCTTTGTCACGCGGCGATATTCAATGTATCGGAGCGACGACGCCGGCCGAATTTCGCAAGACCATCGAGAAAGACCGCGCGCTGGAGCGCCGCTTTCAGGCCGTAAAGATAGAGCCGCCGACCGAGGCCGAAGCTCTCGAGATCATCGAAGGCATTGTTGAGCGCTATGAGGCGTTTCACCAGCTTCGTTATTCGAAGGAAGCTCTTGCCGCGGCCGTCACCCAATCGCACCGCTATATTGCCGACCGTTTTTTGCCCGACAAAGCTATTGACGTGCTTGATGAGGCCGGCGCCCGAGCCAAACTTCGCTATCAGATCGAAAATCGAGGCGAGCCATCGTGGAAGGAAACCGTCGAGAATTGGAAACGCACAGCCGCTAACGAAGATCAGTTGATCTCGTACGAACTCCGTTCTTTGGACGATACATTCTTTGCTGTTGAGGTCACAAAGGATGATGTGGACGATGTAATCGCCCGCTGGACAGGCGTTCCGGTCTCGTCGGTCAAGCAAAAGGAAGCTGAAAAGCTGCTGACTATCGAGACCGCACTGCACGAAAGCATCGTGTCACAGCGGTCGGCCATCTCGGCTCTTGCGCGAGCGATCCGCCGTTCCCGTGCGGGCCTTAAAAATCCAAGTCGTCCGGTCGGCTCATTTCTATTTCTTGGACCGACAGGCGTGGGCAAGACCGAGGTCGCACGCTCGATCGCCGCGTATCTTTTTGGATCAGAAAAAGCCTTGATTCGCTTTGATATGAGCGAATTTATGGAAAAACATTCCGTCTCAAAATTCATCGGTTCGCCTCCCGGATACGTCGGCCACGAGGACGGCGGCCAGTTGACCGAAAAGCTGCGCCGTTCGCCATACGCGGTTGTGCTGTTTGACGAGGTCGAAAAGGCTCATCCCGATCTCTTTAACGTTTTATTACAGGTTTTTGAGGATGGTGTGCTGACCGACTCTCTCGGCCAGGCCGTCGACTGCAAGCACGCGATCTTTATCATGACCTCAAATCTCGGCGCCCGTGTTATCCAAAAACGTTCATCGCTCGGTTTCCAGGCAAATGCCGCAGGCACGCGTGATCAGATGGAGGACGAGGTGATGTCGCTGGTCAAAAAGACCTTCGCGCCAGAGTTTATCAACC
Source organism: Pyrinomonadaceae bacterium (assembly GCA_036802885.1). Classification (GTDB taxonomy): domain Bacteria; phylum Acidobacteriota; class Blastocatellia; order Pyrinomonadales; family Pyrinomonadaceae; genus OLB17. The sequence continues at coordinate 25,107 of DAIRVI010000022.1, forward strand.
GTCTCGATGAAATAATCCTGTTTGACGAGTTGCAAGACGAAGACCTTTTACGAATCGTCGATCTCCAGATCGCTAAGCTGAATAAGATAGTTGAAAGCCGTAAGCTAAAAATTCTCCTTGCCGAAGATGCCCGCAAATGGCTTATCGACAAAACCTGCGCCGACCGCAAGTATGGTGCCCGGCCGCTAAAACGCGCCCTGCAAAAATACGTCGAGGACGAGCTTTCCGAAGCCCTTATTCAGGGTGATATCAGCGAATCGAGCACTGTTGAAGTGTACGCCGCTGGCGAAAAACTCGCGTTTCGCGAGGTCCGGGCGCGCAAAAAGGAAAAGGAACTCTCTCAAAAAGCATAACTCCTCGCACACTCCGGCATTTTCTTTCCGCGGCTTTCCTTGTATAATTCGTAAGCTTGCGGGATAGAAGGCAAAGGCAACCTCAGCTTAACAGGCAGAATCAAACAGGCAATTAATTTCCTTGTTTTGAAATGCGGTTTTTGTTGGTTTATTCTATCATTTCGCGACAATTAAATCGGTGATCTGGGAGCTTTTTAGAAGCTCGTTTATTTGCCCTAAACGGAAGTCTAGCTTTTTATGAACAACGCACGCGCATTCGGATTGGTGGCACTGGTTTTGGCCTTTTTGGCGCTTTCCACATTTGCCCGAACCGATCTTACTCCGAAGACGCCTATTAATTTGGCCACTCAAAGCCAACAGGTCGTCGAAAGCGTTGACATACAGGGAAATCGGCGCCTTCGGGACGAGGACCTTCTCTACTATATTAAGACGCGGGCGGGCGACATTTACGATCCGGCTGCTCTCGAACGTGATCTGAAAGAGCTCCTTTCGCTTAACTTCTTCGACAAGACAGCAACGCGCGTTTTGACCGAGGATGGCGTTCGCGGCGGCGTAAACGTGATTTTTGAGGTCCGCGAGCTCCCGATCATACGGGATCTGCAATTTAAGGGTGCAAAGGCGCTTCAGGAATCTGACATCCTTAAGGAATTCCGCGAAAAACGTGTCGGCGTTTCGAAAGAATCGGTTTTCGACCCTGTGAAGGCCCGTTCGGCAACACGAGTGCTGCGTGAGATGCTTGCGTCAAAAGGATATCCGAACGCTAAGGTCACTGTTCAGGAAGACGAAGTGTCGGCCACATCGATCGCGCTCACATTTACGATCGAACAAGGTAACCGCTCGCGTATCGTCCAAATCGACTTTGAAGGAAATCAGCGGTTTAAGGATGGCGAGCTTCGCAATGCTCTAACGCTTGTAAAGGAAACCGGCCTGATATCGCGCGTTAAGGGAATGGACATCCTTGACCTCAGAAAACTCGAATACGACCTGCAAAAAAATGTCCGCGCATATATGTTTTCAAAGGGATATTTCCAGGCTCGTATCGGCGAACCAGAAGTCGTCGGCCTCGGTTATAAGCGGACTGGTTTCCCGATCCTGAAGAGCTTTCCGCTCCCGTTGATCACGTCGAAGGACGACACACTAAAAATAAAGGTTCCCGTGACGGAGGGCAAAATTTTCCGTGTTGGCGAACTCAAGGTTGAGGGAAATTCGATTTTCTCAGAGCAGCAGATACTCGGGTATGTCGGCCTCAAAAAAGGCGAGATAGCTAATGGCAAACGCCTGCAGGACGCTGTTTATGAGGACCTGAAGAAAGTCTATGGGTCTCAGGGGTTTGTGCAGTACAACGCGGAATTCGAGCCGGAGTTTAAGGACAGTACGACAAAACCGGATGAGGGCATCGTTGATATTACGATCCGAATTGATGAGGGCAAGCAGTTCACGCTTCGCCGACTTGAGTTCACCGGCAACACGTTTACACGTGATAAGGTGATGCGGCGCGAATTTCTGTTGAACGAAGGCGACATATATAACCAGAATTTCCTCGAGATCTCGGTTGCCCGGCTTAATCAAACACAGTATTTCGATCCGGTTGACAAGGAACAGGACGTCGAAATTCGCACTGACGAAGAAAAAGGCGACGTCGATCTGATCGTTAAGGTCAAGGAAAAAGGACGCCAGCAGATCTCGTTTAATGGCGGTCTTTCGGGGATCGGCGGTTCGTTTTTCGGACTTGAGTATTCGACAAACAATCTAGCGGGCCGCGGCGAGGTTCTTTCCCTTAACCTTGGGGCGGGCAATCGTCAGCAGAGCTTGCAATTTTCGTATCAAGAGCCGTACTTTCGCGATCGGCCGATCTCCGTTGGTTTTTCACTTTTTGCAACTCGTTATCAGTTTTTTGGTGAAGGAACGTTTTTGACGCAGAATCAGAATGTCCTAAACGACCTTTTCAACCCGCTCGGAACGGTCACGACGAGTGAGAGCAATCTATTTACACAGAGCACCTACGGAGCAAATGTTTTTGCTACCGCACCTTTGTCTGAGCTTTTCTTTAAGAAACGCCGGTTTACTCAGTTTTCACGCATCGGGCTGACTTATCAGATCTCGGCAACTTCGATCAAGGATCCGGAAATAAATTCGTCCGCCGACCCGGCTGCGCGGATCCCTGTCATTTACCGTCAGCCAAACATTTTGACGAGTCAGGTCACGGGAACCTTCGTTTACGACACGCGGCAGCCCGCGGCAAATGGCATCGACACGGCGGGCGGCAAGTCACTCTCGCTTTCATTAGGTTTGGCCGGCCTGGGCGGCGATGTCAGAACCTATCAGCCAAGCATCCAGTATTCGCAGTTCATCCCGATTAGGAAGAAGAGAACTAAAAATCCTGAGGTGTTGGCGTTTAGAATCCAGGCAGGAACGATCGGAACCTGGTCGATAACCGACAAAGTCAGAAACGCGAATTCGATCGCGTTTATCGGCGGCGTGCCGGCGTATTCGCGCTATTTTCTTGGTAGTGAAAACGACATTCGCGGTTACGACTCGCGTTCGATCGGCCCGGTTGCCCCATTTAACACCTACATAACCAGCCGAAATGTGGTTTTGGCTAGAAATGCGTTCGGAACAGCGGATACAGACACCGGCATTACAAATCCGACACTCGCGGGACAGATCAGGGCGCTCGGCGACCTAACTGGTGCGTCCGGCGCAAACCCGGCACTTTTTTCGCGAACATTCCGCTTTATTGGCGGCGATACTCAGATCCTCGCAAATGTCGAATATCGTATCCCGTTATTTGGCCCCGCGAATATGGCTGTATTCGGTGATTTCGGATCGGTCTTTAACCTTCGCAAGACAGGCATTCAGACGATCAACAGCGAGTTTTTACCTGACGAAACATTTCTCGGTGCCGGCCGGCTTACTGCTTTAGGACTGATCAATACTCCTAACCTAGAAAGCAGTTTTGGAAGTCTCTTGTTTTTTCGCAATCGAGTTTTAACAAAGTCGGATTACATTACTGAGTTTTGTCGTGGAAACCGATTTGGCTGCCCAACCAGCCTTTCGCCGCAAATTCAACAGTTATATCTCCGTGGTGAAGTGCAGCAAAATTCGCAACTTCTGGTCGATAGCTCGGCATTCGGCAAGCTGAAGGATTTCAAGTCGAGTGTCGGCGTCGAACTCCGGGTCCAGGTGCCTGTCGTAAACGTACCTTTCCGACTTATCTATTACTACAACCCAAATGCGAAGTTTGGCCTTACGCAGGAACTGCCGGGTATTTTTCTGCCGGGCCAGCGTAGCGGGTTTAAGTTTACGGTCGGACGGACATTTTAGGTTCTACAGAATATTGACTTTGATTTATCGATAACATACTATTGCTTTTCTTTTTTTGAAACGGTAAGCAACAGTTTTCGCAAAATAGGTTTCAAAGAGATATGTGGTTCGGACGGGCAATTGCCTTGTCTTCCAAATTTAAGGAGTTTTACAATAAGATGAAAAGATTTAATACACTTGCCGTGAGCATTCTATTTGCGGCTGTTTTTGCGGTCTCGGCGTTTGCTCAGGGTGGTGCCCAGCCGGCAACTTCGAAGATCGGCTGGATCGACACCGGTATATTTGGTGACGATAAAGAAGGCGTTACAAAATACGTCAACGCTCTTAAGTCTCTCCAGGCTGAGATGAAGCCCCGAATCACGGAATTGCAAACGCTTCAGAATCGGATACAGGCGATCGCTGATGAGCTCTCAAAAATGCAATCGAACCCGAATGTTCCGATTGACCAAAAAGCGGCTCAGGCAAAACAGGACGACGGTCAGCGGCTGCAGCGTGAATTGGAGTTCAAAAAGAAAGAGTATGATGCGATGGCGGCAAAACGCGGTGGCGAAATACTCGGGCCGATCCAAGCGGATATCTTTAAGGCTATTCAGGATTTTGCAAAGCAAAAAGGCTATACCGCGGTCCTCGACATAGCGGCTCTGGCTAACGAAAATATGAATGCGATACTTGCGCTCGACCAGTCGGTAAATATTACAAAGGATTTTGTAACGTACTATAACACGCGTCCGGCAACAACGGCGACGACAGCGGCGCCGAAATAAGAGGAAGATAGTCGATAGTTTCTGATTGGCCAATAGCCGGTGAAACGAGTGTTTTCCCGGCTTTTGGCTTATATATTTTCGATTCGTTTCATCTGATGACGATCCTAGATTCAATTGCGATCCAGCAGATATTGCCGCACCGGTATCCATTTTTGCTGGTGGATAAAATCATCGAACTCGAACCGCGCGTTCGGATCGTAGGGATAAAGCAGGTCACTGCGAACGAACAATTCTTTCAGGGACATTTTCCCGACGCTCCCGTTATGCCGGGGGTTCTGCAGATCGAAGCCCTTGCCCAGGTTGGTGCGATCCTCGCCCTGCGGGAATTTGAGGACCGGGAAAACAAAATACCGTTTTTCACGGGCATCGACGGCGCTAAGTTTCGCCGCCCGGTCGTGCCTGGCGATACGCTAAGGCTGGAAGTAACGGCACTAAGGATCGGCAGCAAGGTACAGAAGATGCGCGGTGTGGCCTCGGTGGACGGTCAAATCACGGCCGAAGCAGAGATATTGAGCATTATTGCGGACCGTCCAAAGTAAGATAAATTATGACTCCAGAACAATTAAGAGAATTTTACGATAGCTATTTCTACTATATTATCCTGGGCGGCGTTGTTTTCGGCCTGATAGTCGGCATTGTTCCGCTCGTCCTCGGCATTAAAAAGGGAAACCGAAATCTCGGTCTTATTGCAATCGTTTCGGTTGCCATTCTCGGTGCATTGTCACCGTTGCTTTGCCTGATTGTAGCGATCGTTTTCTCGGTAATAATCGTCGTAAGATCCAAACACAACGTATCGGCAGATTCCGACGAACCGACGGCCGCTAATTCGTCAGACTAGATTTCCAACCTGATGGCGTCTTTTATACACGAAACGGCAATCGTCGGTCATTCCGCTCAGATCGGAGACGACTGTCATGTCGGTCCGTTCTGCACGATCGGCGACGATGTGACGATCGGCAGCGGTGTTCGGCTCGATTCACACGTTGTGGTCGATGGACGAACGACGATCGGCGATGAGACTCATGTCTTCCCGTTTGTCTCGATCGGACTCGCTCCGCAAGATTTAAAATACGCAGGCGAACCCACCGCAACTGAGATCGGCAAGCGTAATCATATTCGAGAATTTGTGACCATTCATCGCGGCACGGCGGGCGGGGGCGGCGTGACCCGGATCGGTGACGGTAATCTGCTGATGGCCCAGGCCCATGTCGCACACGATTGCCAATTAGGAAACGAGATCATTATGGCGAATGCCGCCACGCTCGCGGGCCATGTCGAGATCGCCGACCGCGCCAGCGTGGGAGCGTATTCGGGCGTCCACCAATTTTGCCGCATCGGAGTTGAGGCGTTTATCGGCGGATACTCGGTCGTGGTCAAGGACGCGATGCCCTATGCGATCATTCAGGGAAATCACGCCAAGTGTTACGGCCTTAATCATTTGGGAATGAAGCGGCGCGGCTATTCAAAAGAAACGATCGGGAAGATAAATCACGCGTTTCACCTGCTGCTGTCCGCAAAGCTCAACACGACTCAAGCGGTCGAAAAGATACGCGACGAGATCCTCGGCTGTAACGAAGTCGATCTGCTCGTTGAATTTATCAATAGCTCAAAGCGCGGCGTCGTCAAGTAGTCAGTACCACCTGCGGTAGCGGGTGGGGATTTCTTTCTCGTTATGGAAACCGAAGCTCACGTTCTCGAAGAATTCGGCCGGCGCATCCAACGTTGCTACGGCTGCTTCATCGCCTATCACCTAAAGGACATGTACCTCGGCGAAGACG
>DAIRVI010000022.1:31425-35654 GCA_036802885.1 Pyrinomonadaceae bacterium
TGCTACGGCTGCTTCATCGCCTATCACCTAAAGGACATGTACCTCGGCGAAGACGTCACATTCTTCTGCGAACACTGCAAAGACGACACCATGTTCCACTTTGACGATTTTTCAAAGCTGCTCGATCTCACCAAGCTGAACGAGGTCGCCGGCGAGCATCATCATTAATTTCGCCTCCTTTCCCCCTTTCATCGTTTTCCCTTAGAATTGGTGTGTGGCCGAAGACAAAAAAGAAGACAAGCCGACTTTCACAGACTTGGCACGGCGGCTTGGGCAGTTGCCAACCGATAAAAAGCGAGCGGCTTTAGAGATCAGCGCCGCGCTTGCGGGCGTAAGTTTGCGTGTCAGCCGCGAATTTGTCGAGGCCGTGCCAAAAGCTGCGAAAATACTCTCAGCCGAGAACCTCCGTGATTGGGGCGAGCTCGGTCGCCGTTTCGCAATGGGAAGCAGCGAAACGGGCGTTAAATTTTTTACCGAGGGTGTGAGCGATCTGCAGCGCGTTCCGGAACGGGCGCGTTCCGCGATCTTTCAGGTTTGCATGCGGCAGCTCACACTGTCGAGCTCTATTGCAATAGATACATTTCACGCTATTCCAAAGATCGCGCGTCAGATCGATGACGAAAAGCTATTTGGCGCGGTGCTTGATCTCGCCGTCGACATCGCTCAGCGTTCGGCAAAACACAGCGCCGAGTTTCTCGAGCACACGCCGGGAGTCGCGAAAATTCTCGATCAATTTGGTGATGATAAGAATGATGTGGCCGATTCCGTGCTCTCGCTCGCGTCGCAGTTTGCCAGCCGCACCGGCGGTATGACGGCCGACCTATGGTCAAATCTGCCTGAATCACTAGACAAATTAACTGCTTCAAACGCAGTGTTGCTAATGCAGCGGGCGAGCGAATTCCTGGAGTTTGGCGGGAGCGTGACGCTGCATTTCGTGACATCTGGCAGTCAGGTTCTGATCGCAGATCAGGCGGCGTTCGATGATTGGTGCACTTTGGCGCGCACAATAGCCCGTCACGGAAATGCCGTATTGATCTCGTTTCTGCGCTCGACGCCGATGTTTTTCAAACAGATTGGGTCGCGGAATTCCGCCCCTGATAACATTCGCCGGGTTCTGCAATTGACCGCGAAGATCGCCGAAAACGACGCCGAGAGTGCTCTAGCTGCTTATAAATCGAGCCCCGGTGCCCTGAGAAAGGTCTCGATAGAGCAGTTTGAGGAATGGGTTGAAAGTGGCCTCGCGGCAAGCGAGTCGGAATCTGCAAAGGCAAGCCGCAGCTATTTTGCACTCGAGACGCGGGCGTCAAATGAGCGACTGCAGAAAACCCGCCTCGGCCTGCCACTCGACAAGGTGCAATCTATCTTGCGAATGTATGTCGAGGCTCTGACAGGAAAAGCGATCGAGATCGAGCCGCTTGCCGCCATGCCGCAGGAATCGAGGATCGGCGATGGCAAAACGATATACCTGCCTGGCTTGGTCGCAGAGTTCGATAACGACGACATGGATTTTAAGCTTTACAAGGTGCTTGCCGCGCACGGTGCAGGCCAGATTGAATTTGGAACGTTTGACCGAGACACAAAGGCGTTAAAGAAGGCATACGCTGATCTGACAGAACTATACTCAGCCACGCCAGAGGAAATCGATGCATTTTCGCTTGGCGGTTACCTCGAAGATGTTCGGAAGGCGGAAAAGGCTCTGCCGGAAAAGGAAATTAGGGCTGCCGCAAAGAAACGGCGAAAAATTCTGCCAAAGGATTCTGATTACAAGGCTGTTCTTAGCGCGTTTCCTGAGCCGCGGCTTGCTCGAAAGATCTTCGGCACGATGGAAAACGCCAGGATCGACAATCGCTTGCGTCATACATATCGGGGGCTAGTCGCCGACCTCGATCTGATGCAGTCGTTTTTGCGTGCCAACCGCCCGTACATTTTCGATTTGCCGATCCATCAGGTGCCATTCGAATTGTTATTTCAGATCACGCTCTGCGGCGGTGCAACGGACGACGCGAAACAGTTTTACGGACAAGTTGTTAGTGAGATCGAGGCGATCATCGACAAATATCTCGTCATGCAAAACGCAGTCGTAGCTGACGCTTTGATGGCGACGAGCCGCGTTTACAGCCTGTTTCAAAACATTACGCCTGAGCAGAACCAAGAGGCCGAATCGGACAATTCCGAGGATAAGAGCGAGTTCGAATACGACGACAAGGACAGGGCCGAAGCGGTAACCAGCGAGAAGGCAACACGGAAACTAGAGAAAGACGCTCAGGACATCCGTGACCTCTTTAACGCCTGGAACAGCCTTGACGATGAGGGCGAGCCCGACGATCTGCAGGGCGCCGAAACGTGGTCGCAAAGCGAGGTGCCCGAGCAGGCGCTGGAGGAAGGCGACATTGCATTCGGCTATGACGAATGGGATCGCGATCTAAACGATTATCGTGTCGGGTGGAGCCGCGTCATCGAGAAAAAAGTAAAAAATGGCGACCGAAACTTTGTCGAAATCACGCGTTCACGGTACCGCGGCGTGATCTCGTCGATCCGGCATCAATTCCAGTTGATGAAACCTGAGAACCTGACGCGCATTAACCGTGAGATAGACGGTGAGGATTACGACCTCAACGCGCTTGTCGATTTTGTAATCGACCGCAAGGCTGATGGTCAGCAATCGGAGAATATCTATACAAAACGCCTTCGCAAGCAGCGTGACGTTGCTGTCTCGATCCTGCTCGATCAATCGTCATCGACCGCACGTACGATCACGCGCAATCCGCTGCAACCATATACTCATCCGGGCCGCCGGATCATTGAGATCGAAAAAGAAGGCCTGGTGCTGATGAGCGAGGCGCTTGAGGCCGTCGGCGATGTGTACTCGATCAATGGTTTTACTAGCGAGGGCCGGCGAAATGTGAAATTTTATGTTGTAAAAGATTTTGCAGAGAAATACTCCGAGATAATCGAAAAGCGAATCGGCGGTATCACCTTTCAGAACAACACGCGTCTCGGAGCCGCGATCCGTCACGCATCCGCCAAATTGCTAAGACAGGATGCACGCACGAAACTGCTGATAATCCTGACTGATGGCCGTCCGTACGACCACGATTACGGCGACGCGCGCTACGCCCGCGAAGACGTCCGCGAGGCTCTTACCGAGGCCAAAACAACCGGCATCACGCCGTTCTGCATCACGATCGACCGCGAATCTGAGGCGGAATTGAAGGACCTGTATGGCAACGTCGGCTATACGATCATCGACGATGTGCTCAGTCTGCCCGAACGAATGCCGAATATTTACCGGAGATTGACGAGTTGATCTGCTCTAATAGGGATGGACGGACGGCTCAAAAAAGTAACCCGGAGAAGGTAAGCGGCGGTCCCGTCATTGCCGAAACGAGCGCTCCGATCCAAAGTCCTTTCGATTATGTCGAACTTGGCGACAGTCGTTAGCGACCTGGACGCCGACGTTACCTTACGTACGCGGACGGGATGGGCGCGTCGGTGCCAAGGCCAAAGGAAACGGCTTCGGCGGCGCCGGATTGTGATTTCAGAATCCACCAGACGCCGTTTCTGTAAATCGCGGCGTCGGCGCGGCCGTCGCCGTCGTAGTCGGCGGGCGCGGGAATATCGTTTGAAATTCCAAACTGAAACGCCGCGAAACCCTGCGCCGAGCGCAACTGATACCAAATGCCGTCCCGATAAACGGCGAGGTCCGTTTTGCCGTCGCCGTCGTAATCAGCCGGAACGAGAACGTCGTTTGCCAGACCGAAATTGCCCGCCGAAAGCTGCCCGTTCGAGCTTTGGCGAATATACCAAGTGCCGCTGCGGTAAATCGCCGCATCAGCGCGGCCGTCGCCGTCATAATCGCCCGCGACCGGTTTATCGCCGGAAATTCCCCAGGGAATACTAGCAATATTTCCGTTCGGATTTCCCATTGAGGCGCGATAATAAAAAACGCTCTGCGCTCCGCTGCGATAAACAGCGAGATCGGCCTTGCCGTCGGCGTCCCAATCTCCGCCCGTCGGCACGTCGCCCGAAAGCCCGAAATTCTCAATCCGCACCGTGTTGTCGAAACTGTTGAGAATATAAAAGTTGCCTTCCGACGGCCGCCATACAGCGACGTCGGTTTTCAGATCGCCATCATAATCGGCGGGCGCCAGCACATCGGTTGAAAGTCCCCATTGCGCCGCCCCGAACCCCGCGGTCGAGCGCAGCAGATACCAGGCGCCGTTTGACGG